>CAJFFX010000011.1:3460-41792 GCA_904374485.1 Candidatus Pseudoscillospira falkowii | reverse complement strand
GTCGCTCCCCTCACGGGGAGCGCGGATTGAAATGTCATATCACACAGGGCGTCGATCAGTTCGCCCAGTCGCTCCCCTCACGGGGAGCGTGGATTGAAATCGCTCTCTGGACGACGGCGCTTATTACGCCCTGGAGCCGCCCCACGGGGGCGTGGGTTGAAATTGCCTTGTCCACACGGACGGCACTGCCAACAACGTCGCTTCCCTCGCGGGGGCGGGGATTGAAATGAGTAATTGGGCGTGGAACAGCTGTTCGTGGACGGGAAAGGCCCCGGGAGCATAATACTCCCGGGGCCTTTTGCATGGGCGCGCGGCCCGTGTGTTCAGTTGATGGCAATGCTGCTGCCGCTGGGCAGTTCCTTCTTCTCCACCTTTGGCATGGACAGCTGAAGAATGCCGTCCTCATACTTGGCGGTGATATGCTCCGGGCGGATATCACCCACATAGAAGCTGCGGCTGCAGGCGCCGGTGCAGCGCTCCTGGCGGATATAATTCCCTTTCTGGTCCTTCTCGTCCCGGTTCAGGTTCTTCTCCGCGCTGATGGTCAGATAGCCGTCCTTCAGGTCGACCTTGATCTCGTCTTTCTTAAAGCCGGGCAGGTCGATGTCCACCTCGTAAGTGTCCTCCGTTTCCCGGACATCCGTCTTCATCAGGTTTTTGCCGCGATGCCCATACAGGGGATTCGCTTTGTCCCATGCGGTCATCAGTCCGAAACCGTCATTAAAGAAGTCATCAAACAAATTCTCACCAAAAATACTGGGCAACATAAATCATTCCTCCATTTCAATCATTTTTCATGTGCCCTTTGGGAGGGGTTTTCTGCGCTCCTCTCTTGGAACGACTTTATTGTAGCGCCCAAAATTAGCACTGTCAAGTCGAGAGTGCCAACGTTTACAAAAGAACTACAATTTGTTCACAAAATATCCGATTTCTCCTGCCGGCATTGGGAGCACCGCCTGTCAGGCACCGTGCCGGCGGCTGTCACTGTGCCAACGGCGCATCCGTTTCTTCGCCGCCGTCCTCCGCCGGCCACTGGCGGCCCTCGTGATCGATGGTGTACTCCCCTTCCAGCAGGATCTCGCTGACGGGCACGATGGCATAGCCCTCGCCGAGCAGGTATTCCAGGATATCGGGTAAGGCCTGGGGCGTGTTCTGCCCCGCGTTGTGGAAAAGGATGATGCTCCCCGGCTGCACCTTGCCCGTCACCCGGCGGTAGATCTCATCGGCGGACAAATCCTTCCAGTCCAGGCTGTCCACGTCCCACTGGATAGGCTCCATGCCGATGGAGCGGATGGCGGAGATGACATGGTCGTCATACTCGCCGTAAGGGCAGCGGATCAGAGTGGGGCGCTGCCCGGTGATGTCCTCGATCTGGTCGTTGCACTGCTCCACGTCCGCGATGATCTCTTCGGCGGACATCTGGTTCATGTGACCGTGGCTGCTGGAATGGTTCATGACCTCCATGCCGTTTGCGTGCAGCATTTTCACGTCCTGGGGATACTGCTCCGCCCAGTCGCCGATGACGAAAAACGTGGCCTTGACGCCGTAGCGGTTCAGGATGCCCACCAGATCCGCGGTGGAAGCGTCGCCCCAGGCCGCGTCGAAGCTGATGGCGCACACCTTCTGGTCCCGGTGGACGCAGTAGATCGGCAGCTGCCGCTCCGTAGCCGAGGCGCTGATGGCAGTCGGCACGGTCACCGCCAGGAAGATCGCCGCCGCGGCCGCAATGGCCGCCAGCACCGTCACATAGGTATGCCGCAAAAGGAAAATTCTCATATCCCCCGCTCCTTCCGCAAAAACTCTCACTGCAAGTGTATGACGCGGCGGCGGAAGTATGCCTTTGCCGAAAAAGCCGGCGCGCCTGCTCGGTCCCGGACAGGGCAAGGTAGATACACGTCGTTTCCACGGAGCTGCGCTTCACTGAGCATGTATGTATCTATACGAATGACCTCTTTCTTCGATGTTTCTTCCCTTATTGTACCTCGAAGGCGGCGCTCCACTAAAAAACCGCGCGGCGCTCTCCGCGCCGCACGGTTCCCCTCGTTCTTTGCCAGCGAAAAGGCCGCACAGCCCCGCTCCCACGCAAAAGCGCGGAAGCGGGGCTGTGTCTATTCCCGTGATCCGGGCCGCTTGTCAGCGGTTGCCGTGCCATTCTTCTCCCCGGGCTTTCTTTTCGGCGTAGGCGCGGGCGTAGACCCGGATCGCCTCCCGCAGCATGGCCACAGCCAGGGCCACCGCCGGGCGGTTCACCTCGTCCACGGTCCCGTCGTCGCTGAGGGCGGCGGCCAGCACCGCCTCGTCCAGGTCGTTGTAGGCCGTCATCACCGGCTGCTCCAGCGCCAGGCCGCACAGCGCCGCCAGGGCCGCGCAGACGTCCGCGCCGGTCTCCGGCGCGGCCTCGTAGCCGATGACGGCAATCGCGTCCCGGTGAGCGTCAAAGCCCAGGCGCAGCCGCTCCCGGCCCTCCTCGTCCTGCACGGTGCATAGACCGGCGGCCTCCTCCGGCACGCCCCAGAAGGACCGCGCGCGCACCAGCTCGATCATTTTTTCGCCGTTGGTCGCCATGGTTTCTCCCTTCCCTTCTTCTTTCCTTTCTCTTTTCTCCGTCAACCGCCAAAGGCCGCGGATTTGCGCAGTTCCAGCAGGTCGCCCGCCTCCAGCACCGGCCGGTCGAAGTCCTCAGGCATCACATACTGCCCGTTGCGCATGACATAGAGGTTCTCCCCCTCCAAAGAGAGGATCTTCAGGATCTGGCGCACAGTGGTGCGCTCGGGGACGGTGTAAACGTCCCGCTGTTCCAGCTGGTCGTATTTGCAGATGGTCACATCGATCTGCCCCTCGGCAAAGACGTGCTCCGCGGGCAGGACGGTGCGCGCCGTCATGTCCCGGCAATCGAAGCAGAGCAGCTTGTCCTCCAGCGAGGGAGCGCGGCCGCAGAGCAGTTTCAGCGCCTCCGCCGCCTGCACCGCCGCGCAGAGGGCCGGGGCGAAGGACAGCACCGCGTGGGTGGCGGGAGCGGCGTTGTTCTCGTAAAACGTCCGCAGACTGCCGCTGCCGGGGGACACGGTCATGGCCTGGGCCATCCAGCCGGCCACGGCCCCGTGGACGAGATACAGCCCCGCCTCGCCGCAGGCCTCTTCCAGCATCAGCCGGTCCTCGATGCTGTCCAGCGCGTCGAGGACCAGGTCCTTTCCCCGCAGGGCCGAGGGCGCAGTGCTGCCGCGCAGGCGGGAGAGCCAGAAATCAAAGGCCGTTCCCGGCGCGATCTCCCGCACCCGCTCCGCTGCGGCGGTGACCTTGTTCTTTCCCAGAGTGGCCGCCGTGGCGTACAGCTGTCGGTTCAGGTTCGATTCTTCAAACACGTCGCTGTCCACGGCGGTGATCCGCCCCACGCCGGCGCGGGCCAGGTATTCGATCACATAATTTCCGATGCCGCCGCAACCCGCCACCAAAACGTGCTTCTCCCGCAGCAGCGCCTGCTCCTCCGCCGTGATGGCGGGGATGTTGGCAGAAAACCGTTTTTCCATCGCGCTTCTCCTTTCCGGCCCTCACTCAAAGGGATAGGCCACGCCCATGCCCCGGCGGATCAGGTCCATGACCTTCATCATGCGCACCGTTTCCCGGTGGGGCAGTTCGTCGCATTCCAGCTTTCCCGCCGCCAGGGCGCGTCGGCAGGCCTCCAGCTCGTAAACATAGCCCGTTTCCTCCTGGGCCGGCCGCTCGATGCGCTCCCGGAGTTTATGCTCCCCGTCGTAAATCTCGATGGCCTCGAAATTGCCGGTGTTTTCCACCACCAGATAGCCCTCGGTGCCGTAAATGACGCCCCGGCGGTCCGTAGGGCCGATGACGGATGCGTAGAACATGCAGCGGATCTCGTCCTCGCCGTTCCGGACCGTCATGACGACCTGGTCCTCCAGGTCCACGCCGCTTTTCGATTTCCGGGCCTCGCAGCTGATATCGGTCACGTTTTCGCCCGCTGCCAGGGAGATCAGCGTCAGCGGATAGACGCCCGTTTCCAGCAGCGCGCCGCCGGCCAGGCTTGCATCCAGCATGCGCGGCTGCTTTGAGAGGGCGCAGCCCAGGTTGGCATTCACGGCGTTAACGGCGCCGATGCGGCCGCTGCGGACAACGTCCCGGATGGTTTGGGCCATGGGCATATAGCGCGTCGCCATGGCTTCGGCGATGAAGACGCCCTCGTGCTCCGCCTTGGCGATCAGGGCCTCGGCCTGCTCAGCGTTGGCGGTGAAGCTCTTTTCCACCAGGACGGGCTTTTTGTGGTCGATGCACTGGCTGGCGTAAAGGGCGTGATGGGAGGGGGGCACGGCGATGTACGCCAGGTCCACGTCCTTGTCCTTCATCAGATCCTCGTATTTGCCGTAGGCCTTGCGCAAATCGTGGCGCAGGGCGAAAGCGCAGGCGTCTTCCATATTGCGCGAGGCCACCGCGGCCACTTCGACGTGCTTCATTTTCGCAATGGACGCGGCCATGACGCCCGCCATGTTCCCCGTGCCGATGATGCCGACTTTCAGCGTTTTCTCCTCCATGGGTCTACCACATTCCTTCCCTGATCGATTTCAAATGCTTTTGTTTTGACTTTTTCCCTTTCGTGAAAAAAGGGCGCGGCCCTCCCGGACCGCGCCCCTTTCCAAAGATCGGATTTTGCAGATCCCTCTGCGCTTATTTTACCGCAAGAATGCTGTCCTTGACAAGGCTCCGGAGGATCTGGATCTTATAGGCGTTGTACTGCAGCGCCTCGGCATCCTTGACGGCGATGTCCGCTGCGGCCCAGGCGTTTTCCTCGGTGACAGCCTTGCCCTTGAGGAATTCTTCCGCCTCGCGGGCGCGGCGCGGCATGGGGGACACGCCGCCGAAGACCAGGCGGGCGTCCTGGATGACGCCGCCCTCGGCCTTGATGGAGGAGGCGACGCTGACGATGGCGAAGTCCACCGCGTCGCGCAGGCGGAACTTCATGTACTTGGAGTTCCAGCCGTCCTTGACGGGGATCTCGATCTTCGTCACGATCTCGCCGCGGCCCAGGGCCTCGCTCATCTTGGGCGTGGTGCACAGGAATTCCTCGGCGCTCAGCGCGCGCTCGGTGGTGACGATCCTGGCGTCCAGGGAAATCAGCACCGGGGCGATATCCGAGGGGCTGACGGCGTAGCAGCCGCAGTCCATGCAGCGCCCTGCCTCCGCCTTGGCCTCTTCCATGGTGAAGGTGGCGGAGTCCTCATCCTCCAGGGTGCGCTCCTGCACGGGGCGCTCCTTGTCGGCCTTGCCGGCGCGGTCCTCGACGCCCTTGGGATCGAAGTGGATCACGGGGCGCTGGTCCTTGCCCTTGGGGGCGGGGGCGCCCAGCTCGGCGGAGATGGCGCGCGCGGCCGCCATGCCGCCCGCGATGGCACGGATGGCGATGTTGGGGCCGGTGACAGCGTCGCCGGCGCCGTAGACATAGGGCGTGGCCGTTTTGAAGGTCTCTTCCTCCACGTCCAGCAGGCCGTTGGCGGCCTTCAGCTCGGCGCCCAGCTTATCGCCCAGGAAGTCCAGGTCCACCCGCTGGCCAGTGGCCAAGATGATGGTGTCGGCGTCGATGACAGTGCGGTCGTCCTCGTCGTAAACGGGGCTGAAGCGGCCCTTCTCGTCGTAGACGGAAACGCACTTCTTCGTTTCGAGGCCGGCGGCTTTGCCATTCTCCTCGATGATGCCGGCAAGACCGCGGCCGTTAATGATCACGACGCCCTCTTCTTTGGCGCGGGCGATCTCTTCCTTGGCGGCAGGCATCTCCGCTTCCTGCTCCAGGCAGCAGAGGGTGACTTTCTTCGCGCCCAGGCGCACAGCGGTCAGGGCCACGTCCATGGCCACGTTGCCGCCGCCGCAGACCAGGATGTTCTCGCCGAAAGCGGCGACTTTCTTGAGGTATGTATTGACTTCCACCAGGAAATCGAGGCCGAACTGGGTCAGTTCCTCGCCGTGGATGCCCAGGACGGGCTGCTTCCACGCGCCGGTGCCGATGAAGACGTTGTCATAGTCTCTGACGATGTCGTCCATGGCGATATCTTTGCCCACGGCGGTGTTCATTTTGAAGACGACGCCCATGTTTGCCAGCGCCGCGGCGAAGGCTTCCACAATGGACTTGGGCAGGCGGTAATGGGGGATGCCGTACATCAGCACGCCGCCGGCCTTTTCCATCTTGTCGATGACGGTGACGCTGTGGCCCTGTTTGCGCAGGAGATAGGCCGCGGCCAGGCCCGAGGGGCCCGCGCCGATGACGGCGACCTTTTTGCCGCTCTCCGCCGCGGGGGCCTTGTAGAAGCGGTCGGCATGGGCGAGGATATAATCGCCCAGGGCGCGCTCCACCGCGTGGATATTCACGCAGTTGCCGTGCTTTGCCTGGTTGCAGTCATCCTGGCAGGGATGGGGGCAGACGCGGGCGGTGATCATGGGCATGGGATTGGAGCGCATGATCACTTCGGCGGCGCCGTCCCAGTCGTCCTTGCGGATCAGCTCCATATACTCGGAGATATCCGTGCCGGCGGGGCAGGCCAGGGTACACTGGTTGGCGGCGATGCGGTAGCCGCCGAAAATGGAGTGATAGCGGTTCTCGCCGTGGATGGCGTAGCACTCGTCGCCGCACTTGCGCGCGCAGTTCAGCCGGCCGGCCGCCTCGTTGGGATAGCGGTAGAACCAGCAGCGCACGTCCTGGCAGATGTTGCCGCCGATGGTGCCGGCGTTGCGGATGATGGGGGTGGCCACGGAGTGGGCCGCCTCGGCAAGGCCGGGGAAGGTCTTGCCGACGGTCTCGTTCTCGCACAGGCCCGCCAGGGTGGTCAGGGCGCCGATGGACAGCACGCCGTCCTTCAGTTCCACGCCCTTGGCCTCCTCCAGGCCCTTGATATCGACGACCACGGAGGTGGGCACCGGGAGGATCTCCTTTTTGATCTTGCCCAAAAGGTCCGTGCCGCCGGCCATGAATTCGGCGTTTTCAGCGGCGGTTTTCAGCGCTGCTGCGTCCTGCAGGCTTTGCGCCCGCTCGTATTCAAAACTTTTCATGCACTTTCAGCCTCCCTTCTTACAGCTTGCCCAGCGCCTTCAGGATGACGTCAGGCGTGGCGGGATAGGTGGAAACGTCCGTTCCGATGGCGTTGGAGATGGCCAGCATGGCCGCGGAAGCCGCGCCGCCGCCGGAGATCTCGCCCACGCCGTTGGCGTGATACTGCCAGGTATCCCACTGGGATTCCTCCACGTTGTAGTCGAACTCGGGGAATTCGTTGAACGGACGGGTCTTGTACTCGAGCATGTCATAGGTCATGGTGCGGCCCGTTTCCTTGTCGACGATGTGCTCTTCATAGAACGCGGTGTCCAGGCAGGCCGAGCCGATGCCGCCCTGGAGCTGCATTTCGATGGTGGCGGGGTCGATGATCTGGCCGGGGTCGGTGCCCACGACCATCTTGATGACGCGGGTCTTGCCGGTCTCCTTATCCACCTCGACCTCGACGAACACGCACACGCAGCTGGGGGTGGAGAATTCTTCCACGTGCTTGCCGTAGCCCGTGACGGTGGTCCAGTAGTTCACCAGGGCGCCCAGGGGGATCTTTTCGCCCGGATGGAGCTTGGAGCAGACCATGTTGTCCCGGATCTCCATATTCTGCCAGGAGCAGCGCAGCGGCACCTCGGCGGCCTTGAAGATCTTTTCCAGGGCGTCGTCGCAGGCGTTGGCGATGGCGTGGCCCAGGGTCATGGTGCCGCGGGAGCCGCCCAGGGAAACGCCCGTGGGGCTGAAGATGGTGCCCGAGGGGACCATGACGACGTTTTCATAGGGGATGCCCAGGCGCTCGGCGCAGACCTTCTGGGCGTTGGAGCGCTGGCCGTTGCCGTTTTCGGTGATGTCGGCGTGGAGGGTGGCGATGATGGTGTTGTCCAAAAGGCCCGGGGCCAGGCGGACATAGGCCTCGCAGCAGTCCTCGCCCACGTCGGCGTTGCCGATGGCGGAGCAGCCCACGCCGCGGACATAGCGGCCGTCCTCGGACGTCCAGGTGGGAACGCCCCAGCCCTTCCACTTGTCCTTCCAGCCGAACTTTTCGGCGGTGTTGCGGATCATCTGCTCATACTGGATGGAATGGGCGCGCCAGGGCAGACCGTCGCGCCAGATGTAGCTGTCGCCGTCGGAGACGTAGTTCTTGGCGAACACGTCCACGGGGTCGAAGTTGCCGGCCCGGGCTACGCGGGTCACCAGCATGGACAGGCAGGAGTTCAGCTCCTGGCCGCCGTAGCCGCGGACGATGCCGGCGGGCTGCTTGTTGGTGACGACGATGTCGGAGTTCAGGTCCCAGTCGTGGCACTTGCCCATGATGAGCTGGGTCTCGCCCAGGCCGACGCCGATGTTGCCCTGCAGGTTGTCGTTGAAGGCGCCCGCGACGACTTTCCAGTCGCCCTTGAAGGCGCGGATGATGCCGTCTTTGTCGATGCCCATGCGGGCGTGGACCTGGGTTCCCAGGCGGGTCTGGTAGTTCGTCATCTGCTCCACGCGGGTCTGGTAGACCTTGACAGGAAGCTTGGTGACATAGGCCAGGGCCGTGGCGGCGGTGGTCTGGAAGGTCATGGACTGCTTGTTGCCGTAGGAACCGCCGGTATGGAAGGTGTAGGGCTCGTACTTGATGCCCGGCAGCACCGACTCGTTGACCAACTTCAGAAGGAAGGCGGACTGGGAGGTGCCCCACAGGCTGAATTTCATGCCGCCTTCCCACTTGACGATGACGCCGGGGGGTTCGGGGGCGTTGGGCGCGCACATGCCCATGAATTCGATGGTGTCCTCGGCTTCGTAGGCGCATTTTTCTTCAAAGGCTTTGTCCACGTCGCCGCGGACCAGATGCCAGAACTTGCCGTCCAGCTGCATAAGCTCCAGACCGCCGGGGCAGATGTTGTGGTCAAACTGATCGTAAAGCTGGGGCGCGCCGTCCTTGATGGCGGACAGGCCGTCGTACACGGCGGGGAGGACCTCATACTCCACATCGATCAAATCACAGGCCTCCTGGGCGATGTCCAGGGTGTCGGCGGCCACCAGGGCCACAGCGTCGCCCACATAGCGCAGGTGCTGATCCAGCAGGGGTTTGTGGGGGGGCCAGCCCATCATGGGGTTCATGTGCATCTCGTTGAGGTCCTTATAGGTCAGGACGGCGCGCACGCCCTCCAGAGCCTTGGCCTTTTCGCAGTCGATGGACTTGATGATGGCGTGGGGGTAAGGGCTCTTTTTGACGGTGCCGTAGATCATGCCGGTCATCTGATAGTCGTCGGTATAGACGGCGGCGCCGGTGACGATCTCGCGGGCGTCCTTTCTGACGCAGTTTTTGCCGATGTACTTATACTCCTTGGGGTCTCTGTCCAGGGGGAAATACCGTTTGGTACTCGGCTCCCAGCCGTCGTCGGGGATCGGGTTATTGATACCGTTCAGCAGTGGCTTTCCCATTTACGCGTCCTCCCTTCTCGCAAATTTCTCGATCGCGTTCAAAACGTGATACTGGCTGATGCAGCGGCAGTAGTTGCCCGAAAGCGCATCTTCAATCTCGGCTCTCGTGGGGTGGGGGTTCTTGTCCAGCAGGGCCTTGGTCACCATGAGTACGCCGGGGGTGCAGAAACCGCACTGGAAGGCATATTCATCGATGAACAGCTGCTGCAGCGGAGAGAGTTCGCCCGTGCGGGGGTCCGCCAGGCCCTCGATGGTGGTGATGTGTTTTCCGTCGCATTCGACGCTGAGTGTCATGCAGGAAGCCCGTGCCTCCCCGTCGATCACGACGGTGCACAAGCCGCAGGCGCCCTCATCGCAGGACCGCTTGGTCCCCGTCAGGCTCAGCCGGTCGCGCAGCGTTTCAAGCAGCGTTTCGTTGGGCCTGATCTGGCCGAATTTAGTGCCCACGGAAAATTCAAATTTTCTTCCGTTGACATACAGCGTACATTCCGTAATTTTCATAACCCATTACTACCTCCTTCTTAAAAATGTTTTATCGTGAAATTAAAGATACGCTTGTATTATAATTTGATTATAGCAGAACGGCCACTATTGTCAATACTGCGCACAATGGACCAATTACACAAAAATAACTTGTACATTTTTACGAATTTCACTGGATGATTTCCATTACTTTTTATTCCGGGCCATCCATAAGAAAAAGTGGTCAAAAACAATACAGTCGTTTCATTTTTCCGTCATTTTCCCCGCCGCGCCAGCGCTCCCCTCGGCGCCCTGCCGCCCGGCACTAGCCGCCGCTCCGCGGCGGCACTTATTCACTCTTCACTATTCACTCTTCACTATTCACTCTTCACTATTCACTCGCAACCAGGGCGCAAGTTTGGAGCCTTGTCCCATTTGCGCCCCCCATTTCTTTTTCTCCCTGCTGGAGAAAAAGAAACGCGCCGCGCCCGGTGCAAAGGAAAAAGAGGGGCTTAGGGTACAGACGAGGATGGACCCTTGCTTCGACAAGATGACCTCGCATTATGTAGCGAACATGGAAGAAATTTGGTGCAAACCTGAATGCCCCCTGCTTCTCTTTCCGCTGCCGCTCCCCTGGTGCTTGTAGACGTGCAGTTGTATACACTAGGCTTTTCGAGCGCTCCCATGGCGAGAACTTAAAAGGCCGCTGCAAGCACCCAGCCAGCGAGCGAGCGGTCGGAGACGCTGGGGCAAGTCAAGTTTGTACCAAACGGCTGAACAGTTGCCGCCTCGCAAAAGAGCACTGATCGGAGCACGGTACCGGCTTAGTTTGCACCCCAGCCCTCTTCTTCTCCTACACCGTGCACGGCGCTCCTCTTCTTCTCCGCATGGAGAAGAAGAGGAGGGGGGTGCATCTCGGACAAGAAAGCAAGTCATTGCCTGGCTGGCGAAAAAGGTAAGAGTGAATAAGTGCCGGGCTTCGTCCGGCGGCAAGGAGGCCGAAAAACAAATAAGAAAGCAAGTGCTCGCCTTGCAAACAAAAGAAAAAAGCCTCCCCGGCGGGGAGGCTTTTTTCACGTTTCCGCCTGCGCAGCTTCGCACCGCAGACTGTGCATAATAAAATCCCTCACATAGCCCTTCATCCACGCCTGGGCATCGGGCATATGGCTGCCGCCCAGGACCTCGGCGTAAAGCAGGTCCGGATGCTCGCCGAAGGAGACGATGGCGCCGTTGACGGCGCGGCTCACCGTGCGGGCGTGGAGATAGCGCTTGTTGGCAAAGACCTCCTGGAGCAGCCGGGCGAACACATCCTCGATCTTGCTGATAGTCATGTGGCTCAAAATCGCCGATGTCTTGATGTCCTCGCTGAAGGTGCGCACGTTCATGATGCGCACCAGGTCGGCGTTATGCGTGTCCAGGGAAAAGGCCACCTGGGTGTCCACGATCTGCTCAATCAAAAGCCAGGCGGCGTCCTCCGTCAGGGTGCCGCTCTGCTTCAGATAGCTGTACTGGCCGATGATGGGGTCGAAGGCGTTCTCAGTCATGCGGCACATGTCCATGACGATCTCATTGAACAGGTTTTCCTTGCTGCCGAAGTTGACGGTGATCTGCCCGGCGGTGACGCCGGCATCTTTGGCGATGGCGCGCACGGTGGTGCCCTCGTAGCCATATTTGCCGAAGAGGTGGATAGCGGACTCTTTCAGGCGCTGGGCCGTCGTTTTTTCTGAAGTCCTCGGTTTTCTCATGGCGTTTCCGTTCCCGTTTCTCTGTGATGTTCTGGCTCCGCCGCGGCGGAGCATACGCGGTTTATTATACCACAGCTCCCGCGCCGGGGCAAGGGAATTTCCATGGCATTCCAGGCTTTTTGCTCCGGTTTTCCGCTGCGGGCGCAGCGTCGCTGCCGACGGAGCATCAAAGGGGCTTGCATTTCCCGGGCAATTGCCGTATAATGGGCGGCAAGGCGGACGACCGCCGTCGGAACAAACTGCATATCGATGCCAGGGGAGCTGCCGCGCAGCTGAGAGTAAGGCGATGGAGGCCTTTGACCCTTTGAACCTGTTGGATCATGCCAGCGTAGGGAGTGTCGCATCTCGATCCCGTCCGTTTTCGGATCAGAACACCCGCATTGGCGCGATTTTGCGGGCGTTCTGATCTTTTATTTTTTTAGGAGGAAAAACTATGAAAACAAGCATCGCCATCCAGATCGAACCCAACATGCAAAACGACCAGGAAGCCGTCCGCGTGGTGGATGAGGTCATCGACTACATCCGCTCCACCGGCCTGCACTACTATGTCGGCCCCTGCGAAACGTCCATCGAGGGCGACGACCTGCACCAGCTGCTGGACATCCTCGAAAACTGCATGTATGTGGCCGCCAAAGCCGGCAGCGCCAAGGTCTCCGGCTATGTGAAGCTGGTGTACAAGGAGCACGGCAATGTGCTGACCATCGATGAAAAAGTCACAAAGCATCACCAGTAAGCTGCCCGCCCTGGCGGCCCTGGCCGTGGTGGCAGCCATCTGGTGCGGCGCCAGCGAGGGTGGATTCGTGCCCGCGTTCATGCTCCCCTCCCCTCTCGACGTGGTCCAGGCGCTGATCAGCGACGCCCCCGTGCTGGCGGCCAACGCCGCCGTGACGCTGCAGGAAGCCTTCTGGGGCCTGGGCATCGGCATCGCCGTGGCGGTGGCGCTGGCAACGCTGATGCACCGCGTCCGCTGGCTCTACCGGGCCCTCTACCCCATTCTCGTCATCACCCAAACCATCCCCACCATCGCCCTGGCCCCCCTGCTCGTTTTGTGGATGGGCTTCGGCATGGCCCCGAAGATCACCCTGGTGGCCCTGACCACCTTCTTCCCCATCGCCGTGAGCCTGCTGGAGGGCTACGCCAGCACCGACCGGGCGGCGGCGGACCTGCTGCGCGCCATGGGCGCCAGCCGGCGGCAGATCTTCCTCCACCTGGAATTTCCCGCAGCCCTGAGCTTCTTTTTTTCCGGCTTACGGGTCTCTGTGTCCTACGCCGTGGTGGGCGCGGTGATCTCCGAATGGCTGGGCGGCTTCGAGGGCCTGGGCGTTTACATGACCCGGGTGAACAAAGCCTACGCCTTCGACAAGATGTTCGCGGTCATCATCGTCATCGTGGTCATCAGCCTGCTGCTGATGCTGCTGGTCACGGCGCTGCGCCGCCTTGTCATGCCCTGGGAAGCCTATGAAAAAATCGAAAGGAACGATTGACCGATGAAAGATACAAAACGCATTGCCGCCGTCGCTATGGCTTCCGCCATGGCCCTGAGCCTGGCCGCTTGCGGCCAGAAGGGCGGCACCCCCTCCGGCGAGGAGGGCGGCACGACGGACATCACCGTCTGCCTGGACTGGACGCCCAACACCAACCACACCGGCCTTTTTGTGGCCGAAGCCAACGGCTATTTTGAGGAAGCCGGGCTGAACGTCACCATCGTGCAGCCCCCGGAGGACGGCACCACCGCCACCACCCTCTGCGCCGCCGGCCAGGTGCAGTTCGCCGTGACGGTCCAGGACAACCTGGCCGCCGCCTTCGCCCGGGAGGACCCCCTGGGCGTCACCGCCGTGGCCGCCCTGCTGCAGCACAACACCTCCGGCATCATGTCCCGCGCCGGCGAGGGCATGGACAGTCCCGCGGGGCTGGCGGGCCATCGCTACTCCACCTACAATGGCGTCATTGAGCTGGCCATCATGGAGCAAGTAGTGGAGGCCGACGGCGGCGACTTCGCTGACGTGGAGCTGATCCCCTACACCCTGGAGGACGAGGCCGGCGCGCTGATGGAAAACCTGACCGATGCCATCTGGGTCTACTACGGCTGGGGCGGCATCAACGCCCAGCTGCGGGGTCTGGACTTCGACTATTTCTATTTCAAGGACATCGACCCGGTATTCGACTACTACACCCCGATCCTCATCGCCAACAACGCCTTCCTGGAGGACCATCCCGACACGGCCAAAGCCTTCCTGGCCGCCGTAGCCCAGGGCTATGAGTACGCCATCGAGCACCCCGAGGAAGCCGCCCAGATCCTCATTGAAAGCGACGCCACCGGCTCCCTGGCCGGCAGCGAGGATCTGATCCTGGAAAGCCAGAAGTGGATGGCCGACCAGTACAAGGCCGAGGTAGACCAGTGGGGCTACATCGATCCCGCCCGCTGGAATGCGTTCTACAACTGGCTGAACGACAACGGCCTGGTGGATCAGCCCATCCCCGAAAACACCGGCTTCTCCAACGACTACCTCGCCTGATGGAAACGGAAGACGCCGTGCTCCGCGCGGAGCACATCACCAAGTCCTACGACAGCCGCTGTATCCTGAAGGACGTTTCCCTCCATCTGAACGCCGGGGAGCTGGTGTGCCTGCTGGGCGTCAGCGGCGCGGGCAAGACCACGCTGTTCCATGCCCTCTCCGGCCTGGAAACGCCGGAGGAGGGACGGGTGCTTCTCTCCGGGGAGGACATCACCGGCCGGCCCGGCAAGATCAGCTACATGCTTCAGCGGGACCTGCTGCTGCCCCACAAGAAGGTCCTCGACAACGCGGCCCTGCCCCTGGTCATCGCCGGAAAATCGAAGCGGGAAGCCCGCGCCGAAGCCGCGCCCTACTTTGCGCCCTTCGGCCTCAGCGGCACGGAGGACAAGTACCCCGCTCAGCTTTCCGGCGGCATGCGCCAGCGGGCGGCCCTGCTGCGCACGTTCCTGGGTTCGAAGGGCGTGGTGCTGCTGGACGAGCCCTTCTCCGCCCTGGACGCCCTGACAAAGCGGGAGCTCCACCGCTGGTACATGGGCATGATGGACCAGCTGCACCTGACCACCCTGTTCATCACCCACGACATCGACGAGGCCATCCTGCTGTCCGACCGCATCTACATCCTCGCCGGCCATCCGGGAACCATCGCAGCGGAGCTGACCATTCTCCCGCCCCGGCCCCGGGACCTGTCCTTCGGACTGCAGCCGGAATTTCTGGACTATAAACGGCAGATCCTTTCCCGGCTCGAGCAGTAAACCCCATCCAAACGACAGCCGCCGCTCCGGTTTTGGAGCGGCGGCCGCTTGTTTCCCGGTGGAGAATCGTGTATACTGAAAGCAATTTCAAGGAAAGGCGGTGTTTTCCCATGTGGAACATCATCGAATACAATCAGATCGCCCGGGGCGAGCCGGTGCGCCTCTTCACGGCGGGCGGCATCTTCGAAGGCGTCTACCGCGGCTCGGAGACCGTCAGTGAAGAGGACAGCGACCAGTGGGTGGTGCTGACGGACGTGACCTTCTCCCCTGGCCGGGGCAACGCCGCGCCGGAGGAGTGCATCCGTATGAGCGACGCCAACATCCAGCTCTCCCAAATCATCGCCCTGGACCTGGACAATGGATAAGGCAGCGGCCCTCGCCGCCGCGCCGCAGTTCGTCGACGCGGCGGAAAAACTGAAGCGGCGGCGCGCTCTGCTCTTTTCCCGGGAAAGTCTGTGCCTACAGCCCCTGCTGCAGGCCCTGCGGCAGGAAAGCCGAATAACGGTCGTCTTCTGGGCCCTGACCTGCGCGGAAGCGCCCGCCGTCGTGCTGGAGACGCGGTATCCGGAGGATCCCCGCCCCCGGCAGACCCTGGCGCTGGCCGCCGCCTGGGCCGCGGGGGAGATCAAAATGGCCCTGCCCCGCCGGGCCATCCTGGACCTGCACGCCATGGCGAAGGCCCTTTCCGATCCCGCCGACGCGGCCTGGTGCCACGCCGTGGCCCAAGCATGCTCCGCCGTCCACACTGAGGCCCACGCCATCGGCCTTGCCGTCTATGAGCTGACAGCCATCGCCCGGGAAAGCCCGCCGGAGACCTGCACAGACGCCCTGGATGCGCGCATCGCAGCCTATGAAGCCGCCCTGCCCCGCTGCCGCGTCAACGTCTCCGGCCGCCCCTGGGCGGATTTCCTGTGCAGGGACAGCCGTCCCAATGCGGAAGCGCGGCGTCTGATGCGGTCAAACCATCCGCGGCCATAACAAAGATGCGAGGTCATGCCACCATGGGGATTCTCTTGAATTACGGCACTTTATGCGCAGCAGGTATCCTTTTGATCCTTGTTTTTGTACTCCTCATAAAGCGCAGGAAAAGGCCCATTTCACAAAATGCGGTACTTCTGACGATTTTATTTCTTTTGCTGCTTTATTTTGCCTTTGTTTTATGGGCAGTCGTTGGCTTTTCCAGTCCTTCCCCGGCGGAGCCGATACCAATACCTGCATCACGTTAAATCCTCCAAAATCTCAGTTTCCATATCTTTTGGGGACAATAATAAAACACCCCCGGAAATTTCCGGGGGTGTTCCTTATTAGAAACGAAGAAATGTTTCTTACTTCAGCTCGATCTTGGCGCCGACTTCTTCCAGCTTGGCCTTCATGTCGTCGGCCTCGGCCTGAGGAACGCCTTCCTTGATGACGGCGTTCTCGGTCTCGACCAGCTTCTTGGCCTCAGCCAGGCCCAGGCCGGTGATCTCGCGGACGACCTTGATGACCTTGATCTTCTGATCGCCGATGGCGGCCAGGACCACGTTGAAGTCGGTCTTGGCTTCCTCAGCGGGAGCAGCGCCGCCGGCAGCAGCGGGAGCGGCCATCGCAGCGGCGGACACGCCGAATTCCTCTTCCAGAGCATGCACCAGATCGTTCAGTTCCAGAACGGTCAGGCCCTTGATTTCTTCGATCATAGCAGTAACTTTTTCGCTTGCCATTGTTATATACCTCCTAAAATGAAAGTGAATTGTTTATTTTGTTTGTCCGGGGACTCTCCCCGGGAGCGGGGTCAGCAGTGCGCTTATTCAGCGGCGGCTTCCTCGGCGGGAGCAGCCTCCTCAGCAACAGCGGGTGCGGCTTCGCCGCCCTTTTCCGCGATCTGCTTCAAGACCACAGCCAGGCCGGTGATGGGAGCCAGCATGGTGCCCAGGACCTGGGCCTGCAGGACGGGCAGTGCGGGGATATCGGCCAGTGCCTGCACTTCGGGCAGGGACATGACCTTGCCGTCCATATAGCCGCCCTTGATCTCGAACTTGTCCTTCATTTTCTTGGCGAAGTCGTTGATCACGCGGGCAGGAGCGATGGGGTCGTCAAAACTGACGGCCAGCGCGGTGGTGCCGTTGAGCACGCTGTCCAGCTCGCTCATGCCGGAGTTGTTGACGGCGAAGCGCAGCAGGGTATTCTTCACCACGGCATATTCCACGTTGTTCTTGCGCAGCTCAGCGCGCAGCTCGGTATCCTCGGCGACAGTGATGCCTCTGTAGTCGACCAGAACGCCGGCGGAAGAGGTCTTCAGCTTTTCGCTCAGGGATTCCACGATGGCCTGCTTTTCACTCAGAACTTTTGCATTCGGCATTTTGATTTTCACCTCCAGTGGATTATCGGTGCGCCCAAAAGAAAACGGTCTCCGTCGTCGCAAAGACGCGGAGACCGTCGGTCATCATCAAAGATGGACTCTCCTCGGCAGGACTTACGGGGGCACGCCCCCACCTGCTGTCTTTGGAACGCCATATTACAGCGGCTTTCGCCGGTAATATCAAATTTTCAGCCTATTTATTATATCCATGCCCGACAGGTTTGTCAAGCATTTCCGCAAAAAACTTACTGAAGTTTCGCGGTATTCAGCTTGATGCCGGGGCCCATGGTGGAAGCGGTGACGCAGCTTCTGATATACTGGCCCTTGGCGGCGGCAGGCTTGGCCTTGATGATGGCGCCCATCAGCGCCTTGTAGTTCTCCTCCAGCTTCTGGGGGCCGAAGGACACCTTACCGATGGGGCAGTGGATGATGTTGGTCTTATCCAGGCGATACTCGATCTTACCGGCCTTGGACTCCTGCACAGCGCGGGCCACGTCGGGCGTGACGGTGCCGGCCTTGGGAGAGGGCATCAGGCCCTTGGGGCCCAGCAGCTTACCCAGGCGGCCAACAACACCCATCATGTCAGGGCTGGCGATGACCACGTCGAAATCGAACCAGTTTTCCTTCTGAATCTTCTCGACCATATCCATTTCGCCCACATAGTCGGCGCCGGCAGCCTTGGCGGCCTCGGCCTTGTCGCCCTTGGCGAAGACCAGCACGCGGACTTCTTTGCCGGTGCCGTTGGGCAGAACGATGGCGCCGCGGACCTGCTGGTCTGCGTGGCGGGAGTCGACGCCCAGTTTCACATGCAGCTCCACCGTTTCATCGAACTTGGCGGGAGCGGTCTTGCAAATCAAATCAAATGCTTCAGCAGCATCATACAGAGCAGACTTGTCGATCTGCTTTGCACCATTCTGGTACTTCTTGCCTCTAAACAATGTTATATCCTCCTCATAGTGGTTATTCGGAATACTCCTCCCACTGTCTGGAACGGATCGCGCCGTCCTCTGGTTTATTCTTCAACAGTGACGCCCATGCTGCGCGCGCTGCCGGCGATCATGCTCATGGCCGCCTCCAGGCTCGCCGCGTTCAGGTCGGGCATCTTGGTCTCGGCGATCTTCTGCACGTCCGCCTTGCTGATGGACGCGACCTTGGTCTTGTTGGGCACGCCGGAGCCCTTTTCAATGCCCGCGGCCTTCTTGATCAGAACGGCTGCCGGGGGCGTTTTGGTGATAAAGGTGAAGGAACGGTCGGCGTAAACGGTGATGACGACGGGGATGATCATGCCCATCTGATCCTTGGTCCGCTCGTTGAATTCCTTTGTGAATGCTGCGATATTGACACCGTGCTGACCCAGGGCCGGGCCGACGGGGGGCGCGGGGGTCGCTTTGCCTGCAGGGATCTGCAGCTTGACATAACCTGTTACTTTCTGTGCCACTTTAGTAGCACCTCCTTAGAATATAAATGTGGTGGCGTCTGCCCAGGGGCAGTGCGTCTTTGGCGGGGCTCCTCACCCCTCCCACTTGCGCCGGACGGCCGTCCGGCCTGTATGCAAAACGCGGCGCGTCTTACAACAAAAGGATCAATCTTCCAGAGATTCCACCTGGTCGAGCTCCAGCTCGACGGGCATTTCTCTGCCGAACATGGACACCCGCACGGAAACGCGGTTCTTGGCCACGTCCAATTCTTCCACGACGCCGGTAAAGGAATTCATGGGCCCGTCGATGATGCGGACGTTGTCGCCCACGGCGTACTTTACCACGACCTCGTGCTTTTCGATGCCGAGTTCGGCCACTTCCTTCTCCGTCAGGGGGATGGGCTTGTTCTCGGCGCCGACGAAACCGGTCACACCGCGGATATTGCGGATCAGGTGCCAGGTGTCGTCGGTCATGACCATCTTGATCAGGACATAGCCGGGGAAGACCTTGCGTTCGATCTCCTTGCTGCCGCTGTCCGTGATCTCCGTGACCGTTTCCAGGGGGATCTTCAGATCAATGATCATATCCTCCAGATGCTGATTGGTCACGTATTTTTCGATGGTGGTCTTCACGGCGTTTTCATAGCCGGAATAGGTATGGGCCACATACCATTTTGCTGCTTCCGCCATTGTCCGTCACCCTTTTAGCCCAGCACGGTGAACAGCGTGCTGATAATGGTGCCGGCCGCATAGTCAAACACCCACAGGAACACGCCCACGCACAGGCACATGCCGATGACGATGCCGGTGTTTTTGGTGGTGGCTTCCTTGGTGGGCCACACGATCTTTTTCATTTCGCCTTTCATATCGTGGAACCACTGACCGATGCCGCCCTTCTTCTTTTCGGGCTTCTTTTCGACCTTCTTGGGAGCAGGCTTCTTTTCTTCAGCCATTCAGTTTACACACCCTTTCTTTCACACGCCGCTGCATTACTTGGTTTCGCTGTGGGTCGTGTGCTTCTTGCAGAAGGGGCAATACTTCTTCATCTCCAGACGGTCGGGATCGTTCTTCTTGTTCTTGAAAGTATTGTAGTTTCTCTGCTTGCATTCGTTGCATCTCAAAGTGATTTTAACGCGCATCTAACGGCACCTCCTTATTATTGGCGCATCCGCCTGAGCGGGCGGGCGCCTTCTGCCTCCCTACAGACAGGCCCCCCTTTCTGCACGCGAAAAGCGAAAAATGCGCGCAAAAAGAAAGCCCTTCTTTCATAGGTAATGAACACTATACCATACCGCCGCGCCCAGGTCAACTATTTTTTTGCGCCGGCCCAAAGATTTTTTCCCTTTCCGTTGAAAAAAGCAGCGATATCCGATATGATATGATAAGAAAAACGGCGGGGACGCGCCCCGCAGGAAGGAGCGCCCCATGCGCATCATGGCCATTGACTACGGCGACGCCCACACCGGCGTCGCCATCTCCGACCCCACCGGTCTTCTGGCCGGCTGCACCGCCACCATCGACGCTTATACCCCCGAAAAGGTGATCGCGGGCCTCGCCCCCCTCATCGCCCAATACGGCGTGGAGCGGCTGGTGCTGGGCTGTCCGAAAAACATGGACGGCAGCGAAGGTCCCCGGGCCGAAAAGAGCCGGGCTTTCAAAGCGCTGCTGGAACAGGAAACGGGCCTGCCCGTCGTCCTCTGGGACGAGCGGCGCACCACCATCGACGCCCACCACATTTTATATCATGCCGGCAAAAACGCAAAAAAACGCAAAAAATGCGTAGACGCCGTGGCCGCATCCCTAATTCTGGAGGGCTACCTCACGTGGCTGCGCAGCGGCGGCGTCTGAACAGGGCGCGCCGCCCCTTGCAAAAGGCGGCCGCCTGTTATACAATGGGGCATACACGATTTCTCAAATTCAACGAAAGGCGGAAGCGTGCATGAAGCAGATCGCAATCTTTCAGTCGGACCTTCGGGTGGGCGGCATCCAGAAATCGCTGGTCAACATCCTCAACGAGATCGACTACAGCCAGTGCTGCGTCGACGTGTACCTTTTTGACGACCAGTGCTTTTTCGACGTGCCCGCCCATGAACATCTGAATATCCGCTTCCTGCCGCCCATGCCCGCCTGGAACCGCCTGGTGTACTTCGAAGCCCTCAAACGCTTCAGCCGGGACGTTACCGGCGGCAAGGAATACGATGTGGCCGTGGACTTCAGCAGCTACCGCAACGAGTGCGCCGTGGGCGCGATCAAGGCCCGGGCCAAAAAGCGCGTCATGTGGATCCACAACGACGTGGAGATCAAGCGGCGCAACGAAGCGAAATACCGCGTCCTCTGGCACTTTTTCAAAGGCAAACTCAAATATTACGACGCCTTTGCCGCCGTATCCCCCGGCATCATCGAGGGCTTCCGCCGCACCACCGGCATCACGGACAAGCCCATCCTGCCCATCCCCAACCACATCGACACCGGCGAGATCTTCCGCAAGGTGACGGCCAAGATCCCCTTTTCCGTGGACGCACGCAAGCTGAATCTCTGTTCCGTGGGCCGCATCTGCCACCAGAAAGGCTATGATATCCTGATGCGCGACCTGGCGGAGGTGAAACGGCGCCGGCAGGACTTCCACTTCTATTTGATCGGCGACGGCCCCGACCGCGCGGCGCTCGAAAAGCAGATCGCCTCCCTGGGCCTCTCCGGCGAGGTGACACTGCTGGGCAACCAGCCCAACCCCTTCCCCTATATGGACCAGATGGATGGTTTCGTCCTCACCTCCCGCTACGAGGGCCAGGGCATGGTCATCTGGGAGGCCAAGGCCTTGGGCCTGCCTCTCTATATTTCCAAAAATCTGGAGATCTACAATCCCGGCATCGTGGGCTGCAGCGACATTCCCGCCGCCCTGGCCGCCGCGGAGAAGCCCGCTGAAAAGCGCTACGACCCCCTGACGGCCTACAACGCCGCCATTTCCGAGCAGGTCCGCACCATTCTGGAATTGTGAACCGCCCCCCAAAAAACAGCAGAGGAACGACGCTATGAGCAGCTATCCCGAGAAAAAACTGAATACGGCGCGCAGCGGCATCGTCATCTGCGGTTCCTACGGGCTGGGCAACGCCGGGGACGAATCCATCCTCAAGGCGATTCTGCAGGAAGTGCGCGAAGCGGCCCCCGGGGAGGAGATCACCGTCCTCTCCCGCAACCCCGCGGAAACGACAGCGCGCCACGGCGTCCCCGCCGCCCACATGTTCAACCTGCCCGCCCTGCGCCGGCTGCTGCGCCGCGCCCGGCTCTATATCAACGGCGGCGGCAGTCTGATCCAGGACGTCACTTCCCGCCGCAGTCTGTGGTACTATCTCTACACCCTGCGCACCGCCAAGCGCCTGGGCTGCAAAGTGCTGATGTACGGCTGCGGCATCGGCCCGGTGATCCGGCCCCACGACGCGGCCGTGACGCGTCGGGTGCTGAACCGCTATGTGGACGCCATCACCCTGCGGGAGGATTCCAGCCTGGGAGAACTCACGCGCTTCGGCGTGACGGAGCCGGAGATCATCCTCTCCGCCGACCCGGCCCTGACCCTGCGCCGCGCCAGCGAAGAAGAGATCGACGCCCTGATGACGCGCTGCGGCCTGGACCCCCGGGGGGCGTACCTGGGGCTGTGCCTGCGCTCCTGGCCGGGCTTTGAGCAGAAGGCCCCGGCCTTCGCCGCCATGATCCGCTATGCCGAGGAGCAGTACGGCCTCCGGCCGGTGTTCCTCACCATCAACCACCGCTCCGACGGCGCCGCCGCCGACATGGTGCTCCGCGTGCTGGGGCAGGAGGCCTGCGTGCTGCGCAAGCCCCTGGAAACGGAGCTGATGCTGGGTCTCTTCTCCCGGATGCAGGCCATCGTCTCCATGCGTCTCCACGGTCTGATCTTCGCCGCCGGCCAGGGCGTGCCCCTGGTGGGCGTGGTCTACGATCCCAAGGTCAGTTCCTTCCTCTCCTATATGGGCCAGGATCTCTACGAGGATCTCTCCGACGTGACGGAGGACAGCCTGCGGCAGAAGCTGGACCGGGCCCTGGCCCTGCGGCAGGACCGCACCGCCCTGGAGCAGGCCGTTTCCCGCCTGCGGCAGCTGGAAGAGCACAATTCCGCGGCAATGCGGAAGCTCCTTTCCGAAACCTGACGCGGCAGGCGGCAAATCAAGCAATAATCGACAAAAGCCGCCGCCGTTTGCGCCCGCCCCCTTGTCAAGGTACACGAAGTGTAAAAACCCCCTTGCATTTCCTTTGCGATTCTTATACTATAAAGGAGAAGTTTAGGATGGGAGGGAAGTTCCATGAAGCACTCGTTTTTTGCACATCCCGGCAAGAACGAAGGCCGCTTCATGCCCGCATTCGGCAAGCAATAACAGCCCCAGTGCAGACCGCAGCGCGGTCTGCACTTTTTGCGTTTTGCCCGGCTGCGCGCCTTCCCTTCCGCCAAAGTTTATCCGCTCGATACACGCCAAGGAGGAACGATCAAAATGAAAAAAGTTGCCGTGATCATGGGGTCCGACAGCGACTGGCCCGTCGTCAAGGCCGCCTGCGCCCAGCTCAAAGAGTTCGGCATCCCCTATGAAGCCCATATCCTCAGCGCCCACCGCACGCCCGCCCAGGCCGCAGAATTTGCCAAAGGCGCCCGGGAAAACGGCTTTGGCGCCATCATCTGCGCCGCGGGCATGGCCGCCCATCTGGCCGGTGCCTTCGCCGCCAACACCACGCTGCCTGTCATCGGCATTCCCATGAAGGGCGGCGCCATGGACGGTCTGGACGCACTGCTGGCCACCGTGCAGATGCCCAGCGGCATCCCCGTGGCCACCGTAGCCCTGAACGGCGCCAAGAACGCCGCCGTTCTGGCCGCCCAGATCCTGGCTGTGGAAGACGCGGACCTCGCCGCCAAACTGGACGCCGCCCGCATCCAGATGGCGCAGCAGATCGCCGAAAAGGAGGCAAAACTTCAGGCTGAGGTCTGAGGTTTCGCCGGGCCGAACGGCCCGACGGGGGGCGCATTTCGGCCAAGGTCGCAAACTTGCATCCCGCCAACAAAAGAACCACCAAAGAGACGATATAAAAAAACCGAAAGGATGTTACCGTTATGAAAAAACTCGAACAGCTCTATGAAGGAAAAGCAAAAAAAGTTTTTGCCACCGACGATCCGGATCTGGTGATCGTGGACTACAAGGACGACGCCACCGCGTTCAACGGCGCCAAGAAGGGCACCATCGTCGGCAAGGGCGTCATCAACAACAAGCTGACCAATTACCTGATGCAGCAGCTGGAAAAAGAGGGTGTGCCCACCCACTTCGTCGAGGAGATCTCCGACCGGGAGACCGTGGTGAAAAAGGTCACCATCGTGCCCTTGGAAGTCATCATCCGCAATATTTCCGCCGGTTCCTTCGCCAAGCGCTACGGCGTGGAAGAGGGCATCGTGTTCAAGGCCCCCACGGTGGAGTTCTCCTATAAGAGCGATCCCCTGGACGATCCCCTGCTGAACCACTACCATGCCCTGGCCCTGGGCCTGGCCACCCAGGAGGAGATCGACCAGATCATCGCCATGGCCTTCAAGGTCAACGACGTGCTCAAAGCTTTCTTCGCCGAGGTGGGCGTCACTCTGGTGGACTTCAAGCTGGAGTTCGGCAAGACCTCCGACGGCAAGATCGTCCTGGCCGACGAGATCAGCCCCGACACCTGCCGCCTGTGGGACAGCAAGACCGGCGAAAAGCTGGACAAGGACCGCTTCCGCCGCGATATGGGCGGCGTGGAGGACGCCTATCAGGAGATCATGCGCCGCGTGTTCGGCAAGTGATCCCCGCACCGCGCATCACGAAATGAGAGGAGCCGTTTTTTCATGAGTATTTCCAAAAGCGACAGCTACGCGGCCGCCGGCGTGGACGTCACCGCCGGCTATGCGTCCAACAACCTGATCAAACCCATGGTGGAAGCCACCTATATCCCCGGCGTCATCGGCACGCTGGGGGGCTTCGGCGGCTGCTTCCAGCTCCCCGCCGGCTACACCGAGCCCGTCCTCGTCTCCGGCACCGACGGCGTGGGCACCAAGCTGAAGCTGGCGTATCTGATGGACAAGCACGACACCGTGGGCGTCGACTGCGTAGCCATGTGCGTCAACGACATCATCTGCGGCGGCGCAAAGCCCCTGTTCTTCCTGGACTATATGGCCATGGGCAAGAACGTGCCGGAGCGCACCGCCGAGATCGTCCGCGGCGTGGCCGAGGGCTGCAAGCAGGCCGGCTGCGCCCTCATCGGCGGCGAGACCGCCGAAATGCCCGGCATCTACCCCGAAAATGAATACGACCTGGCGGGCTATTCCACCGGCGTGGTGGAAAAGAGCAAAATGCTCGACAGCAGCGCCATGGAAGCGGGCGACGTCCTCATCGGCCTGGCCTCCTCCGGCTGCCATTCCAACGGGTTCTCCCTGATCCGCAAGGTGTTCGATATCGACGCGGACCCGGAGGTTTTGAACCGCTACGCGGACCGGCTGGGAAAGCCCCTGGGCGAAGTGCTCATCACCCCCACAAAAATCTACGTCAAGAGCGTGCTCCGTCTGCTGGACGAGGGCGTCGCCATCCACGGCATTTCCCACATCACCGGCGGCGGTTTCTATGAAAACGTGCCCCGCATGATGAAAGAAGGCCTCTGCGCCGAGATCGACACCTCCGCCTACGTGCTCCCGGAGATCTTCAAGCTGCTCTCCGAGGTCGGGAGCATCCCCATGCGGGATATGTACAATACCTTCAACATGGGCATCGGCATGGTGCTGGCCGTGCCCGCCGATCAGGCGGACAAGGCCATGGATCTGCTTGCCGGCAGCGGCGAGACCGTCTGCCACCTGGGCGTCGTCACCGAAGGGGCCGACGCGGTGGTGGTGAAGTAAGCCATGAAAAACATCGTTGTCCTTGTATCCGGCGGCGGCACGAATCTGCAGGCCCTGCTGGACGCCCAGGCGCGCGGGGAGATCCAGGGCGGCAAAATCACCGCCGTCCTTTCCTCCACCCCTGGGGCCTTCGCCCTGGAGCGGGCCGCCAAAGCCGGCGTGCCCGGCTGCGTGGTGGACCGCAAAGCGTATGAAAGCCGCGAAGCCTTCACGCAGGCTCTGCTCGACAAACTGGAGGACCTGCGCGCCGATTTGATCGTCCTGGCGGGCTTCCTCTATATCCTCTCCCCCGCCTTTATCGACCGCTATGAAAACCGCATCATCAACATCCACCCGGCCCTGATCCCCTCCTTCTGCGGCGACGGATTCTATGGGCTGAAGGTTCACGAAAAGGCCCTGGAATACGGCGTGAAACTCACCGGCGCCACGGTCCACTTCGTCTCCGCCGAGGCCGACGCCGGCCCCATCATCCTCCAGAAGGCCGTGGCCATCGAGGAGGGCGACACGCCGGAGATCCTGCAAAAGCGCGTCATGGAGCAGGCCGAATGGAAGCTGCTCCCCCAGGCCGTGAGTCTCTTCTGCCAGGACCGCCTTTCCGTGGAGGGCCGCATCGTCCGCATCCTGCCGGCGGCGGAGAAACAAGAAGAAAAGGAGCATCCCCACATGATCGATATTCAGAAGGAACTGGAAAACAACAGCTATCCCGGCCGCGGCATCATCCTGGGCCGCAGCGCCGACAACAAGAGCGCGGTCATCGCCTATTGGATCATGGGCCGCAGCGCCAATTCCCGCAACCGCGTCTTCACCGAGACCGAGGACGGCATCCAGACCGAGGCTTTCGACCCTTTCAAGGTGGAGGACCCCAGCCTGATCATCTACCACCCCGTCCGCGTGGTGGGCGAGCGGACTGTCGTCACCAACGGCGACCAGACGGACACCATCCGCGATTCCCTGCTGGCCGGCCATTGCTATCGCCATGCCCTGCTCCAGCGCGAATTTGAGCCCGACGCCCCCAATTACACCCCCCGCATCTCCGGCGTCGTAGAGAAGGACGGCAGCTATATGCTCTCCATCCTCAAGAGCGACCACGGCGATCCCTCCTCCTGCCAGCGCTTCTTCTATGAGTACGCCGCCCCCAAAGCCGGCGAGGGCCACTTCATCTCCACCTATCAGGGCGACGGCAATCCCCTGCCCTCCTTTGAGGGCGAGCCCAAGACCGTGAAGATCGAAGGCGACATCGACGCTTTCGGCGCCATGCTTTGGAATGCGCTGAACGAGGACAACAAGGTCTCCCTCTTCGTGCGCTATATCGACCTTGCAAGCAGCCAGGCCGAAAGCCTGATCTACAACAAGAACGTCTGAACCGCCGTTTTCAAACAATGCGGCACAGCGCCCGGGCGGCGCTCAGAAAAGCGGCCCCGGAAAATTTTTGAAAGGATGTGTCTTTCCGTGAACGAACTGGAACTGAAATACGGCTGCAACCCCAACCAGAAGCCCTCCCGCATTTATATGAAGGACGGCTCCGACCTGCCCATCACCGTCCTCAACGGCAAGCCCGGCTATATCAACTTCCTGGACGCCTTCAACTCCTGGCAGCTGGTGAAGGAACTGAAGGAGGCCACGGGCCTGCCCGCCGCCGCGTCTTTCAAACACGTCTCCCCCGCCGGCGCCGCCGTGGGCCTGCCCCTCAGCGACGTAGACAAGAAGATCTATTTCGTGGAGGACAACGCAGAGCTCTCCCCCATCGCCTGCGCCTACATCCGCGCCCGGGGTGCCGACCGCCTGTGCTCCTACGGCGACTGGGCCGCCCTCAGCGACATCTGCGACGCCGCCACCGCGGCCTACCTCAAGGCTGAAGTCTCCGACGGCATCATCGCCCCCGGCTACACCGACGAGGCCCTGGCGATCCTGAAAACCAAGAAAAAGGGCAACTATAACGTGGTGCAGATCGACCCGGGCTATGTCCCCGCCGAGCAGGAGCACAAGGACGTTTTCGGCATTACCTTTGAGCAGGGCCGCAACAATTTCAAGATCGACGCGGAGCTGCTCTCCAACATCGTGACCGAAAACAAGGACCTGCCCGAGCAGGCCAAGATCGACATGATCGTCTCCCTCATCACCCTGAAATACACCCAGTCCAACTCCGTCTGCTACGTCAAAAACGGCCAGGCCATCGGCGTGGGCGCCGGCCAGCAGAGCCGGATCCACTGCACCCGCCTGGCCGGCAACAAGGCTGACAACTGGTACCTGCGCCAGCATCCCAAGGTGCTGGGGCTGCAGTTTGTGGACGGCATCCGCCGCCCCGACCGGGACAACGCCATCGACATCTACACCTCCGATGAATATGAGGACGTCTTGGCCGAGGGCGTGTGGCAGCAGACCTTCAAGGTCAAGCCCGAGGCGCTGACCGCCGAGGAAAAGAAGGCCTGGATCGCCACCCAGACCGGCGTCACCGTGGGCAGCGACGCGTTCTTCCCCTTCGGTGACAACATCGAGCGCGCCCGCAAAAGCGGCGTGCAGTACGTCGCCGAACCCGGCGGCTCTATCCGCGACGACAACGTCATTGAAGCGGCCAATAAATACCGTATGGTCATGTGCTTTACCGGGATGAGATTGTTCCATCACTGAGCATTTGAAAGGGGGAGCGGTCTCCCCCTTTTCCCCTGCCGGGCTTTGCCCGGCACCTAGCCGCCGCTCCGCGGCGGCACTTATTCACTCTTCACTATTACTTTTTTCGCCTGCAAGGCATAGACTTGCCATCTTGTCCATTATGCGCCCCCCATTTCTTTTTCTCCCTGCAGGAGAAAAAGAAACGCGCCGCGCCCGGTGCAAAGGAAAAAGAGGGGCTTAGGGTACAGACGAAGATGGACCCTTGCTTCTACAAGATAGTCTTGCACTATGTGGCAAGCATGGCAGAAATTTGGTGCAAACCTGAATGCCCTCTGCTTTTCTTTCCGCTGTCGCTCCCCTGGCGCTTGTAGACGTGCAGTGTACACCGGGCTTTTCGAGCGCTCCCATGGCGAGGACTTAAAAGGCCACTGCAAGCACCCAGCCAGCGAGCGAGCGGTCGGAGACGCTGGAGCAAGTCAAGTTTGCACCGAACGGCTGAGCAGCCGCTGCCTTGCAGGGGAGCATTTATAGAAGCACGGTACTGTCTCAGTTTGCGCCAAAGCCTCTTCTTCTCCTACACCGTGCACGGCGCTCCTCTTCTTCTTGCAAAGAAGAAGAGGAGGGGGGTGCAATACGGACAAGGTCACAAACTTGCGCCCTGGTTGCGAGTGAAGAGTGAAGAGTGAAGAGTGAAGAGGTGCCGGGCGAAGCCCGGCGAGGGGGCGCAATATGGACAAGACAGCAAACTTGCGCCCTGCGAGCGAATGAAAAATGAACAATGAATAATAAATCGGTGCCGGGCGACAGCCCGGCGAAAGGAGCTGAACCCCCAATGAAAGTGTTAGTGGTCGGCAGCGGCGGGCGGGAGCACGCCATTGTCCACGCTTTGGCCAAAAGCCCCAAGGTAGACGCCCTGTTCTGCGCTCCCGGCAACGGCGGCATCGCCGCGGAAGCTGCCTGCGTGGACATCAAAGCCACCGACGTGGAGGCCATGGTGGCCTGGGCCAAAGAGAACGCCATGGACTATGTGGTCGTGGCCCCGGACGATCCCCTGGCCCTCGGCATGGTGGACGCCCTGGCGGAGGCCGGCATTCCCGCCTTCGGTCCCCGTAAAAACGCCGCCGTCATCGAGGCCAGCAAGTCCTTTTCCAAGGACCTGATGAAAAAATACAATATCCCCACCGCAAAATATGAGATCTTCACCGACATGGACGCAGCCCTTGCCTATGTCCGCGCCCAGGGCGCGCCCATCGTGGTCAAGGCCGACGGTCTGGCCCTGGGCAAGGGCGTGGTGGTGGCCCAGACCTTGGAAGAGGCCGAGGACGCCGTCCGCGCCATGATGGGCGACCGGAAGTTCGGCGAGGCCGGCGCCCGGGTGGTCATCGAGGAATGCATGACCGGCCCGGAGGTGTCCGTCCTCTGCTTTGTGGACGGGACCCACCTCTCCCCCATGGTCTCTTCCCAGGACCACAAGCGGGCCTATAACAACGACGAAGGCCCCAACACCGGCGGCATGGGCGCTTTTGCGCCCAGCCCCAAATACACCCCCGAGATCGCCCGGATCTGCATGGACACCATCTTCCGCCCCACGGTGGACGCCATGGCCGCCGAGGGCCGGCCCTTCCAGGGCTGCCTGTATTTCGGCCTGATGCTGACCCCCGACGGGCCCAAGGTGGTGGAGTACAACTCCCGCTTCGGCGATCCCGAGACCCAGCCGGTGCTGAGTCTTCTCGATACGGACCTGCTGGATATCATGTGCGCCTGCACCAACGGCACCCTGGACCAGCTGGACATCCGCTGGAAAGACGGCGCGGCCTGCTGCATCGTTATGGCCAGCGGCGGCTATCCCCTGGACTACAAAAAGGGCTATCCCATCAGCGGCCTGGACAGCGTGGGCGAAGATGTGTTCGTCTACCACGCCGGCACTAAGCTGGACGGCGACACCTATCTCACCAACGGCGGCCGCGTTCTGGGCGTAACTGCCACGGCGGAGGATCTGGAGCGCGCCATCGCCCGCGCCTACGACGCCGTGAAAGGCATTTCCTTCCAGGATGCCCATTACCGCACCGACATCGGGCGGAAATAATTTCGGCACAAAAAGGACGGTTTTGCCAATGCAAAACCGTCCTTTTTTATCTTTTACGCAGATAATTGCAGCAGTTGTCGCTGAGAAGAATACATCCGATGACCGTGATGCGCCCAAAGGTTTCCACGCGCACGTGGGCAGAGATCGTGTTGTCCGCCGTTTGGAACACAACGAAGATCGCAGGTATGACCAGCAGCCGATCTGCCGCAGCATAAAAGCGCAGCCGCAAGTCCAGGCGCTTCTCCTGCGGTTTCCGGCCCGCCAGGGCCTCAAAGGCCATGGTCCCTCGTCTCCTCTGCCCCCAGTCCACCACTGTCTCCGTTTCAGCGCCGCCATCTCACCTTGGCATTTCCGCAACCGTCGGTTGCGGAAATGCCAATTTTTACAAGAAAGGCATGATTCTGCAAGTTTCTGAGTGCCAAGGCATGGGCGCCACAGCCAAAAAGCGCCCCCTGCCGTAGGCGTGCGTCGTTGGCTTCGGGTATGGCGGTATTCTCCTGCCCGTCCATTGGGCTCACCGGCAAAATACTACTCTTATGTCAACAAAAATCGAATTTTTCCGGCAGGAAAAACTGCGTTTCCCGGCTTGCCATTTTTCGTGTATCTTTGTGCAATCCATTGTTGCCGTAGCAAAAAAGTGGTGTGCAAAACTCTGTGGATAATGTGAATAACTCCTTGTAGTAAGCTGTTACTAAAAAAATTATGTCAATTTCAGCAGCGAGATGATACGGCGGAAAATGTAGGGAAAACGGGCCTGTTTGCGGAAAAGCGGGAAGAAAATCAAAGGGTTCCCTTTTTTCACTTTCCGGGGCGGAATGGGACCATGCCCCGCAAAAGGGCGCGGAGAACGTCTCCCGGGGGCGAACGAATACAGATCGTATACCGCTCAAAAAATCCAGGAAAAAGCCGTGCAAAACTGTTGACGGCACGCCGGAAATGTGCTATCATAATATCCGCTTTGTGAACATTCGTTTGCTACTGTGGCTCAGTTGGTAGAGCAGCTGATTCGTAATCAGCAGGTCGCCGGTTCAAGTCCGGCCAGTAGCTCCACAAAAAAGGACACGACCTGCGTCGTGTCCGTTTTTGTGGGCTCTGCGGGCCAAAGGCCCGCTCCGCCCCTTTGGATTTCAATGCTCGGCGGAAGTGAATTCCGCCTGCGCCACGGCCCAGGCCGCCTTCTCATGTCCTGCGGCCAATTCACCTTGAGATTTTCGCCGCAGATGAAAATGTTTGTAACGGCGCACGCGCGCCGAAGGCCGCACCAACTGGTGCGGCCTTTTTTCTGGAATCCTATTTCCTTCAAAAGGCCAAGGCCGGGCGCGAGCCCGGCAACTATTCACTATTCACTTTTCATTGATTGAAAGCACAGTACTATTGACCCTCCCCCCAGTGCTTGCCCCTTCTGCCCAGTGTGCGCACTGACCGGACGGCACCGGGAGCGCCAAGTAGAAGTAAGATGGAAGAAGTGCCGCCCTGCCGGGGGGCCGGGGCCGCCATGCGGCAGCAAGTATAAGCCGTAAAAAAGCGGCCCTTGCGGGCCGCTTTTTTATCCCAAGGCAATATCCCTTGTCGCATAAGCATTCAGATCCGTTTCGGCCCGGTGACCGGCCAGGTATTCGTAGTAGCCCTGACAGCCGATCATGGCGGCGTTATCGCCGCACAGGGACAGGGGCGGGACAAAGAGCTGCAGACCGTGCTGCGCGCAGGCGCGCTGCAGGTCGGCGCGGATGATGGAGTTCGCCGCCACGCCGCCGGCGGCGGCGATGGTGTCCCGGCCGCATTTTTCCGCCGCGGCGACGGCCCGTGGCACGAGCATTTCGCTGACGGCGTTGGTGAAGTCCAGGGCCAGCGACGCCTTGTCCAGTTCCTTCCCCGCCTGGGCGGCATTGTGGGCCAGATTGACCACCGCAGTCTTGAGGCCCGAAAAGCTCATGTCGAACGCGCTGCCGCTGACATGGGCCCGGGGCAGATCGTAGGTCCCCGCTGTGCCCCTTTTGGCCAGGGCGTCCATGGGCGCGCCGCCGGGATAGGGCAGGCCCAGCACCCGGGCCGCCTTGTCGAAACACTCCCCCGCCGCGTCATCCCGGGTGGCGCCGATGACCTCCATATCCGTATAAGTCTTCACGTCCACGATCAGCGTATTGCCCCCGGAGATGGCCAGGGCCAGGAAGGGCGGCTCCAGTTCCGGAAAGGCGATGTAGTTGGCGGCGATGTGGCCGCGCACATGGTGAACCGGGATCAGCGGCAGCCCCAGCGCATAGGCCACGGACTTTGCAAAGTTGACGCCCACCAGCACCGCGCCGATGAGGCCCGGGGCGTATGTCACCGCCACGGCATCCAGATCCCGGCGGGAAACGCCGGCTTCCTTCAGCGCCGCCTCCGCCAGCTGGGAGATGACCTCCACATGCTTGCGCGAAGCGATCTCCGGCACCACGCCGCCGTAAACGGCGTGCATATCCGCCTGGGAAGCGATCTTGTCGGCCAGCACCCGGCGGCCGTCCTCCTCCACCGCCACAGCCGTTTCATCGCAGGAGGATTCCACGGCAAGAATCAGCATACTGCTCCCTCCTTGAAATATTTTGTCATGATCAGTGCATCCTCCCTGGGGGCTTCATAGTAATTCTTCCGGCAGCCCGCCTCCCGGAAGCCGAAGGCTTCATACAGGGCGATGGCCGCATCGTTGCTCCGGCGCACCTCCAGCGTGAGAAAGGCCAGGTCCCGTCCGGCGGCAAAATCACAGAACACCTGCAACAGCTTTGACGCGACGCCCTGCCGCCGATGCTCCGGCAGCACGGCGACGTTGGTGATGTATCCCTCGTCCAGCACCACCTGGAGCCCCGCATAGCCCACCACGCAGCCCTCCGCATCCTCTGCCGCAAGATAGGCAGCGCAGTCGTTATACAGTTCTTCCGCCAGCATCTCCCGGCTCCAGGGCCGGGAAAAACAGGCCTGTTCGACGGCCGCCGCACCGTCCAGATGGGACGCGTCCATGGGCACGATCTTCACATTCACGGTTTTTCCTCCTTTTCTTCCCCGCCGGCGATTACTTGGCGTCCAGCCAGTTGGCGCCCGCGTGGGCCTCCACCGCCAGGGGCACGCGCAGCTGTGCCGCGCCGGCCATCTCCTCCCGGAGCACGGTCTTGACTTGCTCCGCCTGGTCCGCGGGGCACTCCACGATCAGCTCGTCGTGGATCTGGAGCACGAGGCGGGCCTCCGGCAACTCCCGGCGCAGCCGGTCGCGGACGCGCACCATGGCCAGCTTCATGATGTCCGCCGCCGTGCCCTGGATGGGCATGTTCAGCGCCACCCGCTCGCCGAAGGAACGCATATTGAAGTTGGAAGAGCGCAGTTCGGGAAGCTCCCGGCGGCGATGCCAGGCCGTTTCCACCCAGCCCTGCTGCCGGGCCGTTTCCACGATCTCCTCCATATAGCGCTTCACGCCGCCGTAGCGGGCGAAATACTGCTGCATATACTCCTTGGCCTCGGCCACGGTGACGCCGATATCCTTCGAAAGGGAGAAGGCGGAAATGCCATAGACAATGCCGAAGTTGACGGCCTTGGCGCTGCGGCGCATTTGAGGCGTCACATCCTCCGGCGCCACGCCGAAAACGCGGGCCGCCGTGGCGGCGTGGATATCGGCCCCGGCGCAGAAGTCCGCGATCATGGTCTCGTCGCCGGAAATATGGGCCAGCAGGCGCAGCTCGATCTGGGAATAGTCCGCGTCCGCCAGAACGCAGCCCGGCGCGGCGGTGAACATCCGCCGCAGCTCGCTGCCAAGCTCCGTGCGGGTGGGGATATTCTGCAGGTTCGGCTCGGCGGAAGAAAGGCGGCCCGTGGCGGTGACCGTCATCTGGAAGGTGGTGTGGATACGCCCGTCGGGGCCGATCTCCTTGAGCAGGCCGTCGGCATAGGTGCTTTTCAGCTTGGCGTACTGCCGGTAGGCCAAGATCTCGTCCACGATGGGATAAACACCCCGCAGCTGATCGAGCACCTCAGCGGAGGTGGAATAGCCGCTTTTCGTTTTCTTGAGGGGCGGGATATCCAGCTTTTCAAAGAGGATATGGCCCAGCTGCTTGGGGGAGTTGATGTTGAATTCCTCCCCGGCCATATCGTAAATGGTCTTTTCCTTTTCGGCGCAGCGCGCGGCCATATCTGCGCCGAAGCGCTCCAGCTCCGCGCCGTCCACCGCCACGCCGGCGCGCTCCATCTCCGCCAGCACCGCGCACAGGGGAAGCTCGATCTCATAAAGCAGCGCGTGCATATTCTCTTTTTCAATATCCTCTTTCAAAACGCCGTACAGCGCCTCCACGGCAGCAGCCGCGCTGTCCAGGGACGCCTCCGCCGCCGCGCGGTCGCCCAGCATGGAGAAAGCGTCCGGCTCCAAATAGAGGGGCCGCGGCAGTTCCGCGCCAAAATACCGCAGGAACAAACGGGAAAGCTCATAGCTTCCCTGGGTGGCGTCCAGAAGATAGGCGGCCAGGGCCGTGTCGAACACAAAGCCGCCGCCCTCGACGCCGCTCTCCAGCAAGGCGCGCAGCAGATCCTTCACATTGTGGCTGACCTTTTTGATGTCCGGCGCGAACAGGGCGCCGAGCAGCGCGTTCCAGTCCCCCTCATAGCGGCTGAAATAGAGTTCCGCCGTGCAGGCTTCGCCCGCGCCGGTCTCCCAATATACCGCCGCGCCGGTGAGGTCCGGCAGGGCTAAAACCGCCACATGGTCCGCCTGCCGCCAGCGGTCCAGCAGCGCCTCCGCCTGGGCCGCCCGGGTCACCTGCTCCACGGAAACCGTGACGGCCGCCCGCTCCGCCGGCGGCGCATTCTCGGGATGCAGGCCGAATTTTTCGATGAGCTTGGAAAATTCCAGGCGTACAAAGAGATCGTAAAGCCCCGTTTTCGGTTCTTTCCGCAGGTTGTCCTCCGGCGAAAAGGCAAAGTCCGGCACGTCGGTGACGATGGTGGCCAGCCAGTAGGTCTCCCGGGCGCTGGCCTCCCCCTCCTGCAGTTTCTTGATGACGGCGGGGCGGGCCTCGATGTCCGGCAGCTTTTCATAGAGGGCGTCGATGCTCTGGTATCTGCGAATCAGGTCCAGGGCCGTTTTTTCCCCCACGCCGGGCACGCCGGGCAGGTGGTCCGACGCGTCGCCCATCAGCGCTTTCAGGTCGATCATATGGATGGGCGCAAAGCCGTATTCTTCAAAAAATGTTTCGGGAGTCATGTCCCGGCTGGAACTCTGGCCGCCGCTCGTGGTGACCAGCTTGACCTTCGTATGGTCGGTGATGAGCTGGAGACTGTCTTTGTCGCCGGTGACGACAACGCAGTCCCACCCGGCTCTTTCGCAGCGGCGGGAGATGGCGCCGATCAGGTCGTCGGCCTCGTAGCCCTCTTTTTCATAGCGGGGGATGTTCATCTGCTCCAGCACGTCCTTGAGCACCGGGATCTGCATGCGCAGTTCCTCGGGCATGGGGCGGCGGCCGGCTTTATAGTCGGCATAGGCTTCGTGGCGGAATGTGGGCGCGTGGAGGTCGAAGGTGACGCACAGCGCTTCGGGCTGCTCCTCGTCTACCAGGCGGGTCAGAATATTGAGAAAGCCGAAAATGGCGTTGGTATACAGTCCGTCGTGGGTCTTGAGCATGGTGCGCACACCATAGTACGCCCGGTTGACGACGCTGTTGCCGTCCAGGACCATCAGTTTCACGGAAAAACCCTCCCGTCTTTTTTGATTGCTGATCGTTTTATTATACCCTCTTCCCGCCGGGAAAACAAGGGCGCTCCGGGCGCAAAAAGGCGGCGCGGCCAGATTTCCTCTCCGCCGCGCCGCTTTTGGTTTTACCCCTTTTCCGCCGGTGTTTCCACCGGCGTTTTCGGGGTTTCCTTCTCTTTTTCCCCGTTTTGCGCCGCTTTTTCCACCGTTTCCGCGGCGTGCGCCGCGCGCCAGGCGGGATTCGCCCGGCCATAGAGCTTCGTGCAGGCGGCGATCTTTTCCGCCAGGGCATCCGTCAGCTGTCCCGGCGTCAGCCGCCAGGTCCAGTTGCCGGCGGGCTTTCCCGGGGTGTTCATCCGGCTCTCGGCCCCCAGGCCCAGAAAATCCTGCACCTGGGCAATGAATAGATCGGCCACCGAGCTCATGCCTCCACGGATCATGCCCCAGTGGAAGCCCTCCTGTTCGTTCAGGCCCAGGTATCGCACCGCCACAGCCACGTCCTCCGGCGCGGCCTCTTCGCGCCAGGCCGCCACCGGCGCGTTGTCGTGGGTACCCACATAGCAGACGCAGCTGTGGTCATAGGTGTGGGGCATATAATCGCTTTCCTCCCGGCTGTCAAAGGCAAACTCCAGGATCTTCATGCCGGGCAGGCCGGAATCCTTCAGGAGCCGCTTCACCGCCGGCGTCAGGAAGCCCAGGTCCTCGGCGATAAAACCGACGTGGGGGAACCAGCCCGTCAGCACGCCTACCAGATCCATGCCCGGACCTTTGACCCATTTTCCCCTTTTGGCGGTCGTTTCCCCATAGGGCACAGCCCAATAGCTCTCAAAGCCGCGGAAGTGGTCGATGCGCAGTACGTCGAAAAGGCGCGCCGCCCCCTCCACCCGGCGGATCCACCAGCCGAAGCCGTCCTTTTTCATTTCGTCCCAGCGGTAGAGGGGATTGCCCCACAGCTGGCCGTCGGCGCTGAAATAATCGGGCGGCACACCGGCCACCGCCGTGGGCACGTTCTTTTCGTCCAGCTGGAAGCTTTCGGGGCTGGCCCACACATCGGCACTGTCCGCCGCCACATAGATGGGCAGATCGCCGATGAAGCGGATCTGCTTTTTTGCGGCGTACTGCCGCAGGTCGCTCCACTGGGTATAGAAAAAGTACTGCACACAGCGGTAAAAAACGACGTCCTCCGCAAGCTCCCGGCGTGCCTTTTCCAGGGCCTCCGGCCGCCGCAACCGCACGTCCTCCGGCCACGCCGTCCAGGCGGCCATGGCAAAACGGCCCTTCAGGGCCATAAAAAGGGCGTAATCCTCCAGCCAGGAGGCCTGCTCCGCAGCAAAGGTCTCCACCGCCGCCGGGTCCTTTTCCAGCTGCCGCGCCGCCGCCCGGCGCAGAAGGTGGAAACGGCCAGCGTAAATTTTTCCGTAGTCCACATGGGCGGCGTCATCCCCCCAGGACACGGCGGCGATCTCCTTTTTTGTCAGCAGTCCGTCCGCCGCCAGCAGGTCCAGGTCGATCAGATAGGGATTGCCCGCAAAGGTCGAAAAGCTTTGATAAGGCGAATCGCCGTAACCCGTAGGACCCACTGGCAGCATCTGCCACCAGCTCTGCCCCGCCCGGGCCAGAAAGTCCACAAAGTCATAGGCCGCCCGGCCCAGTGTACCAATGCCGTAAGGCGACGGCAGCGCCGAGACCGGCAGCAAAACGCCGCTGCTGCGTTCCATCGTTCATTCCTCCCTCTGTGCCCAGGCCTGCGCCCGGGCGCTGATGCTATCATAGCAAGGGAGGACGCCCCTGTCAATGCGGCGCGGGCCTGCCGGCCGCCGCCCGGCAGGGCGGCACTTCTTCACTCTTCACTCTTCACTCTTCACTTTTACCTTTTTCGCTCGCAAGGCAATGACTTGCCATCTTGTCCGTCATGCGCCCCCCATTTCTTTTTCTCCCTGCAGGAGAAAAAGAAACGCGCCGCGCCCGGTGCAAAGGAAAAAGAGGGGCTGGGGTGCAAACAAAGATGGACCCGTGCTTCTACAAGATGGTCCTGTGCTATGTGGCAAGCATGTGCAAGTTTTGTGCAAACTAGGATGCCCCGCCCTTCTCTTTCCGCTGCCGCTCCCCTGGTGCGCGCGGGAATCCTGCAAGACTCTGCAAGCGCCGGGTCAGCGGCAGCGGCCGGGGATGCTGAAGCAAGTCAGCTCTACACCAAACAGCTGAGCAGTTGCCGCTTTGCAGAGGAGCATCTATAGAAGCACGGTACTGGCTGAGTTTGCACCAAAGCCTCTTCTTCTCCTCCACCCCGGGGCGCTCCTCTTCTTCTCCGCGGAGAAGAAGAGGAGGGGGCCGAAAA
>CAJFFX010000011.1:0-3414 GCA_904374485.1 Candidatus Pseudoscillospira falkowii | reverse complement strand
AGTGAATAAGTGCCGCCGCGGAGCGGCGGCAGGGCAGCGGCCCGGCGAGGGACAGCAAAAACTGAAATATTTTTTATCATTCCCGCGGGAATGATAAAGTTTTTTACAGTCTCTTGGGTGGAAAAGCACAGAAAAAATTACAAAACTTTGATAAAACAGCCGATTTACAAAATCTTTTCGTTATGTTATAATTTTCACAAACTTAAAATAAAAATTTTATAAGGGGAAATTTTTTCGTTGAGGAGGCGGCGCAGAATGGATATGAGTTATGAGGAAATGATGCGCGCGGCGGAAGCGTTTTACGCGGACCAGGCCCACGCGCCCTCGCCCCACCGGCTGACGCGTCATGAGGAGATGCTGCGCCGGCTCAGCGGAGAAAATAAGGACCTGTGCAGCGACGCCATGCTCTCCGTCCTGCGCCGGATGTTCACGGCGGAGGAAGCGGAGGTCTGGCTGCTCTACCCCTCCACCGCCGAACGGGGGCCGAAAAAGCCCGGGGATCTGGCAGCCGCCAGCCGACCGGAGCTGCGCCCCCGGCTGGGCGAGATCACCAAAAAGCTGGTGGAGCGGCAGGTGCTCGTTCCCGCCGAATGCAGCGAGGGCGGCTATTTCGCCTGCTGCGGCGGCTGCTGCATGGAGCGGCTGTGCGCCGCAGCCCAGCGCCGCGCCGCGCGGCCGGTCAAGGGCCGCAGAAACGCCCGCCCCGCGGCCGCCGCGCCGGAAAAGCCCGCCGTGGAAGCGCCGGTGAAAGTGACGGCGGAAAAGTGCGTGGGTTGCAAGCTGTGCATGCGCGTCTGCGCGCAGCGCGCCATCCGCGTGCTGGGAAAGCATGTGCTCATCGACGGCGGCGTCTGCGCCGCCTGCGGCACCTGCACGGAGAAATGCCCCAAAAAGGCCCTGCGCCTGGGGGCTTGACACCTTTTCGGTTCAATGGTAGTATACTGGTAATGAGATCATGGCGAGGAACGGGAAGAGTAGTCCGCGCTTTCTATGCAAAGAGAGAGGGTGTCACCGGCTGAGAGCACCCTTGCGGCGAAGCGGATGAAGTGCGCCCGGGAGCCGAGGGGCAATGCCCTCCGTTTTGGCCGCGTTACTGGCCTTTCGAGTGAAATGCAGGAGTGGAACCGCGTACAGCGCCTCTTGTGCCGCAGGGCACGGGGCGCTGTTTTTGTTTGCTTTGCTATTTTTTGCGCATAGGAGAGAGAAGGAGGACGTTTCGTATGTCAAGACTCGGTGAAATGCTGGGCGCCTATCAGAAGCGCGACCCGGCGGCCCGCAGCAAGCTGGAGATCTTTCTGCTGTACCCCGGCGTGAACGCCACCATTCACTATCGGGTGGCCCACTGGTTCTACAAGCACAATTTCAAATTCATCGCCCGCGCCATTTCCCAGTGGGCCCGGTTTTTGACCGGCATTGAGATCCATCCCGGCGCCACCATCGGCCGCCGCTTCGTCATCGACCACGGCATGGGCATCGTCATCGGCGAGACCGCCGAGATCGGCGACGACTGCCTGATCTACCATGGCGTCACCCTGGGCGGCACCGGCAAGGAAAAGGGCAAGCGCCACCCCACCCTTGGCAACAACGTGCTGGTGGGCAACGGCGCACGCATCCTGGGACCCTTCAAGGTGGGGGATAATTCCCGCATCGCCTCGGGTTCCGTGGTGCTCAGCGAAGTGCCGCCCAACTCCACGGTGGTGGGCGTGCCGGCCCAGGTGGTCAAGATCAACGGCCAGCCCGTGCAGCATCAGGGCGGCTATGTGGACGAGGTGGACCAGGTCCACATCACCGACCCTGTGGAGGACGAGATCGAGATCTTGAACCGCCGCATCCGCGAGCTGGAAACCGACCTGGCCCGCTGCCGCCGCCGGCACCCGGACCATGTACACACCGCGGACGAAGCCGCGGACGATACCACGAAGGAATGAGGAAACGACCATGCAGCTTTATAATTCCCTGACCCATAAAAAAGCCGAATTCACCACCCACACCCCCGGCCATGTGGAAATGTATACCTGCGGCCCCACGGTGTATCACTTTGCCCACATCGGCAATCTGCGCAGCTATCTCATGGAGGACGTGCTGGAAAAATTCCTGCGCTATGAGGGCTACGACGTGAACCGTGTCATGAACATCACCGACGTGGGCCACCTGGCCAGCGACGCCGACACCGGCGAGGACAAAATGCTCAAGGGCGCCCGGCGGGAGCACAAAACCGTCATGGAGATCGCCAAGTTTTACACCGACGCCTTCTTCGAGGACTGCCGCAAGCTGAACATCAAGCGGCCCGACGTGATCCAGCCCGCCACCGGCTGCATCGATGCGTATATCAAGATCGTCTCAGGCCTGCTGGAAAAGGGCTATGCCTACTGCGCCGGCGGAAATGTGTATTTTGACACCTCGAAGCTTCAAAAGTATTACGTCTTCAACGACCACAACGAAGAGGATCTGGCCGTGGGCGTGCGCGAAGGCGTGGAAGAGGACCCCAATAAGCGCAACAAGAACGATTTTGTCCTCTGGTTCACCAAGTCCAAATTCGAGGATCAGGCCCTGAAATGGGATTCCCCCTGGGGCGTGGGCTACCCCGGCTGGCACATCGAGTGCTCAGGCATTTCCCTGAAATACAACGGCGAGTACCTCGACCTCCACTGCGGCGGCGTGGACAACGCCTTTCCCCACCACACCAACGAGATCGCCCAGAGCGAGAGCTATATCGGCCATCCCTGGTGCCCCCAGTGGTTCCATGTTCACCACCTGAACACCTCTGACGGCAAGATGAGCAAGTCCAAGGGCGAGTTCCTGACGGTGTCCCTTTTGGAGGAAAAGGGCTACGATCCCCTGGTCTACCGCTTTTTCTGCCTCCAGAGTCATTACCGCAAGGCCCTGGTCTTCACCTGGGAGAACCTGGACAACGCCAAGGGCGCTTATGAAAAGCTGATCCGCAGGATCGCGGCCCTGAGTGATCAGGAGGACGCGGTGGACGAGGCCACCGTGCAGGATTACCGGGCGAAGTTCATCCAGCAGGTGGGCAACGACCTGAATACCTCCATGGGCATCACGCTGCTCTACGATGCGCTGAAAGCCAAAACGAACGACGCCACCAAGCGGGCGATCCTGGCGAGTTTTGACAGCGTTCTGGGCCTGTCCCTTCTTGAAAAGGCTGCGGCAGTGCGGGAAAAGGAAGCGGCTGCCAGCGCCGCCGCCCAGAGTGCCGGCGGTTTCCTCATCACCGGCGAGGGCGACGCGGCTGTAGACGCCTTGGTTTTGCAGCGCTGCGAGGCGAAAAAAGCGAAAAACTACGCCGAAGCCGACCGCATCCGCGATGAACTCAAAGCCCAGGGCATTGAGATCACCGACACCAAAGACGGCGCCATCTGGAAACGCGTATAAGAATTTGCCGGGCGATCGCCCGGC
>CAJFFX010000010.1 GCA_904374485.1 Candidatus Pseudoscillospira falkowii | reverse complement strand
GCCGTCATCGGCAGCGGCGATGACGCCGTGACGATTACAACCCTCAACGGCGGCACGATTCGGCCCGCCGGCAGCGGCTCTGTCACCGTCCCCGGCGGCTCCGTTGTCCAGAGCGGCAGCGGCCCCCAAATCACCGTTGACGCGACTACCACCGGCGCGCAGGTCGGCATCGGCGGCAGCGTAACCCTGCCCCCGGACGGCAGCGCCGCCATCGGCAGCGGCGATGACGCCGTGACGATTAAAACGCCCGACGGCGGCACAATCGACCCCGGAACCGGCGCAATCACACCCGCCAGCGGCGGCAGCATTGTGATAACCACCCAAAAGGGCCAGATTACCATCACCCCGCCTCGGGATGAGAGTTTGACACGCAGCAGTGAGGGCTCCATCGCCATCCCCGGCGGCTCCACCGTCCAGACCAGTGACGGCAAAAGCATCACCATCCCGCCCGAGGGCGGCACCCTCCGGCCGGATGGCAGCCTGACCTATCCCGTCACCGTGACCTTTGACAGCCGGGGCGGCTCCACTGTGGCAAGCCAGACGGTAGACGTTGGAACGGCAGTGCCGCGCCCCGCCGACCCCACCCTCAGCGGCTATTTCCTCCAGGGCTGGTACACGGCAGCGGACGGCGGCACCCAGTGGAACTTTGCCGACCCGGTTTCGGAGGATATGACCCTCTACGCCCGCTGGGCGCAAAGCAGCGGCGGAACGACCACCTATCCCCCCGCCATCGCCGAGTCGGAGCACGGCAGCGTGACGGTCAGCCCCAGCCGCCCGAAGCGGGGCGACACGGTGACCCTCACCCCGGAGCCGGACGAGGGCTATGAGGTGGACGAGGTGATGGTCACCGACCGCAGCGGCGATGAAATCGAGCTGACCGACCACGGCGACGGCACCTGGAGCTTTACCCAGCCCAGCGGCCAGGCGACAATCTCCGTCACCTTTGTCTGCGATGGGCGGACCGAACATTGCCCGGCCCATGGTTACACGGATGTGGACACCGGCGCGTGGTACCATCTGGCTGTGGACTATGCAGTGGAACAAGGCCTGATGAACGGCGTCAGCGAAACGGGCTTTGCCCCGAACGCCGCCACCAGCCGGAGCATGCTTGTGACCATCCTCTACCGGCTGGAGGGCGAGCCGGCTGCGGAGGGCACGATGGACTTTACCGATGTGGCCGAGGGCGAATGGTACACCGATGCCGTCCGCTGGGCGGCCGGCGCGGACATTGTCGGCGGCTACGGCAACGGCCTGTTCGGCGCGGATGATGCCGTGACGCGGGAGCAGCTTGCAGCCATCCTCTACCGCTACGCGGTTTACAAGGGGTATGACGTGTCCGTCGGAGAGGATACCAATATTCTCAGTTACGACGACTTCGCGGATTTGAGCGAATACGCCATTCCCGCCATGCAGTGGGCCTGCGGCGCGGGCATCGTGAACGGCACCGGCGAAAGCACCCTCACGCCCCAGGGCAAGGCCACAAGAGCGCAGGTGGCGGCGATGCTGATGCGGTTCTGCGAGAACATTGTACAATAAGATATGGCATTGACGGGAGAGGGAGGCGGCAGCCTCCCTCTCCCCTTTTGCGCCCCGCCGAAATGTGTCTCAAATCGAGACGCATTTCGACAAGTGGAGGAACAACGGCAATATGGAGAATCAAGTCCTGATGCCGGGAATCTCCCTACAACTGTTTGAACGCCTGCAAACGCTGCTTTTGGAGGAGGGCATGGCGGTGAAAGTGCGCAGTTTGCCTTTTACCGCATCCCCCGGCAGCTTTGCCGGATGCGCCGCCGGAACGCAAAAAGCCCCTGAAACTTTCGTTTCAGGGGCTTTTCCCGCGCCCGCCCGAAAGGGGCGGGCAGTTTTCACTTCACAGCAGCCGCCGGGCGTTTTCGCCGAGGATGGCGGCCTTTTCCTCCTCCCTCAGCGGCAGAGCGCAGATCCAGTCCACGCTCTCCTTCTGGCCGCTCCAGGGGCTGTCGGTGCCGAAGAGGATGCGCTGCGCGCCGAACAGGCGCACCATCTGCACGAACGCTTCCTCCTGCAGAAGGCGCAGGTCCTCGGGGGCATAGTAGCCGTCGTCCAGGGGCGCGATGAAGCCGGTGGAAAAGGAGGTGTCCAGATACACCGGCGTGTCCGCCAGCAGCTCCGCGGCCTCCCGCCACTGCTTCCAGCCGCCCATGTGGGCCGCCACCAGCCTGACCGGGCCCGCCTGCGCCACCGCCCGGCGGATCTGGTCCGGCCGGCAGTGGGATGCGGCGGGGTAGCCGATGTCCACGCCGCTGTGGGTGACGACAACGAGGCCCAGCTCCCCGGCCCGGGTGAGGATGCGCAGATACCGGGGATCGTCCAGATCCACCCCCTGATAAACCGGGTGGACCTTCACGCCCTTGAGGCCCCATTCGGCGATGCAGTCCAGCTCCTCGCGCCAGTTTTCGCAGTCCGGGTGGATGCACCCGAAGGAAAACAGGCCGGTCTCCCCCGCGCGCTCGTTGTTCCGGGCGGCGGAGACGTTGATATGCCGCACCTGCCTGGGGCTGGTAGCCACCGGGAGCACGACGGACAAATCCACGCCGGCGGCCGCCATGGAGGCGCGCAGGCCAGCGGCAGTGCCGTCGGTGAAGGGGCGGGAATGGGACACGCCGCTGAGCTTCTGCAGGGTCGAAGCGGCAATGGCGTCGGGAAACGTATGGGTATGGAAGTCGATGACCATGGGAAAAACACTCTCTTTCCGCCGGCGCCCTCACGTGCGGTCGCCCAGGGCTTCCCGCTGGGGCACCAGCACTTTTTTATCGTAGCAGGCAAAGGCCTCGTCCACCAAAACCCGGTCGGGCTTCCGGGTGAACAGGGACACCGCCGGCACGATCACCAGCCCCGCCACCATGCAGAAAGCGCCGGCGTTGATGGGCGACTGCAGCAGGGCCGGGAAATGATCGCCCACAAAGATATTGGCCAGCATGAAAACCGTGGAAAAGGCGAAGGCGCACAGGCAGGCCGCCGTGGTGGCCTTTTTCCAGTACAGCCCGTAAAGAAACGGGGCCAGGAACGCGCCGGCCAGCACGCCCCAGGAAACGCCCATCAGCTGGGCGATGAAGGTAACGCTGGAATGGTACTGCACCAGGGCCAGCACCACGGAAATGGCGATGAACACCACGATCAAACAGCGCATGACGAACACCTGGGTCTTTTCGCTCATGGTTTTCACCAGGCTGCCCTTGAGGAAATCCAGCGTCAGCGTGGAACTGGAAGCCAGCACCAGGGACGACAGCGTGGACATGGAGGCGGAAAGCACCAGAATGACCACCACGGCCACGATCACGTCGGGAAGGCCCGAGAGCATGGCGGGGATGATGGCGTCGTACCCCTCGGCGGCCACGTCCACCCGGTCGCCGAACAGCCGGCCGAAGCCGCCCAGGAAGTAACAGCCCCCCGCCACAATGGCGGCGAACACCGTGGAGATGACCATGCCGGTGTCGATGGCCTTTTCATTTTTGATGGCGTAGAATTTCTGCACCATCTGGGGCATGCCCCAGGTGCCGAGACTCGTGAGGATCACCACGCCCAGCAGGTTGATCGGGTCCGGCCCGAAGAAGGAGGTGAAGGCCCCGGGGGCCGGGGACGCGGCGCTGTCGCTGACATTGGCCAGGCTCAGCAGGGCCGCGGAAAAACCGCCCTGGGACTGCAGCACCGCCAGCACAACGGCGCAGATACCGAAGATCATAATGATGCCCTGAATAAAATCGTTGATGGCGGTGGCGATATAGCCGCCGGCGATGACATAGACCCCGGTGAGCACCGCCATGACGATGACGCACACGGCGTAGTCAATGTGGAACGCCATGCCGAACAGGCGGGAAAGGCCGTTGTAGAGCGAGGCGGTGTAGGGGATCAGGAACACGAAGGTGATGGCCGAGGCCAGGAGCTTGAGCTTTTTGCTGCCGAAGCGCTTGCCGAAAAACTCCGGCATGGTGGCGCTGTCCAGGTGCTGGCTCATGATCCGGGTGCGGCGGCCCAGCACCGCCCAGGCAAGAAGCGAGCCCAAAAGGGCGTTGCCGATGCCCACCCAGGTGGCGGCCACGCCGTATTTCCACCCGAACTGCCCGGCGTAGCCCACGAAGACCACGGCGGAAAAATACGATGTGCCGTAAGCGAAGGCGGTGAGCCAGGGGCCGGCGGTGCGGCCGCCCAGGACAAACCCGTTCACATCGCGGGCCTGGCGGCGGCAGTACAGCCCCACAGCCACCATCACCGCGAAAAATACGATCAGCAAAACCATCTTGATGAGCATGGCACATCGTTCCTCTCTGCGTTTTTACGCTTTGTTGCGTTGAAGTGTAACACATAAAAGCGATAAAGTCAAGGGGAAATTTGCGCATCAAACCGGCCCGCCGCGGTAGGCATGCTCCTGCGCGCGGCGGGCTGTATTTCTTTTGGTGAAAAAGGCGCCGCCTTTTTCGTCAGATATTCAGCGATAGGACTCCGCCAGCGCCCGGAATTTCGGCAGGGCGCGCTCGATCATCTCCGTCTGGACGCAGCAGGCGATGCGCACATGGCCCGGCGCGCCGAAGCCGCTGCCGGGCACCAGCAGCAGATCGAACTGCTTGGCCCGCTCGCTGAAGGCCAGATCGTCGCGCTCCAGGCTGCGGGGGAACAGATAAAACGCGCCGCCGGGCTGCGTCACATGGTAGCCCATGTCCCGCAGGGCGGAAACCAGCAAGTCGCAGTTGCGTTCATAAACGCGGATGTCCGACGTCATGTCGCAGCACAGGCTGGTGACCTGCTGGAACAGGCTGGGGGCGTTGACATAGCCCAGGGAACGACCCGCGCCGGCCACGGCGGCGTAGACGTCGGCGGCGTCGGTGATGTCCGTGGGCACCAGCACATAGCCCAGGCGCTCACCGGGCAGGGACAGGGACTTGGAAAAAGAATAGCACACGACGGTGTCCCGGTAGATCTGCGGCACCCAGGGCACCTCCGTGCCGTGGAACACGATCTCCCGGTAGGGCTCGTCGGAGATGAGGTAGATGGGATGGCCATATTGGGCGCTCTTCTCCGTCAGGATGGCGGAAAGGCGCTCCAGGGTCTCCCGGGAATACACCACGCCGGTGGGGTTGTTGGGGCTGTTGATGATGACGCCCTTGGTGTGCTCGTTCACCAGGGCCCCAAAGGCGTCAAAATCGATCTGGAACTGCTCGATCTCCGGGGGGACCACCGTGAGCTTTGCCCCGGCCCCCTCCACGAACACCTTGTATTCCGGGAAATAGGGCGCAAAAGCGATGAACTCGTCCCCCGGGCAGGTCAGTGCGCCGAAGACGCAGCACAGCGCCGCCGCCGCGCCCACGGTGACATAAAACTCATTTTCCGTGTACTGCGTGCCGTAGCGGCGGTTCAGGGAGTCGGCAAAGCGCCGGCGGGCCAGGGCGTCGCCCTGGGCGCTGGTGTAGCAGTGGATGCTCTCGCCGTCCTCGTGCAGGATGCGGATGGCGTTTTCATTGACGGCGGCCGGAGCCGGCACGCTGGGATTGCCCAGGGAGAAATCAAACACGTTCTCCTCCCCCACCACCGCGGCGCGCTGCTTGCCGTATTCAAACAACTCCCGGATCACCGACCGCGCGGTGCCCAGGCCCAGCATACGTTCAGAAACCATAAAAATTCCTCCTTTGAAAAGCGCGCCGGACCGGCTCTCCCGGTCCGGCGCGCCAGCATGTCAAAAATGTTTCAGCAAAAAGCCTCGCGGCTTCTTGCCGGAAAGAGCTCAAAGCTGGGAGATCTCGTCCTGCTCCACGCACTTGATGCCCTTGGCACGGAGCACGGCATAGGCCGCTTTGTCGTCCTGCACCCGGAAAATCATATAAGCATGCTCCACATCCTTGCCGCCCAGGAAGGCGTACATGTACTCCACGTTGATGTCGGCGCCCCCCAGGGCTTCCAGCACCTGGTTCAGGCCACCGGGCACGTCGGGGATGGCCACGCCCAGCACCGGCGTGACGGAATGGACATAGCCCTCGTCCTTCAGAACGGTGGTTGCCTTGTACACATCGTCGGCAATGAAGCGGACGATGCCGAAATCGCTGGCCTCGGCCACCGTCATGGCCCGCATATCGATCTGGTTCCGGGCCAGCACGCCGGTCATGGCGTACAGGGAACCGGGCTTGTTCTCCAGAAAGACGGAAATCTGCTTGATACTCATGCCGCTGTCCTCCTTATCCTCAAATCTTGCGCTTGTCGATGACCCGGACGGCCTTGCCTTCGCTGCGGACAATGGACTTGGGCGCCACCAGGGTGACCTTGGCGGTCAGGCCCAACATGGAACGCAGGCTGTCCACCAGTTCCTTCTGCCGGCGCTCGATCTCGCCCAGGTTGTCGGTAAACATCTCCGGCGTCATCTCCACATGCACGTCCAGCGTATCAGTGGACTTCACGCGGTCCACGATGATCTGGTAGTTGGCGGGATAGCCGTGGTTGAGGAGCACCGTTTCGATCTGGGACGGGAACACATTCACGCCGCGGATGATGAGCATATCGTCGCTGCGGCCGCGGGGCTTGCTCATCTTCACATGGGTCCGGCCGCAGGGGCAGGGCTCATGGCTGAGGACGCAGATGTCCCGGGTGCGGTAGCGCAGCAGGGGGAATGCCTCTTTGGTGATGGAGGTGAAGACCAGCTCGCCCTGCTCCCCGTCGGGGAGCACCTCGCCGGTCTCGGGATCGATGATCTCGGCGATGAAGTGGTCCTCGTTGACGTGCATGCCCGTCTGTGCGGAGCACTCAAAGGACACGCCGGGGCCGGACAGCTCCGTCAGGCCGTAGATATCGTATGCCTTGATGCCCATGGTCTTCTGAATATCCTGACGCATCTCCTCGCTCCAGGCCTCCGCTCCGAAGATGCCCGCTTTCAGCGGGATCTCGTCGGGGCCGAGGCCCATGTCCTTCATGGTCTCGCCGATATAGGCGGCGTAGGACGGGGTACAGCACAGGATGGTGGCGGAGAGATCGCGGATGAACATGATCTGCCGCTCAGTGTTGCCTGAAGATGTGGGGATGGTCAGGCAGCCCACCTTGTGGCTGCCGCCGTTGAGGCCGGGGCCGCCGGTGAAAAGGCCGTAGCCGTAAGACACCTGGCAGACGTCCTCGTCGGTGCCGCCGGCGGCCACGATGGCCCGGGCGCAGCAATCCTCCCACAGGTCGATGTCGTGCTGGGTGTAGAAGGCCACCACCCGCTTGCCGGTGGTGCCGGAGGTGGACTGGATGCGCACGCAGTCCTTCAGGGGCCGGGCCAGCAGCCCGTAGGGATAGGCCTCCCGCAGATCGGCCTTGGTGACAAAGGGCAGCTTGTGCAAGTCGTCGACGCCCTTGATGTCGTCGGGCGTCAGGCCCTTCTCCTCCATTTTTTTGCGGTAGTAGGGCACATTGTCCCACACATTTCTGACCTGCTTGACCAGGCGCTCATCCTGCCAAGCGCGGATCTGCTCCCGGGATGCCGTTTCGATCTCGGGCTGATAATAGCGTTCCATGGAGAATCATTCCTCTCTCGTAGATTGATGTTTCTGGGAAGATGCAAAACACGGCGTCAGGCGTTTCTGCCCAGCGCGAAAGCTTTTTTGTTCAGTTCCAGGAATTTGGCGGGGACGCAGGCGTCGATCGCCGCCTGCCAGGCCGCCTCGGGCAGGCCGAAATAATGGGACAGCCGGCCCAGGAGCACCAGGTTCACCGCCTTGGCGGAGCCGGCTTCCTCCGCCAGCTTCAGGCAGTCCAGCGCGTCTACCTTCACGCCGGCGGCGTGCATTTTCTCCACCAGGTCCTCCGGGTATTGGGCCGCGCCGGTGATGACAGGCATGGGGTCGATCTGCTGGGTGTTGGTAACGATCTGGCCGTCGGGCTTCAGATAGGGGACCCACCGGGCGGCCTCCAGCAGCTCGAAGGAGACGATGAAATCCGCCTCGCCCTTGTCGATGACCGGAGAATAGACCCGCTCGCCGTAACGCACATAGGTGACCACGCTGCCGCCCCGCTGGCTCATGCCGTGGACTTCGGACACCTTCACGTCATAGCCCTGCTCCATCAGCAGACGGCCCAGTAGCTTGCTGGCCAGAAGGCTGCCCTGGCCGCCCACGCCGACGATCATAATATTTTTCGTTTCCATGAAGCTCACGCCTCCTTTGCAGTGCTGTAAAACGCTTTCGCGCCGCACAGCTGTTCACACACGCCGCAGCCCACGCACTGAGTGAAGTCCACCCTGGCCTTGCCGTCCCTCATGGAGATCGCCGGGCAGCCGATCTTCATGCAGTTTTTGCAGCCCACGCACTTGGCGGGGTCCACAGCCAGGGGCGGCTTGTGCTTGACCTGCTTGAGCAGGGCGCAGGGCCGGCGGGAAATGATCACCGAAGGTTCGTCCGCGGCCAGCTCTTCCTTCACCGCCTGGTCGCAGGCCTTCAGGTCATAGGGATCGACGACGCGCACCCGGTTGAAGCCCATGGCATGGCACAGCTTTTCCAGGTCGATCTTCCCCGCCGGGTCGCCCTTGATGTTGTAGCCCGTGGTGGGGTTCTGCTGGTGGCCGGTCATGCCGGTGATGGAGTTGTCCAGGATGATGACCGTGGAGTTGGACTGGTTATAGGCGATGTTGGCGAGGCCTGTCATGCCCGAGTGCATGAAGGTGGAATCGCCGATAACGGCCACGGTCCGGTGCGCGCTGTCTGCGCCCAGGGCTTTGTTGAAGCCGTGGATGGCGCTGACCGACGCGCCCATGCACAGCGTCATCTCCATGGCGGCCAGGGGCGCCACCGCGCCCAGGGTATAACAGCCGATATCGCCCAGAACGGTGCATTTGTTTTTCGACAGGGTGTAGAACATGCCCCGGTGCGGGCAGCCGGCGCACATCACCGGCGGGCGGTTGGGGATCTCCGTGTCCAAGGTGCGGCCCGCGTGAACCTGGCCGCCCAGTTTTTCGGCGATCAGGTTCTGGGAAAACTCGTCGATCATGGGCAGGACGTCCTTGCCGACCACCTCCAGCCCCAGGGCACGGCAGTGATCCTCAATGATGGGGTCCAGCTCCTCCACCACCGCCAGCTTGTCCACCTTGGCGGCAAAGTCCCGGATGAGCTGCACCGGCAGCGGATTGGTCATGCCCAGCTTCAAAACGGACACGCTGCCGCCGAAGACCTCCTTGACATACTGGTAGGAGGTGGAGGCGGTGATGATGCCGAGGGCCGTGCCGCCCATCTCCACCCGGTTCACCGGGGCGGTCTCCGCCCAGGCGGTAAGCTGTTTCGTGCGCTCCTCCACGATGGGGTGGCGGCGCTTGGCCATACCGGGCATCATGACGTATTTGGCGATATTCTTTTCATAGGGCAGCTGCTTTTCCACCCGCTCGCCGGTCTCCACCAGCGACTGGGAGTGGGACACACGGGTACACATTTTCAGCAGCACGGGCGTGTCGAACTGCTCGGAAAGCTCATAGGCCAGCTTGGTAAATGCCAGGGCCTCGGCGCTGTCCGCGGGCTCCAGCATGGGTACCTTGGCGGCGATGGCGTGGTGGCGGGAATCCTGCTCGTTCTGAGACGAGTGCATGCCCGCGTCGTCCGCCACGCCGATGACCAGCCCGGCGTTGACGCCGGTGTAGGACATGGTGTACAGCGGGTCGGCCGCCACGTTCAGCCCCACGTGCTTCATGCCGCAGAATGCCCGCTTTCCGGCCAGGCACGCGCCGAAAGCCGTTTCCATGGCCACTTTTTCATTGGGCGCCCATTCGCAGTAGATCTCCGGGAATTTGACGGCTTCCTCGGTGATCTCGGTACTGGGCGTGCCGGGATAGCTGGAGGCCACGCTGCAGCCGGCCTCGTAAAGTCCGCGGGCCACCGCCGCGTTGCCCAACATCAATTGTTTCATATCAGTTCATTCCTCCCCACCCTCCGGTGATTGCTCTTTTTCTGCCAGCTCCGCGCGGAGGATCACATCCCGCATGACGCCGCCGGCGCCGCCGTCCAGCATGGAGCGGCGCACCCGGCTGATGGTGGCGCTGCTGGCGCCGGTTTTTTCCAGGATGTCCAGATAGACCAGACCCTGCTGCAGATAGACCGCCACGTCGAACCGCTGTTCCATGGAGCGCAGCTCCACCGGCGTGCAGAGGTCCGCAAAAAAACGGTAGCACTCCTCGGGGGTGCGCAGCTTCATGATCGTTTCATACAGCGCCATGCTGGGCGCCCCGCCTTTCGCTTTTCCCATATCAATCTCCTCCGCGCCACATAGGCAGTAAAGTGAGTAGATTTATATTAACACATTAAAGCGCAAAGGTAAATAATGAAACCAAATAATTTCCGCAAAACTGCAAAATTTTTCACAAGTTCCAGCCGCCCGTTCCCTTCCGGTCTTGACAAATTCCGGGAAATCGGTTATGATACTTTAACGGTTGATACTTTAACGGTTTAAGGCGAAAAACAGCCGGGCAGCCCGTCCGCCCCCCAAGGAAAGGAACGAATGACTTATGCCGATCACTGATCTGTTGGAACGCAACAGCAAGCTGTTTGGAAACGAGATCGCCCTGGTGGAGATCAATCCCGAGATCCACGAGGCCCAGCGGGTGACCTGGAAGGAGTATTCCCTGATCCAGCCCACCGGCACCGCCCCCTACCGCCGGGAGATCACCTGGTCCGTTTTCGACGAAAAGGCCAACCGGGCGGCAAATCTGCTTTTGAGCCGCGGCATCCGCAAGGGCCAGAAGGTCGCTATTCTGCTGATGAACTGCCTGGAATGGCTGCCCATCTACTTCGGCATTCTCAAGACCGGCGCCGTGGCCGTGCCCCTGAACTTCCGCTACAGCGCCAGCGAGATCGAGTACTGCCTCCGCCTGGCCGATGTGGACGTGCTGTTCTTCGGGCCGGAGTTCATCGGGCGCATGGAGTCCATCGCCGACTCCGTCGGGCGCGAACGGCTGCTGCTCTTCGTGGGCGACAGCTGCCCCTCCTTTGCCGAGGATTACCACCAGGCCGCCGCCAACTGCTCCAGCGCCGCCCCCAAGGTGCTCATCGAAGACGACGACGAGGCCGCCATCTACTTCTCCTCCGGCACCACCGGCTTTCCCAAGGCCATCCTCCACCGCCACGCGGCCCTGTCCCAGGCGGCGAAGATGGAGGCCATCCACCACGAAACCACCCGCGAGGACGTGTTCCTCTGTATCCCGCCCCTCTATCACACCGGCGCGAAAATGCACTGGTTCGGCTCGCTGTTCACCGGCGGCAAGGCCGTGCTGCTCAAGGGAAACTCCCCCCAGGCGATCTTCGACGCCGTGTCCCGGGAGGGCTGCACCATCGTCTGGCTGCTGGTGCCCTGGGCCCAGGACATTCTGGCCGCCCTGGATCAGGGTGCGCTGCGCCTGGAGGATTACCGCCTCGGCCAGTGGCGGCTGATGCACATCGGCGCCCAGCCCGTGCCGCCCAGCCTAGTGAAGCGCTGGATGCAGTATTTCCCCCACCATAAATACGACACGAATTACGGTCTGTCCGAATCCACCGGCCCGGGTTGCGTCCATCTGGGGCTCGACCATATCGAGAAGATCGGCGCCATCGGCGTGCCCGGTTACGGCTGGGAAGCCAAGATCGTGGACGAGCAGGGCAAAGAAGTGCCCCAGGGACAGGTGGGAGAGCTGTGCGTCAGGGGCCCCGGCGTGATGCTGTGCTATTACCGCGACCCCGCGGCCACCGCGGAAGTGCTCCGCGACGGCTGGCTCCACACCGGCGACATGGCCGAGCAGGACGCCGACGGCTTCTATTTCTTGGTGGACCGCAAAAAGGACGTGATCATCTCCGGCGGCGAAAACCTCTACCCCGTGCAGATCGAGTCCTTCCTGTCCGCCCACCCCAAGATCCACGACGTGGCAGTCATCGGCCTGCCCGACAAGCGTCTCGGCGAGATCGCCGCCGCCATCGTCCAGGTGAAGGAGGGCGAGACCTGCACCGCCGAGGAGATCGACCGCTTCTGCCTGGACCTGCCCCGCTACAAGCGCCCGCGGAAGATCATTTTTGCCGACGTGCCCCGCAACGCCACCGGCAAGATCGAAAAGCCCGCCCTGCGCAAAAAATACTGCGGCGTCCGCCTGGTGGAAGCCCAAAACCAGGCGTGAGCCCCTGCGAAAAACAGCGTCAGGCCGGAAGCAAATGCTTCCGGCCTGACGTTTTTTTGTTTTCTTCGCACTTTTCAGCTTTCTGCCGGCGTTTCGCCGCTTTCGCCGTCGTATTCGTAAAAGATCACCGTGGCGTCCACCTGAACGGTGCCGTCCTCGTTTTCCGTGATGGACACGCTGTCCACCAGGCAGCGCAGGTCGCTGTCGTGGAGCTGCTGCAGGATGCTCCGGGCCGCGGCGTAGTTCGCGCAGGTGAAGGGCAGGGAAACCTGCCGCGCCACCACATGGTTCTCCTCCTGCACGGAGGAAAAGCGCAGGGTATATTCCCGGGAAGGGGCCAGGATGGCGTTCAGCTCCACCATCACGTTCTGGATATTGTCATGATCCGGCATGGGCCGGATATCCTCAGTGCGGAGCACATCCAGCTCCGTTTCCATCTCCTGCTGGCGGGTGATCATGGCCTCGGTCTGGGCCAGCAGATCCTGGCTTTCCAGGATCCGGCCCTCCAGCCGCTCCGCCCGCTCCTCCATGGGCAGGTGGAACAGAAACACATAGGCGCAGATCACAGCCACAACGGCCAGCAGCACCAGGAGCACCCGCTCCCGCAGCGTCAGTTTTCTCATTCCTGCGCCGCCTCCTCTCCGCCGGACAGCTCGATGAGCATATCCACATCCACCGTCGCCCGGTCCTCCTCAGAGGCAGCGGTGTCCACAGTGGTGCGCGCCACCAGGGGCGACGCTTCCAGCCGGGAAACGATGTCCGCCGTTTCCACCAGCGTGACGCCGGAGAACTCCACCAGCACCTGCTGGTCCTGGATCGTCACCTGGGAGATATGGGCCGCGGGGCGAATCACCTCGTCGATGAGGTCCAGCACGTCCATGCGGTCCGTCAGGGCCCGCTCCCGCTCCGTGGGGGCCAGGCGGGTGTATTCCTCCAGCACCGCCGGATATTCTCCCAGCCGGGCCATCACCGACGCCGTCTGGCTTTCCATGCGCACCGCCTCATCCTCCAGGGCGTCCACCGCCAGAACGCGGTCCAGCACCAGGAATTTGCCCGCCGCCAGCAGCAGCACCAGCACGAACAGCACATACAGCAGGATCGTGGCGGGCTTTGTGCCGCGGTTTTCCCGGAAGTAGAGGTTCATGGTGGTTTTGGTGGGATAGGTGCGGCGCTTTTTCCGGGCCGCGCTGCCGATGTCCAGGTTCCAATTCACAGTTTTCATGCGTCTCGCGCCTCCTCCTGCATCGCCGCGCCCGCCGCGCAGGCGCAGGAGGGCAGCAGCGCCTCGTCCGCCCCGTCCGCGCCCAGCAGGTCCGCCAGGGACAGCGCCGGCAGTTCGATGCGCTCCGTCACCGCCCGGCGCAGCGGCGCGATGTTTGCGCCGCCGCCGATGAGATAGACCCCCTGCAGCTGGTTCTGCCGGTAGGTATAGCGATAGAAATTGACCACCTTCAGCACTTCCACGGCGATCTGGTCGTAAACGGCGCGGCACAGGTCGTGGCCGGTCACATCCTCCCGCCCGGCGCGCAGATACGTCTCCGTCAGGCGCACATCGATGTGAAGGGCATCCGCCGCCGCCTGGGCCACCGCCCGGCAGCCGACGGGCACCTGCCGCTCCGCCTGCAGCCGGTCGCCGGACACCAAAATCACGCGGGTGGACTGCCGGCCCAAATCGATGAAGCAGCACTCCGGCTTTTCCTGGGCCGCGGCCAGGCGGATCAGCGCCATCTGCTGGGGCAGGACGCTGCGCAGATTGAAGCCGGCGCCGGAAAACATGCGCCCCATCTCCCGGATGAGTTGGCGCTCCACCGCCGCGGCCATCATGGTGATCTCGCCGTCCTCTTCGCCGCCGTCCCTTTCTGCGCCGCGGCAGACGGCGTAGTCGCAGTAATACTGGCTGACGTCGCCTTGGATGAAATCGTTGAATTCATAAGGGAGGTTGATCTCCAGCTGCTCCACCGTCATTTTTGGCAGCGTCACCAGGCGGCAGAGACAGCGGCTGGTGGGCAGCACCAGGGCCGCCGGACCGGCGGGCAGGCGCAGTTCCTTTCGGATATCTTTCAAAAAGCCGGAAAAGGCGTGGGGCATGGTCACGGCGTCGTCCTCCACCAGATGCTCTGGCAGCGGCACCTCCTGCAGCTCCAGCGCCCCGCCCCGCCATACGGCGATCTTCAGCGCGCTGTTGCCCACGTCAAAAGCAAGTTTGATTTTCGGCATGTTTCATTCACCTGTCTTTCTGGTTGGGGAATCGGGGGGATCAAACGGCGGCGGAACGCCGCTTCCGCCGGAAGCGTCCCCCAGGCGGGGAGGTTTATAAAGCGGCCTCCGGGCCGCCTTCCTTTCTCACAAAAGCCCCAAATACCACTCCACCAGGCCGGAGCCGAAGATGGTTACAAGAATAGCGGCGGCGGAGAGGAAGGGGGCGAAGGGGATGGCTGCGTTCTTTTTGCCGGGGCGGAGCGCCCAGAGGATGCCCAGGATGCAGGCCGCCAGCAGCAGCAGGAGCATTTCCGCCCAGCCGAGATACAGCCCCAGGACAAAAAGCAGCTTGATGTCGCCGCCGCCGAGGCTTTCGCGGCCCAGGACCTTGTCCATCGCCAGCGAGAGCAGCAGCAGCGCCCCCGGCACGGCCAGGGCGCCCAGGGCCATATCGAAAAGGGTCTGGGGCAGGGGCTCGGCCAGGAGGAAAAGGAACGCGGCGCGCACCGCCGCGGCAAAGAGCAGCGCCCCGTTCGGGATCTCCCGGGTGCGCGCATCGTAAAGGGAAATGAGCAGCAGCACGGCGGCCAGCAGCAGCCACATAACAAGGACCGGCGACGGGCCGAAGCGCACCGCCAGGCCGGCGAAGGCCGCCGCGCCGGCCAGCTCCGCCCCCAGGCAGTCCGCCGGGATGGGCGCGCCGCAATGGCGGCATTTGCCCCGGCAGAGCAGGAAGCTCACCACGGGGATCAGGTCCCGGGCGGACAGTTCCCGGCCGCAGGCGCCGCACCGGGAACGGCCCCGGGGGATCCAGCCCGCGCCGGCGGCCCGGCGGGCGGCCGCGCAGTCAAAAAAACTGCCCAGCACCGCCCCCAGCACCCCCATCCAGAGGGCAAGGTACAGCGTCAGCAGTGTGTCAGGGTTCATGGGATGCTCCTTTTTGAGTTTGGGTGGCGGCGGAGCCGCTTTCCTCTTTGCGGCTCCCTCTGACGAGGGAGCTGGCAGCCGAAGGCTGACTGAGGGGGGGACGAAAGCAGCACCGCACCTTTTCGTGGCTCCCCCGCCGCTGGTGGGGGAGCTGGCTGGCCGCGAAGCGGCCAGACTGAAGGGGACTGCACCAGGTTTCGATGGTGCGGTGCTATCCCCTTCTGCCGCCTACGACGGCACCTCATCTCGGCCTAAGAGCCGCCGCTTTGCGGCGGTTGGCCTCGAAACGCGCCTGCGGGCGCAGCCCCGCAGGGGGAGGCACGAAATAAGTAAGAGTGAATAGTGAAGAGTGAAGAAGTGCTGGGCTGCGCCCAGCGGGGGGAGGCACATTATTTCAGCTTTCGCCGCGGGCCGGGCGGGGGAAAAAGGCCGTCCGGCCATCGGCGAAAACCGCCCCGCAGGGGCCGGATCCACTCGTCCGGCCCCGGGGAGCGGGGGGATATATACTTAATGCTTTTTCAAAAAAGTTGAATGTCAAAAAGTTCTAACCTTAGTCTCCTTCAGCTGCGGCAATGTCACTAGTAACGCCATGAATCCCGTTATTATTAACACTGCCACCAATCCATTTCATGCTAATTTCTCCAGTCCCAGAAACCGTTACCTCTAAGTAACCACCTTTATGAGCTTTGCACTGACCGTAGCCATCCAACCCCGCCGCAGCGGCCGTTTTCCCGGGAAAAACCGGCGTAAAGCAATAGAACGGGCCGCTCCCGGCGGGAGCGGCCCGTTCCTTTGCACACCTTGCGTGCCGCCGCTTAAAATTTCCAGGTATCTAAAAAAGAAGCACCTGCGTTGCAGGTGCTTCCGGGGCCCCGCACCGCGGGGCGGCGCTTTTGCGCCGTACAAGCGTTTTGGCCGAAGGCCAAAACCTCAAGGTGAATTGGCCGCAGGCCAAGAGAAGGCGGCCTGGGCCGTGGCGGAGGCGGAATTCACTTCCGCCGAGCATTTTAAAATCCCCAGGTATCCAAAAAAAGCACTGGTCAAAGACCAGTGCTTTTTTTGGAGGCGACACCCGGATTTGAACCGGGGAATCAGGGTTTTGCAGACCCACGCCTTACCACTTGGCTATGTCGCCATATAGGAACAGGAGCATCGCTGCTCCTGTTCTTGTCTGGAGCGGGCGACGAGGCTCGAACTCGCTACCTCCACCTTGGCAAGGTGGCGCTCTACCAGATGAGCTACGCCCGCAGATACGCACGGATAAACCGTGCGTGGTGCCTCCGGTCGGAATCGAACCAACGACACGAGGATTTTCAGTCCTCTGCTCTACCAACTGAGCTACAGAGGCATATGGCGACCGAGAAGGGGCTCGAACCCTCGACCTCCAGCGTGACAGGCTGGCGTTCTAACCAACTGAACTACTCGGCCATATGCATGCCGTTCCTTTACAAAACAAGGTGGTGGGAACAACAGGGCTCGAACCTGTGACCCCATGCTTGTAAGGCATGTGCTCTCCCAGCTGAGCTATGCTCCCGTGCGCATCTTGTGCGAAACAGCATGTGTTATTATAGCGGCTTCGGTCCCACTTGTCAACGGAAAAACTGAAAAATTTTGAGAAAATTTTTCAGCCTTCCGCCGACAGGAAGAAGTCCCGCGCCGCCTCACTTTTTCGCGGCGGCGCGGATCAGGGCCTTCAGGTCCTCCGCCGCGAAATGATGCACCCGGTCGCAGAACTGGCAGGTAAGGTCGGCCTCGCCCTGCTCGTCGAGCAGCTGCTGCAGCTCGTCCTTGCCCAGGCTGATCAGCGCCCGTTCCACCCGTTCCCGGCTGCAGGTGCAGCGATATTCCACCGGCGCTTCCTCCAGGATCTCCACCTCGAAATCCGACAACACCGTTTTCAGCATAGCCGCCGGGTCGTCGTTTGCCGCCAGCAGTTTCGTCACGGCGCCGGCAGCGTAGACCCCGGCTTCCACCCGGGAGATCACGTCCTCCCCCGCGCCGGGCAGCAGCTGGATAAGATAGCCGCCGGCACAGTGTACGCTCTGGTCCCGGTCCACCAGGACGCCCAGGGCGCAGGCCGTGGGGATCTGTTCGCTCTCCACGAAATACTGGGCGATGTCCTCGGCGATCTCGCCGCCGAGGAGCTGAACGGAGCCCACATAGGGGTCCTTCATGTTCAGGTCCTTGATGACCGTCAGCGTGCCGTCGGCGCCCACAGCGGCGCCCACATCCAGCTTGCCGTCCGGCCGCAGCGGCAGGTCCACCGCGGGGTGTTCCACATAGCCGCGCACATTGCCCGCGTTGTCCGACACCACCACGATGGCGCCCAGGGGGCCGCCGCCGCGCACCTGGATGGTCAGGCTGGCGCCGCCGTCCTTCAGGGCGCTGCCCATCATGGAGGCCGCCGCCAGGGTCCGCCCCAGGGCCGCCGTGGCCACCGGCAGCGTCTTGTGGATCTGCCGGGCCCGCTCCGTCAGGTCCCGGCTGGTGATGGCCGTGGCTTTGACCATCCCATCCTTCGTGATGGCACGAATGATTTTATCCATAAACACGTTCACTCCCGTATACACGAAAAATAGATACGCCCCTCGTCCGGCCGCGGCGCGCGCAGGCGGCAGTCGCCCCAGGTGCGGATATGGCCGAAGCCCGCCTCGCGCAAAAGCGCGGCCAGCTCTTCCACTTCCCAGGCCTTTTCCCGGTGTTCCTCGCCGTAGCGCTGCCAGCCGTCCCCCTCCCGGCGGAAAATATCCATGCCGAAAGTGCAGATGCGGCTGCGCTTTTCAAACTCCGTCCGCCAGACGCAGTACACATCCTCCCGCTCGTCCAGGAAGATCTGCCCATCCAGGGCGCGCAGCTTGGAGGGGGCGTTGATGTCAAAAAGAAACACGCCGCCGGGCGCGATAAAAAGGCGCAGCCGATGCAGCGTCCGCCGCAGGGCGCGCACATCCGTCAGGTAATTCAGGCTGTCCAGGCAGCAGACCGCCGCCTCCACCGTTCCGTAGAGATCCAGGCGGTCCATGCTCTGGCAGAGGTAGATGGGCGGAACCGCGCCGGTGCGCACCTGCTTGCCTGCCGCCTCGGCCAGCATATCCTCGGAAACGTCCACGCCGATCATCTCATAACCCGCTTCGGCCAGCAGGCAGGTCATCGTGCCCGTGCCGCAGGCCAGATCCAGCACCGTGTGCACCGGAATGCGGCTCTGTCGCTCGATCAGTTTCTGCAGGAACGCCGCCCGGCGCTCATAGCCCACGTCCTCGGTCAGGCAATCGTAGGACGCAGCGAGGCCCTCGTAACAGCTCATGGCTCGTCATCCTGTTCCGGGGCCTGCTCGGCCAGATTGCGGAACACGTCTTCATAGCCGCCGGCGCCGTAGTTCAGCGAGCGGTTGACCCGGCTGATGGTGGCGCTGGACGCGCCGGTTTTTTCCAGGATGTCGTTGTAGATCAGCCCCTGGTTCAGGAGGGACGCCACCTCATAGCGCTGTTCCATGGCCCGCAGTTCGGGCACCGTACACAGGTCCTCGAAAAAACGGCAGCACTCGTCCAGATTTTTTAGTGAGAGAATCGCTTTATACAACTCGATATTCTTTTCTTTTTTCGATATCTTCGCCATCACGCTTCTCCTTTTTCATCATTCTCCGCGGCGGCAGGCCCGCTGGTCGCAATATAGTAGTATTTTAACATACTAAATTGTAAAAGTAAACGGTAAAATTCGTTGTTTTTTGATTTTCCCCGTCCGCGGGCACCTCCGCGGTGTGAAAGGCATACAGTGGCGTGAGGAGGGGATGCTGTTCGTGAAGCATGCACCGGATACGTTGACTTACACCATGCAGACAATCCAGCGGCAGTGGACCGCCGATGAGATCCCCGTGCTGCAGGCCGCGCTTTCCGTGCCCCAGTGTACCGGGGACCGGCCGGGCCGGACGGCGCGGCGGCTGAGCCGGTATTACCGCCAGTGCACCGAGGCCTTCCTGCGCTACTGCGGCCGCGAACTGTACCCCCGGGCCCTGGCGGAATTTGAAGGGGCGCGGCGCGCCGGCGCGCCCCTGCCCTGCGCCCGCGCCGCGCTGGAGTGTACCGTCGCCTGCAACGAGCGCGGCGTGTTCAGCACCTATCTGGACTGCACGGAATGGGCCGGCACAAAGGACGCGCTGACGCTGCGCCGCGCCGACACCTGGGACCTGCGCACCGGCGCGCCCATTTCCGCCGGGGAGTGCTTTCCCCGGGGCGTTTCCGTGCGCCGCGCCTGCCTTCAGGCCGCCCGGGCACAGTGCGCCGGAAAGGGCGGCGCGGCGGGGCGCTGTGCCGGCCACCTGCCGGCGCGGCTGCGGCGGCACCTGAATCTGCGCAGCTTTTATCTCACGCCCGAGGGCTTCTGCTTTTTCTACCAGCCCTACGCCATCTCCCTGTCCGGGACCCTCTGCCCCACCTTTACGATCCCCTTTTCCGAAGGGAAAAACGGCCCCTTTTGGCCCCTTTCCGCCACTTGAACTTGCAAAAGGGAAAATTATATTGTATAATTTACGTGTATATCGCGTGGGATAGGGCAAAATTGCAAAACCCCATGCAGGGAGGAATACAAAATTATGGTAAAAGCAATTGTCGGCGCCAACTGGGGCGACGAAGGAAAAGGCAAAATTACCGACATGTTTGCCGAACAGGCAGACGTGGTCATCCGCTTCCAGGGCGGAGCCAACGCGGGCCATACCATCATCAACGACTATGGCCGCTTTGCGCTGCACACCCTTCCCTCTGGCGTATTTTACCCCAACATCACCAATATCATCGGTAACGGCGTTGCCCTCGACATCCGCAAGCTGATGGCCGAGCTGCAGCACGTGCTGGACGGCGGCGTGCCCATGCCGAAGCTGATCGTGTCCGACCGCGCCCACGTGCTCATGCCTTACCATGTCCTGCTGGACACCTATGAGGAAGACCGCCTGGCCGGCAAGGCATACGGTTCCACAAAATCTGGCATCGCCCCCTTCTATTCCGACAAAGTCTCCAAAATCGGCATCCAGGTCAACGAGCTTTATGACGACGACCTGCTCCGCGAGCGGCTGGAAAAGGCCTGCACGCTGAAAAACGCGCTGATCGTCAACCTCTACCACAAGGAACCCCTGGACCCCGAGTCCCTCTATCAGGAAATGGTGGAGCAGCGCGAGCTGATCCGCCCCTATGTGGGCAACGCGGCCGCTTTCGTCCACAAGGCCCTCAAGGAAGGCAAGACCGTCCTGCTGGAAGGCCAGCTGGGCACCATGAAGGACCCGGACTTCGGCATTTATCCCATGACCACGTCCTCCAACACCCTGGCTGGCTACGGCTGCATCGGCGCCGGTATCCCGCCCCGCTACATCCGGGACATTGTGGCCGTGACCAAGGCCTATTCTTCCTCCGTCGGCGGCGGCGACTTTGTGTCTGAGATCTTCGGCGAGGAGGCCGACGAACTGCGCAAGCGCGGCGGCGACAAGGGCGAGTTCGGCGCCACCACGGGCCGCCCCCGCAGAGTGGGCTGGTTTGACGCCGTGGCCACCCGCTACGGCGCGGAGATGCAGGGCGCCACGGAAGTGTGCCTGACCTGCCTGGACGTGCTGGGCTACCTCGATGAGATCAAGGTCTGCACCGCTTATGAGATCAACGGCGAGATCGTCAAAGATTTCCCCGTCACCCGCATGCTGAAGGATGCAAAGCCCATCTACACCACTCTGCCCGGCTGGAAGTGCGACATCCGCGGCATTACCGACGAGAGCAAGCTGCCCCGGGAAGCCCTGGCTTACGTCGACTTTGTCGAGCAGGAGCTGGGCGTGCCGGTCACGCTGTTCTCCACCGGTCCCAAGCGCCACGAGATCATTCACCGCGCGCCGAAGATCGCGCTGGACTGATTTTCCCGAAAACAACAAACTGGCCGTGCTCCGGAAATTCCGGAGCACGGCCAGTTTTCGTTTTTTCACTCTGTCGGGATCTGTTCGCGCAGCGCCGCCCTGATGCGCGGCAGGACCGCCTGGGCGTCGATCTGCGTCCCGGTGAATTCTTCCAGGGCAAAGATCGCCTGGTGGATCAACATGCCGAGGCCGTTGAGCGTCGGGTGGCCCAGGGCTTTTGCCGCGGCCAGCAGCGCCGTTTCCGGCGGGCTGTAAATCAGGTCGCACACCGGCGCGCCCTGGGGCAGGGCCCGCAGAAATGCAAAGGACGCGAACTGATCGGCCACCGCCGTCATCCCCATGGGCGTAGTGTTGACGAGAAGATCGCTGAACAGGGCGCAGTCGCCGAGGGTCCGGGCGGTAAAGGGGCAGGCGGTGATCCGGTCGGGAAATATCCGCTCCAGCGCCGCCGCTTTTTCCAGCGTGCGGTTGCACACAAAGATGCGCGCCGCCCCAGCCTGGGCCAGCTTCAGCACCACGGCCCGGGCCGCGCCGCCGGCGCCCAGCACGGTGACCGTTTTGCCCTCCGGCGCGATGCCGCCGTCGGCCAGCATCTGCAGGAAGCCCCGGCCGTCGGTGTTGCAGCCCCGGGCCTTCCCGTCCCGCAGCACCACCGTATTCACCGCCCCGAACAGCTGCGCGTCGGCGTCCAGCTCGTCCATCAGATCCACCAGAGCCGTTTTATGGGGCATGGTGGCGTTGAAGCCCGCATAGCCCTCCTCCCGTGCCCGGCAGAGAAAATCCGCCGTTTCGCCGGCGCGCACGCGCACCCGTCCGTATTCATAGGGCAGGGCGGCGCCGGAAAGGACCGCGTTGTGGATCACCGGCGACAGGCTGTGCTCCACCGGATCCCCGATAACGCATAATTTTGTCTTTTCCATTTTCCGCCTCACTCCGTCATTTCAAACATCAGCGCAATAGCCTCCGCCAGTTCTTCCGGCGTGCCGCCGGCAAAGGCGGCGCGGGCATAGCGGCGGTAGAGGGCGATGCGCTCCTTGTGCAGGCGGAAGATCATCTCCCGCTGTCCCGCCAGCAGCGGTCGGCCGCTGACGTCCACGCCGGAAGCGATCTCCCCGGGGCTGCGGTCCAGGAAGTAAACAGCCCCCGTTTTCCCCAGGGCGTCCATATTTTCCCGGCGCAGCACGATGCCGCCGCCGGTGGCGATGACCGTGTCTTCCGCGGCGGCGGCCTCTTTGGCGCAGGCCGTTTCCAAATTGCGAAAATACGCCTCGCCCTCGGCGGCGAAGATCGCGGAGATGGCGCGGCCCTCCCGCGCCTCCGCCATGGCGTCGGTATCCAGGAAAGGGCGGCCCAGCTTTTCCGCCAGCAGCTGCCCCACCGTGCTCTTCCCGCTGCCCGGCAGGCCGATCAGAACGATATTTTTTCCCATGGCTTCACGCACCCTTCGGATAATTCCCGAGGATCCGCAGCGTCAGTGTGTTCTCCAGCAGTTCGAACAGGACGCTGTCCCACTCCTCGCTGCGCAGGTTGCCCTCCACGTCCACAAAAAAGCGGTATTCCCAGCTTTTCCCGGTCATAGGCCGTGACTCCAGCCGCAGCATGTTCAGCTGGTGGACCGCCAGGATGCCCAGCACGTTGTTCAGGGTGCCCGGCTCATGGGGCAGCGTGAACATCAGGCTCACCTTGTCGCTTTCCGGGCGGATCTCCATGCTCCGGGCCACCACGAAAAAGCGGGTGAAGTTGTCCGCGCTGGTGTTGATGCTCTCCTGCAGGACGTCCAGGCCGTACAGCGCCGCCGCGTGGCGGCTGCAGACGGCCCCTTCGGCGCCGTCGCCGCTCTCTGCCACCAGCGCCGCCGCCGCGGCGGTATTCAGCACGGCGTGCTGGCGCCAGTCCGGATGGGCGCGGAAAAAGTCCTCGCTCTGGAAAAAGCCCTGTTCGTGGGAATAGACGTCGCGGATGTCTTCCATCCGCGCGCCGGGGAGGGCTGCCAGGCAGTGGTCCACCCGGACCAGCTGCTCGCCCACCACATAAGCGCCGCGCGCGGCCAGCAGATCGTAGACGGCGTTGATGGAACCCGTGGAGCTGTTTTCAATGGGCAGTACAGCGTAATCCGCCGTGCCCTCCGCCAGCGCGTCAAAGAGCGCGCCCCAGGTGGGACGGCTCTCCCGGGGCGTGTCCGCGCCGAAAAACAGCGCGGCGGCCTCCTCGGCATAAGCGCCCGGGACGCCCTGATAGCACACCTGGGGGCTGGCCTTGGGCTGACCGGCCGCCGCCACGGCGTCGCGCAGGGGCTTCAGTTTTTCCGCCGTGCTCTCGTCCGTCATCAGCATCCGCTGCTGGCGGCGGGAAATGGCCATGATGCTCCCGAAAAAGTCCTTGATCTCCGTTTTGAGATAGGGGTTTTTCAGCATGGCTTCTTTTCTTGCCAGCACCTCTTCCTCCCGCTTCCGGTCGAGCACCGGCAGGTCGTGGGCCAGCTTGTATTCGCCCACCTGGCGCGTCACGTCCATGCGCTGCTCAAAGAGGGCGGCCATCTGGGCGTCGATGTCGTCGATCCGGGCACGCAGCTCCGTCAGGTCCTTCATTTCCGATACCTCTCTTTCAATTCTACATACAGTGCGGCGGAGTGGAGATTGTCCTCGATCTCCGCCGTCTTCAGGCGGCGCACCGGCTTGGCCGGATTGCCGAAGGCCATCCAGCCGTCGGGAACGACGGTTTTCCCCGTCACCAGAGCGCCCGCGCCGACGATACAGTTTTGGCCGATCCGCGCGCCGCTGAGCACGATGGCGCCCATACCGATGAGGGTGTTGTCGCCCACGGTGCAGCCGTGGACGATGGCGCCGTGGCCGATCGTCACGCCGTCGCCGATGGTCAGGGGCATGCCGTCGTCCACATGGAGCACGGCACCGTCCTGGATATTGGTGTTTCTGCCGATGCGGACGGCCTCACCCTCGGCGCGGATCACCGCGTTGAACCAGACGGAGCTGCCTTCGCCGATCTCCACGTCGCCGCGCACCACGGCGCCCTCCAGGATCACCGCGCCGCTTGTTTTCGGATCATTCTGTTCGATCATGTCGCTTCCTCCAAAGGATTTGATAATGCGCTTCAAATGCTCAGCAGTTCGCAGACGGCCAGGGCCGCCGCCGCCTCGATGACCGGCAGCGCCCGCTGGACGATGCAGGGGTCGTGGCGGCCTTCCACTGTGAGCTTGGCGTCTTTCCGCGCGGAAAGGTCCACCGTGTCCTGCTCCCTGGCAATCGAGGGCGTGGGGCGGATCGCCGCTTCAAAAACGATGGGCATGCCGTTGGTGATGCCGCCGTTGATGCCGCCGGCGCAGTTGCTCCGGGTCCGCACCGCGTCGCCGTCCATGTAGAAGGGGTCGTTGGCTTCGCTGCCGCGCATGCAGGAAAAGCCGAAGCCCGCGCCGAAGGCCACGCCCTTCACCGCCGGGACGGCAAAGAGATACTGAGAAATGATCCCCTCGGCGTTGCAGCCGAAATCCGGCGCGCCATGGCCGGCCTCCACGCCCCTCACCGTACAGGCGATGGCGCCGCCCACGCTGTCGCCCTCCGCCTTTGCCGCCAGGATGATCTCCTCGATCTGCGCCGGCGTCGGGTCCGGCACGCCCCCCAGGATGGAGATGCGCGCTGTGACGTCGATATTCTTTTCCCGCAAAATCAGCTTGGCCAGCGCCCCGGCAAAGACCAGGGGCGCCGTCAGGCGGCCGGAAAAATGACCGCCGCCGCGGTAGTCGTTATAGCCTCCGTAGCGCACGGCGCCGGCGTAGTCGGCGTGGCCGGGCCGGGGCAGGCGCTTCATTTTTTCATAATCCCGGGAGCGGGTGTCCGTATTGCGGATGACGGCGCACAGGGGCGTGCCCGTGGTGCGCCCCTTGAACACGCCGGAGAGGATCTCCGGCTCGTCCGCTTCCTTCCGGGCCGTGGACAGGGCGTTCTGCCCCGGGGCGCGGCGCCGCAGCTCGGCGCGGATAAAATCCATATCGACCACCAGGCCGGAGGGCACGCCCTCCAGCACCACGCCGATGGCCGGGCCGTGACTCTCGCCGAATATCGTATAGTTCATGGTTCGCTCTCCTCCCGTTCGATCTGTCCGCCCAGGCGCGCGTAGTCATCCCAGAAGTTGGGATAGGATTTGCGCACGCATTCCGCACCGAGGATGGTGACGGGCCGCGCACACCGGACAGCCGCCGCGGCAGCCATCATGGCGATGCGGTGGTCGTTGTGGGCGTCCACCGCTGCGCCGCCGGCCAGGGTATCCGCGCCGCGGATCACCAGGCCCTCCGGCAGTTCCTCCACCTGGGCGCCCAGGGCGTTCAGCACCTCCGTCACGGCGGCCAGCCGGTCGCTCTCCTTGATGCGCAGGCGCCCGGCGTTGACGATGCGCGTCATGCGCCCCGTCCCCCGCAGCGCCGCATAGGCCGCCAGAGGCGGCACCAGGTCCGGGCAGTCTGCCACATTCAGCACCGCTTCTCCTTCTTCGCGGAGGATGCAGTCATAGGCGGCGATCTTCCGGTCGCCCTGGACAGAAGCTTCGTTCATGCCTTCAATGGAAAGGTCGCAGCCGACGCCCCGCATGGCGTAGTAAAAGGCAGCCTGGGACCAGTCGGCCTCCACGGCGCAGTCCGCCGCGCGGTACCTCTGGGGCCCCGTCAGTACGAAGGCCGGGCGGCCGCCGCGCGTCTCCTCCCCGACGGAAACGCCGCAGCGCGCCAGGGCGTCCAGGGTCATGTCGATATAGCTGCGGCTCTCCAGCGCCGTGGTGGAGCGGACGCAGGACGCCCCTTCCAGCAGGGGCAGGGCGTAGAGCAGGCCCGTGAAAAACTGGCTGGACACATTGCCCGGCAGGGCGTATTCCCCCGCCGTCAGCGCGCCGCGCACCGTGAGGACGCCCCCCTCCTGGCTCCAGGCGATCCCCTTTTCCGCAAAAAGGTCGAAATAGGGCTTCTGGGGCCGCTCCATCAGGCGGCCCCGGCCGGTGAACACGCCGCCCCCCGCCGCGGCCAGGGCCACGGGGATCAGAAAGCGCAGGGTCGAACCGCTCTCGCCGCAGTCGAAATGGGGCAGGCCGTCCCCGTGCAGGGCCGGCTTCCCGGCGGAAAGGCCGGTGACGCGGATGGCGCCTTCATCCAGCTTTTCCCACCGCGCCCCCAGCTGCTCCATGCAGGAAAGGGTGGCGAGGATGTCCTGGGAAAAGGCCACGTTGGAGAGGGTGCTCTCTCCCTCCGCCAGGGCGGCGGCCAGGATCAGGCGGTGGGCCTGGCTTTTGGACGGCGGCGGCGTGATGGCCCCGCACAGCCGCCGGGGATGGATCGTCACATTCATAGCGTTTCCTCCAGCAGGGCGAACAGGATTTCCTTTTCCATGGGCACGATCTCCGCCCGGCCGGGCGTTTCCACCTCGATCACGCTGATCTTCCGCCCCTTCGCTTTTTTGTCGAGACCCACAGCTTCCCGATAGTCCGCCATGGAACAGGGAATCCCCGCCGGCAGTTCAAATTTCCGCAGCAGGGCGGTGAGCCGCCGCCGCAGGGCCGCCGTATCCCTGCCCTGCTTTTCTTCCAGTTCCAGCATTTTCACCATGCCGGCGGCCACGGCCTCGCCGTGGGTATAGGTCTCGTAGTGATAGGCCCGCTCATAGGCGTGGCCCAGGGTGTGGCCGAAATTCAGAATGCCCCGGCGGCCGGTGTCGCGTTCGTCCTCGGCCACCACGGCGCGCTTGATGTCGCAGCATTCATAAACGATCCGGTCCCAATGTTCGGGCAGGTCCTCCGGCCCGCGCAGGTTCTCCAGCCGGCCCAGCAGGGCCTCGCTGGCGATCATGCCGTATTTGATGACCTCAGCCATGCCGTCGCAGAGGACGCGGCGGCTGAGGGTGCGCAGGCAGTCCGTGTCCGAAAGCACCAATTTGGGCTGGTGGAAAGCCCCCACCAAGTTTTTCCCCTGGGGCAGGTCCACGGCCGTTTTGCCGCCCACGCTGCTGTCCACCTGGGCCAGCAGCGTCGTGGGAAGCTGGATATAATCCATGCCCCGGAACATGGTAGCCGCGGCAAAGCCCGCAAGATCGCCGGTGACGCCGCCGCCCAGGGCCGCCACGGCGTCGCCCCGGGTGATGCCCGCCGCGGCAAAGCGCTCGTAGAGCATATTCAGCGTTTCCGTGGTCTTGCTCTGCTCCCCGGCGGGGAACACCACGGAAAAGACAGCAAAGCCCGCCGCGCGCAGGCTTTCCTCCACCTGCCGCAGATACAGCGGCGCCACGTTGCTGTCCGTCACCACGGCCGCCGTCTCCGCGCCGGTCACGGCGCGGATGCGCGCGCCGCAGCCGTCCAAAAGGCCGCCGCCGATCAGGATCTCATAGCTGCGGCCCGGCAGCGTTACCTTCAGCGTTTCCATTGCTCACCGCTCCCTTTCGTCTCCGGCGTGCTCAGCGCACGATGTGCTTTCCCACCAACTCGGTCATTTTGCCGACCTTGTCCATGAGGCCCTCAAACTGATCGGGGGTCAGGGACTGCTGGCCGTCGCACTTGGCGTGGGGGGGATCGTTGTGGACCTCCACGATGATGCCGTCGCAGCCGGCGGCGATGCCGGACAGGGCCAGCGATTCCACCAGCCAGCTGACGCCGCCGGAGTGGGACGGGTCCACAATGATGGGCAAGTGACTCATGCGCTTGATGCAGGGAATGGCGGAAACGTCCAGGGTGTTGCGGGTATAGGTTTCGAAGGTGCGGATGCCCCGCTCGCAGAGGATGACGTTTTCATTGCCCTCGCTCATGATATATTCGGCAGACATGATCCACTCCTCATAGGTATTGGAAAGGCCGCGCTTGAGCAGGATGGGCTTGCTCATTTTGCCCACTTCCTTGAGCAGGTCGAAGTTCTGCATATTGCGGGCGCCGATCTGCACCACGTCCACCTTTTCTTCAAACAGGTCGATATATTTGGGGCTCATCAGCTCCGTGACGATGGGCAGGCCCGAGGCCTCCTTGGCCAGCAGCAGCAGGTCCAGCCCCCGGGTGCCCATGCCCTGGAAGGAATAGGGGGATGTGCGGGGCTTGAAAGCGCCGCCGCGGAGCATGGACGCCCCCGCCGCCTTGACCCGCCGGGCCACCTCGATCATCTGCTCCTCGCTCTCCACGCTGCAGGGGCCGGCGATAACGCCGAAATTGCCGCCGCCGATCTTCGCCGTGCCCACGGACACCACGGTGTCCTCGGGGTGGAACTTGCGGTTGGCCTTCTTATAGGGCTCAGACACGCGCATGACGCGCTCCACATGCTGATTGATGGAAATTTTGTCCATATCCACGGCGGTGGTGTCGCCCACCAGGCCCAGGATGCTGCAGCCGTGGCCCTCGGTGATGCTGACCTGCAGATCCAGCTGCTCCAGCTGGGCCGCCAGGGCCTGGATATCCTCCCGGGCGGTGCCCGGTTTCATAACAACGACCATACGTTTTTCTCTCCTTTATATTCCGAAAATTCCTGAAAGCAATGTTTTCCGCAGCGGCGGAGCACGCAGACAAAAAGAGGGCCCATTGATCTTTGTCAATCAATGAGCCCTCTGTCCTCTTCGCCTGAAGTGCGCGCCTGCCGCGCGCCAATACCCATCAATTCACATCTTTATGCTGAAATTTTCCCAAGCAAAAAAGCCGCCGTCGTTAAATCGACCGCAGAAGCCAAAGAAATATTCAGCTGCATAAAAATGTTTGTTCATGGATAAGATTCCTCACTTTGGTTTGGACCCATTATAGGAGCATCCTTTCAAAAATGCAAGTTCTTTTTGTTCACTTTCCGATATTTTTCCCGCCGGCGCGGCTGTTTATAGGCACAATGCCCTCTATTCCAGATTTGGCAGCGCATCCTTTGTGCATTCTGCCAAAGTGTCCTGACTTCTCCAAAAATGGTTGACAGTGCCGGGGAATCGTGATAATATGCGCCTATAACCGCATAACGATTGTTCCGGGGCGCATCCCCGGGCAATGGTAGAGGCGCAGAAAACATCAGTATTTCCGCTGGGACAACGGCCAGGCCGCCGCCGCGGAGAGAAAGGGTTTTCTGCCGAAGGTCCATCCTCCGGCCGGGAGGTTGGTTCCTGGGCTGACGGAGAACATCCGTCAGACTGTCACAGCAATGTGGAGTGCTATCATTGACATCGGCGAATCGATTGTGATTCCAAAGTTTGCCATGATACTTTCCGTTGCTGAAAGGTCATGGTTTTTTTATACCCATTTCGCGCGCCATGCCTTTCGGCACAGTGGTATCCCTCTGCTTCGCGGAAAACAATTTTGGAAGGAAGACGAAAAACATGATGAAGAAAAGATTGTTCGCACTGACCTGTGCCGCCCTGATGGGCCTGTCCCTGACCGCCTGCGGAAACGGCAACACCCCCTCCAGCACCGATGAGGGCGGCGAAACCCCCATGGCCTCCGGCGTGGAGGACGGCGTGCTGACCATCGCCATGGAGTGCGCCTACGCCCCCTATAACTGGCTGCAGGACGACGATTCCAACGGCGCCGTCGCCATTGCCAACGGCACCGGCTACGCCAACGGCTACGACGTGATGATGGCCAAGAAGATCTGCGAGGCCAACGGCTGGGAGCTGGAGATCTACCAGGCCGACTGGGGCTCCCTGGTGCCCGGCGTCCAGTCCGGCACCTATGACGCCGTCATCGCCGGCCAGTCCATGACTGCCGACCGCAGCAAGCAGGTCGACTTCGCCGGCCCCTACTACTACGCCACCATGGTGTGCGTCACCAAGGCCGACAGCCCCAACGCCAGCGCCACCTCCATTTCCGAGCTGAGCGGCACCTGCACCGCCCAGGAATCCACCATCTGGTATGACGCGTGCCTGCCCCAGATCGAGGGCGCCCAGATCCAGACCGCCGCTGAGAGCGCGCCGGCCATGCTGATGGCCCTGGAGACCGGCACCGTGGACTTCATCTGCACCGATATGCCCACCGCCCGCGGCGCTGTGGCCGCCTATCCCGACCTGGTGATTCTGGACTTCTCCGGCACCGACGGTGACTTCCAGTTCTCCGAGGAAGAGCGTGCCGAGAACGTCAACATCGGCATTTCCGTCCGCAAGGGCAACACCGTCCTGAAGGACGCCATCGACGGCGTTCTGTCCACCATGACCTCCGACGATTTCGACGCCATGATGGACGAGGCCATCGCCATCCAGCCCGTCGGCGAATAAGCATCCAAAAAACGATCCGGCAAGGCGAGGGAGCATTCTCCCTCGCTTTGCCCCTGTTTTATCCCGCCGGCGCGGCCGCGCGGCGGCGGGATAAAACAGGGGCAAACGCCCCCCCGCATCCGGAAAAGCATCCCCCATTCCTTATAAAATATAAAAAAGAGAGCGTTTATCAGAAAGGAGCATCCCTGCATGCTGCAAATTTTTCTTCAGCAGTGCGCGCAGCTGGGCGTCGATATTCCCGCCATGTGGGCGCGGTTCGGCGACCAGTATCTCCACGGCATGTGGAACACCATCGTCCTGGCCGTGCTGGCCACGCTGATCGGCTGCATCATCGGTTTCATCTGCGGCATCCTCAACACCATCCCCTACTCCAAGCGCGACAATATCGTCAAGCGCATCGTCCTGACGGTGATCCGCGCCGTCATCCGGATCTATGTGGAAGTGTTCCGCGGCACGCCCATGATCCTGCAGGCCGTGTTCATCTACTATGGTCTTCCCTACTTCACCGGCACCCTGGTACAGTGGCCCAGCGTGTTTCTGGCCGCCCTGCTGGTGGTGTCCATCAACACCGGCGCTTACATGGCCGAATCCGTCCGCGGCGGCTTCCTCTCCATCGACCCCGGCCAGACCGAGGGCGCCAAGGCCATCGGCATGAACCATGTGCAGACCATGCTCTATGTCATCATCCCCCAGGCCTTCCGCGTGCTGCTGCCCCAGATCGGCAACAACCTGATCATCAACATCAAGGATACCTCCGTCATGTTCATCATCGCCTATGGCGAGCTGTTCGCCGTACACCGCGCGGCCGTGGGTTCGACTTACCTCTACTTCCCCTCCGCCGCCATCGAAATGGTCGCCTATCTGACCATGACGCTGATCGCCTCCCTGATCCTGCGCTTCCTGGAGCGGCGCATGGACGGCAGCAGCAATTATGAGCTGGTGAACGAGGACCAGCTCGTCACCACCGCCGGCACCTACAACCACCCCAACAAGGGCACGCCCTTCGACGAACGCAGCAGAGAATATGCCGATCCCCTGGATGCGGAGAAAAGAAGCATTCAGCAGGAAATGTTAAAGCACCGCAACGGCAGTGCCAGAGGGGAGCGTTGAACATGAGCGATATGATCTTACAAGTGCGGCATCTGTCCAAGTCCTTCGGCAGCCACGAGGTGCTGCGGGACATCGACTTTGTGGTCCATTCCGGCGATGTGACCAGCATCATCGGCGCTTCCGGCAGCGGCAAGTCCACGCTGCTTCGCTGCATCAACCTGCTGGAAACGCCCACCAGCGGCGAGATCCTGTTTCACGGGGAAAACATCGTCGACCAGCGGGGCGGCGCCACGGCGTACCGCGCCAAGGTGGGCATGGTGTTCCAGTCCTTCAATTTGTTCAACAACATGACCGTGCTGAAAAACTGCATGGTGGGGCAGACGAAGGTGCTCAAGCGCGGCGCGGACGAGGCCCGGGACAACGCCATGAAATACCTGGAAAAGGTGGGCATGGTCCCCTACCTCAACGCCAAGCCCCGCCAGCTCTCCGGCGGCCAGAAGCAGCGCGTGGCCATCGCCCGCGCCCTGGCCATGGACCCGGAGGTGCTGCTGTTCGACGAGCCCACCTCCGCCCTGGACCCCGAAATGGTGGGCGAAGTGCTCTCCGTCATGCGCGACCTGGCCGACGAGGGCATGACCATGCTGGTGGTCACCCACGAGATGGCCTTCGCCCGGGACGTTTCCAACCACGTGGTCTTCATGTGCGACGGCGTCATCGGCGAGGAGGGCGCGCCGGAAGATGTGTTCGACCACCCGAAAAATCCCCGCATGGTCGAATTCCTGCAGCGCTTCCGCCAGCAATAAGCGTCTCCGCCGTCCGGCAGGCCCTTCGCCTGCCGGACGTTTTTTTGCCCGCGCCCCTTTCTTTTTCCGGAAAACTATTCTATACTGAACATGAAACGGAGGTGTCCGCCCATGGCCGTCAAGATCCATACTGTCCCCCTGGTCCTTGCCCTGCTGCTGGCAGCGCTGCTGTGCGCCTGCGGCGAAACGGAACCGGCCCCCTCCTCCGGCGGGGAAGGCGCACCGGAAGACGCCCTCGTCGACACCTTTTACCCCGCATGGTCGCCCGACGAGATTTACCACGCCGGCGACATCGTGATCCACAACGGCAAGTATTTCCGCGCCCTGTGGTGGACCCAGGGCCGCGAGCCCCTGGAAGACGTAGAGCGCGACGAATGGGCCTGTATCGGCAGCGTGCCGGTGCAGGGCAGCGCTTATTTCAACGACGTCAGCAGCACCGCCTGGTACGCCGAGGCGATCAACACCCTGGCCGCGGACGGCATTCTCTCCACCGAGGAAAAGAGCTTTTACCCCAGCCGCCCCATCAGCCGCGGGCAGTTTGCCGTTCTGCTGTGCCGCGCCCTGGAGATCGCGCCCGTCGAAGACGGCGACAACTTTGCCGACGCCGGCGACACCTGGTACACTCCCTATCTCGCCGCCCTGAAGCAAAACGGCTTCGCCTCCGGCGGCACGCAGAACAATTTCGCCCCGGAGCGCAGCCTCACCCGCCAGGAGCTGTGTACCCTGATCTACACCGCCTGCGGCGGCTTTGCCGAGGACCCTATGACCACCTTCGCCCCATACAGCGACAGCGGCGACGTGGCCTCCTGGGCCGTCCAGCCCATGTCCTGGTGCATCGAGCGCGGCATCCTGGAGACCAGCGGCCGGAATCTCCTGCCGGAGGAGACCGTGAGCCGCGCCCAGGCCGCCCAGAGCATCTACAATCTGCTCTACGGAAGCGCCGCCCTTTCCTGAAGCATCCCCGCGCGGGAGCGCCAAAAACGCTCCCGCGCTTTTTTAATATTCGGCATGAAGCAAACTTCACATTTTCTTCTTGACAACGGCGGCGCGCTCTGCTAATATGAAGTTGACCTCACATGAAGCAAACTTCATATTTTGAGGAGGGGCCCATGAAAACACGCGTCAAAGAATTCCGCACCGCCGCGGGGCTGACCCAGCAGCAGCTGGCGGAACTGGTCCACGTTTCGTCCCGGACCATTATTTCCATTGAAAAAGAGCAGTACAGCCCTTCGCTGATGCTGGCCTACCGCATGGCGGAGGTGTTCGGCGTCAGTGTGGAGGAGCTGTGCTGCCTGAAAGAGAACAAGGCGCTGGAGGACCGCGCCCTGGAAGAAGAATTTTCGTGACCGGCGTCAGGAGGAACATCGCTATGAAAATCTATCACCGCAAAAATTTTATCTGGGGCCTGTTCGGCATGCTCATGGGCCTGCTGCTCCTGGGTGCCGCCATCCATACCGGGCATTGGGAGGTCAAGTCCGTGGTGCTGATCGTGATCTGCCTGCTCTGGGGCAGCAGCAGTTTGCTGCGCGCGCTGAACCGTAATCTCTCCTACCAGGACAAGATGAACGAGCGGGACGAGCGCAATCAGCTGATCAATCTGAAAACCCGGGACAGGACCCTGGCGATCCTGCGGGGCATCCTCTTCGCCCTCTGCCTGGGCCTGGCGCTGGGCGTCGCCTTTTCGGCGGAGGAAATGCAGCAAATGCTCCTCGCCGCCATGCTGATCGTCGCCGGCCTGCTGTTCACCGCCAGCTACATCATCGAGCTGTGCTGCGCGGTCCACTATGAAAATCACACCTGAAGGAGGCTTTTTCCATGAACCGCACCCGTGAAGAAGAGCGCCGCCAGGCCGAGGCGCTCCACCTGCTCCCCGACGAGCGGGACCGGGAGATCGAAACCGCCGCCCGGGGCCGCTCCGGCTCCGTCACGCTGGCCCTCTCCCTGCTGTTTTCCGCCGCCTGCCTGCTGCAGGGCAGCGGCGCCTGGGCCGCTTTTCTGGCCCTGGCGCTCGCCGGCGGCGCGGCCCAGTGCTTCCACCAGTACGCCTGCTACCGGGAGCGCTTTTACCTGCTGCCCGCCCTGATCCTCTCCGCCGCGGCGGCGGGACTCGGCGGATGGTTTTTGTGGACGCTGCAGGCGGCGGGCCAGCTTTCCATCGGCCGCCTGGCGCTGTTTGCCCTGCTCTGCTGCCTGCTGGTCAGCCTGGCGGGCCTCGTCACCCTGGGGCTGTTTCTGCTCTGGGCCTGGATCAAGGGGCTTTGGTACAAAAAGGACAGCGACCGGTGGGAGCAGTATTTCCAGTCCATTTCCACCCTGGGCTTTCTGGCGCGGCTGAGCGCGCTGGTAAGCGCCGGCATCGCCCTCACCGCCGCTGTGAGCTATCCGCTGTTCGCCGCCCTGGGTTTTCCCACGCCGCTGCGGCTGTCTTTGGTCTTTTTCGCCGGCGGCTGGATCTACATTTTCCTGAAATTCCACCGAAAGCGCGATCTTCTCGCCGCCAAGCTCCTGCGGCTGAAAAAACGCTCCTGAAAAGCGAAAACAGGGCGCCGTCTGCCTATCCGGGCAGACGGCGCCCTGTTTTTGTGGTTTCTCTTTTATTTCTCAAAATTCCCCAGACGCACGCCGTAGTCGTGGAGTTCCTGTTCCTGCAGCGGCGTCAGATACTGGGGCGTGCCCAGGGCGCGGACCTGGAGATAGATCTGGGCGCAGCGCTCCAGCGTCTCCATGCGGGTAAATGCCTGCCAGAGATCCTTCCCCCAGGTGAGGGCGCCGTGGTTTGCCAGCAGCACCGCGTTATTGTCTTTGACATAGGGCAGAATGCTGTCCGCCACGGCCTGGGTGCCCGTCAGGGCATAGGGCGCCACATAGACCCGTCCCAGCTGCAGCGGCACCGGCGCCAGCAGGGGCTCCGTCAGCCCCACGCCGGCAGAGGCCAGGGCCGTGGCCGCCACAGTGTGGGCGTGGACCGCCGCCTGGGCCAGGGCGTTGCAGCGATAGACGTTCAAATGGAGTTTGAGTTCGCTGGAGGGCTTGGCCGTTCCTTCCAGCACACGGCCGTCGAGATCGGTCTTGACCAGATCGGCCTCGGTGAGAAAGCCCTTGGCGCTGCCCGAGCAAGTGGTCCACAGGTGCGCGCCGCCGTCCACCCGGCAGCTGAAGTTGCCGTCGGTTCCGGTGTTCAGCCCCTCTTCATACAAAAGGCGGCCCACCCGGATCAGGAGGTCCCGGGCCTCTTCGTCGGTAGGGTATGCCGTCATTTTCGCGCCGCCTCCTTCTTTGCGAAGATTTCCCGCAGGGAAACGTCGTAGGGCGCGCGGGCCACGCCGTATTCGGTGACGATGGCGGAAACCAGGTCGTGCTCCGTCACATCGAAGGCCGGGTTCCAGGTTTTGATCCCCTCCGGCGCCATGCGCCGTTCATACCACATTTCGCAGATCTCGCCGCCGTCGCGTTCCTCGATGACGATGTCCGCCCCGGTGGGCGTATTCATGTCGATGGTGGACGAAGGCGCCACCACATAGAAAGGGATGCCGAAATGCTTTGCCAGGATCGCCACGCCCAGAGTGCCGATCTTATTGGCGGCGTCGCCGTTGGCGGCCACCCGATCGCAGCCCACGAACACCGCGTCGATCAGCCCCTTCTTCATCACAGAGGCCGCCATATTGTCGCAGATCAGCGTGGTGTCGATGCCGGCGGAGGACAGTTCGAAGCTGGTCAGCCGCGCGCCCTGCAGCAGGGGGCGGGTCTCGTCGCAGTACACACGGAAGCCGTAGCCCCGCGCATGGCCCAGGTACATGGGGGCCGTGGCGGTGCCGTAGCGTACGGTGGCCAGCTGGCCGGCGTTGCAGTGAGTCAGAAGGCCGAAGCCGGGCTTGACCAAAGTCAGGCCGTTTTCCCCCAGGCGGCGGCATACGTCGATGTCTTCTTCCCAGATGGCCAGGCACTCCCGGCGCAGCGCCTCCCGCACTTTCTCGGGCGTTTCCGCCCCGCTCTGCGCCGCCGCGCGCTCCATGCGCGCCAGGGCCCAGGACAGATTCACCGCCGTGGGACGGGCGGAATTGAGATAGTCCGCCGCCCCATGGAGCTTTTTCAGAAAGCCGGCGCGGTCGTCCGCTTCGATCTCCCGCGCCGCGAGATACAGGCCGATGGCCGCCGCCACGCCGATGGCCGGCGCGCCGCGCACCCGCAGCGCCTTGATCGCTTCCCAAATCTCGTTCTGTTTTGTGAGATGCAGCAGTTTGATCTCCCCGGGCAGCAGCGTCTGGTCGATGATGACCAGCGCATGGGCGCTTTCATCCAGCGCCACGGTATCGTGATCTAAAATGGAAGGCATAGCCATTCTCCTTTATCCAAAAAGTCTATAAAGAAAGTCCTTCCATAAAGCTACACCATTTGGCGGCGAATGTCAAAGGGAAAGCGTCATTCCGTCAGCGTCAGGGTGACGGTGCAGGCGTAATACCCATCCACTTTCTCATAGATGATCTCCTCACCTACTTCTGTATGCGCAGCCGCTTCGTGCTGCCGCTGGCGATTGACGTCATTCCAAACAGAGTTGCTGTGAAGCGCCATATTCTCACTGACCACGTCGCACTGAATCATAACATTGCCGCACTGGTAGGCACCGCTTTCATTAAAGGGAATTTCTTTCCAATCCGATTGATGCAAAATCGCCCCTATCCCGCGCATACGGCTCTGCAGCACCTCATACGAAATCGCAAACTGCCACTTAAAATCTTCGACATTCGCTTCAGCATCGGTTTCAATATGAAGCCGCACACCCATTACCGCTCCCTGATCGTCATACAGCAGTTCATACGTTACCGGGAGCTGATCCCAATCATAATACGGGTCATATTCCCATGATGCTTTCTGCCATGTGCCGTCATATTCTAACTGCCGCGCATACCCTTCTCGCTCGGCGATCACGTTGCAGTTTTCAATAAAGTCCGCTTTTGTCAGCGGCCCATGATTTGGCAGCTCTGGCTGATATGTACACAAGCCGATCAAAATCACCGCCGCATAGATCCCCACATAGACAAACCCGCGCCAGGCCTTGGTGTCTTTGAGGGTGCTGACTGTGTTTTCCTCCCAAACCGAGGGTACGCCGGCCATACAGCGCTCATAGCTTTTATAGGTAAAATAGAAATTGACTAAATAGAAATTCAGGCCCATACCTTGGAGCAACACCCACCACGTTCGGCGCAGAGCCTGGTCATAGGTGAGCTTTTCGCCGTAGACATCGCTGACGCGCAGGCCCAGGATCCATTTGCCGGGCGTCGTGCCGAAACGGCTCAAAAGCAGCGGTTCCAGCGCCAGCATCAGCAGCAGGGCGATGCACCAGCCCAGGATGGATGACGCCGCTTCTGCCGTCCCCTCCAAGGGAAGAAAGCGCGCGGCCAGCAGGCTCCACAGCCAGCTGTAGATGCTCCAGTCCAAACTGCGGGCAAAGAATCTGCGCCAGGGACATTTGAGAGGCCGGATAATATCGCCCTGCTCCGGCCGCACGGCATCGCCGGTCTCCTCCCGCTCCAGCGCCGCGAGGTACGTTTCCGGCTGCAGGGTATCGTAAGCGATGCCGCTGCCGCGCAGTTCCCGGCACACAGCCTTTTCCCGCGCCAGCAGCGCGGCCTCGCCGCTCAGTTCTTCCTCCCGGGCCGCCAGGGCCTCGCCCAGGGGCTGCGCCCCGCGCTGCACGGCGCGGATGGTGTCGATGCCCAGCCCCAGATGGCGCAGGAGCTTCACCTTGCGCAATGTCGCGAGGTCTTCCTCGGTATAATCCCGATAACCGTTCTCCTGCCGCGCGGGATGCACCAGCCCCTGCTGTTCGTAATAGCGGATATTCGCCCGGGCCAGGCCCGTTTTCTCTTCCAGTTCCTTGATCGTCATGGGCTTTCCCTCCCTTTCCCCTTCAGTATCGGGTATCAAGGGGCTTTACAGTCAAGTCTTTTTCCGGATTTTGACAGTATTTTTCGTCTCCAGTATAGCAGGCGGCGCCGCAAAAAGCCATCCGTCCATTCCCAAAGGGCAGAAAAAGTGCCGGGCAGCCCAAAACTGCCCGGCACTTTCGCCCACGATTGTTCTTCAGGCAGCGCGATGCGGCCGCGCCGCATAAAAGGCTCCGGCAGAGCAGACCAGCGCGGCGACTGCCAGCGCCGCCAGCAGCCAGAAGGCAGACTGGGTGCCGCTCATGGTGGCCTCGGCCAGCGCCGCGCCCGGCCGCGCTTGGGCGGCGGCCACAGTGCTGCTGACCACCGCCGTGCCGATGGCGCCCGCCAGCTGCTGGAGCGTGTTGATCACGGCGTTGCCGTCGGCGTTCCATTCCGGCGGCAGCCGCCGCAGGCCGCTGGTCATGCTGTTGCCCATGGCACAGCCGATGCCGGCGGCATAAAACACATAGATCCCGACGGTCAGCGCCGCCGTCAGATCCCGGGCAAGCAGAGCAAAGCAGACCGCCGCACCGGCAACGATCCCGCCGCCCAGCAAAATCGGCTTCGCTGCGCCAAACCGGTCGAGAAACCGGCCGCTGACCGGCGCCAGCGCCGCGCCCAAGGCGCAGCCCGGCAGCAGCAAACAGCCGGCGGCAAAGGCGGTCATGCCGGAGACCAGCTGGGCATAATTTGGGATCAGAAAGCCCAGGCCCAGAGAGATGAGCTGCATCAGAACGATGGCCAGCACATGAAGGGAAAAGGGCGCGCAGCCGAACACCTGCACCCGCAGCAGCGGCTGCGCCGCGCGCAACGAGCGGCGGCAGAAGGCCCCCAGCGCCAGCGCGCTGATGCCCAGCAGGCCCAGCACCCGCCCGCTGATCCATCCTGCGCCGGACGCGGCGCTGAGCGCAAAGATAAAGCAGGCGAAGGCACAGGCCAGCAACAGATAATCCAGCCATCGAAAGGACGCTTTTTCCACTGGCCGGAGCTGCCGGATGGACACCGCGCCGAACGCAAGAGACGCCAGAAGCAGCGGCAGCAGCGCCGCAAAAATCATCCGCCAGCCGAAATGCTGCACGATCATGCCGCCCAAAAACGGCCCCACCGCCGGCGCCGTGGCGATGATCAGCGAAGCGACGCCCATCATCACCCCCAGCTTGTCCTCCGGCACCCGGGCAAGGATGATATTGAACATCAGCGGCAAGGCAATGCCGGTGCCCACTCCCTGGATGATGCGGCCCAGCAGCAGGAGGGAAAAGGTCGGCGCGGCTCCCGCCAGCACCGTTCCGGAAATAAACAGCAGATTTGCCGCGAGAAACAGCGCTTTCATCGGAAAGCGCCGG
>CAJFFX010000009.1 GCA_904374485.1 Candidatus Pseudoscillospira falkowii | reverse complement strand
TCACCTCCCCGCCGCCGCGCTTCTGCGCGCCGTCATAAATGCGGCGGTTGACGGCCAGATTGCGCGTCAGCCGCCCGAGGAACGTACGCAGCACCGCCGGCCGGTGGGGCGGCATAGCATTCCACGCCGCCAGCCACGTGTCGCTGACGCATTCCTCCGTATCCTCCAGGGAGCGCAGGATCTGCCGGGCCACCGCGCGGCAGTAGGCCCCGTATTTTTCCTCGCTGCAGGCGATGGCGCGCTCGCTGCGCCGCCAGTACAGTTCGATGATCTCCCGGTCCTCCACGGTCTGCCCTCCTTTGCCCTCTTCACTGGTATCCACAAAAAAATGCGCCCCAGGTTACAATCTTTTTTCGTTTTTCCAGTTTATTTTTTCCGCGGGAAACGAAAAAGCCGCCCACGCCGGGGCGGCTTTCTTCCTTTTTCAATCCCTGCGGTATTTCCGCAGCACTTTTTCATTGTCCACGCGCAGCGTTTTCAGCGCGAGAATAAGCCAGGCCGCCATGGAGATCCAGTAGGGCACGGCGGAAGCCAGATGGGACACCAGGCTCAAAAGCGCCGAAGCCCCGGCCCCCGCCAGGCAGATCACGCCGATCACGGTGAACACGCGGGAAACATGTTTTCCCAGGCCCGTAAGATCATAGCGCGCCTTCTTTTCCGGAGAGAAATAAGCATAATTGGAGATGAGGAAAGTGCTCTTTTCGGGTTTTGCCGTGTAGTAGGCGGCGAGCAGAAGAAACATGACGCCCTCCAACGCATTCACCACAACAAACAGGTTCTTCATCAGCAGATCCATGCTTTACTCTCCTCTCCGCTGCCGCCGGTAGCTTTCCGCCCGCGCCATGCGCTCTTTCTGGATGTCCGCGTCAATCTCACGCTGGGCCTCCGGATCGTATTCGCGCAGACGCAGCATGTGACGGAATTCCCCCGGATAGGGAAAATCCAAATCATAATCCGTTCCGAAACGCACTGTGATACAGCCATTTTCCACCGCCATCACAGTGCCCCGGCCCCGGTATTCATGGGTCACTTCTTTGCCGATCAGCATCTCTTCCGCCTCATTCCTCCGGCGCATCCGGAAAATATTTATAATACTGCGCGTTCAGCCAGGCTTTCAATTCGCTCAAATCACCGTTTTCAATGGTGAATTTCGCTTCTTCTACATCCGTGGCCTTTTCATAGCACCATTTGGTATAGGTAGCCACTTCCAGCTCGTTGGAGTCGAATTCCATGTGGAAGCGGTAGCGAAAATCGCCGATGGATCCGGTGTAGACGGAGGTCACCCGCAGCTCGTGCATGGTAAGCCCTTCGATCTCCCGCTTCATCCCCGCGCTTCCTTCAGCAGCGCCGCCGCGCCGATGACCACGGCGCCGTCGTCCTTCAAAAAGCAGGGGATGCCGATGGCGCCGGCTTTCTTCACGGCGTCGAATTCCTTGCGCGTGTCGCGCAGGTGCAGAAATTCCTTCATGTTGCCGGTGCTCACGGAAATGTCGATATAATCGAACAGCACGCCGGCGGCGTTCAGCGCCTCTCTTGCCTCCAGGCAGTCCCTGCAGACCATAGTTCCATAAAACTTCATCATACGATTATTCCTCCTGTGTATCTGAATTTTCCAAATGGACGATGATGGGTTCGTGATGCACCGCGGGCAGAAAGCGCTCCAGCAGATCCTTCGTGGCGAATTTCAGGCTGCTGGTGTTGATGCAGGGGTGGCAGCCGATGAAGGGGTCTTTGAGCACGTCCTCGTCGATGAGCAGCTGCACCCGGTTTTCCGGGTCGTTCATCAGGCCCAGGACGCTCACGCTGCCGGGCGTCAGGTCCAGCAGACGCTCCATGGCCTCCGGCTTTCCGAAGGACAGCCGGGCCACCCCCAGCTGGGCGGAAAGCTGCTTTGTTTTGAAGGGCTTGTCCCCCGGCATCATCAAAAGATAAAACGTCGTTTCCTGCCGGTTGCACAAAAACAGATTTTTGCAGATGACCACGTCCAGCGCCGCGTCCACCGCGGCGCACTGCTCGATGGTGTCCGCCGGCGCGTGGTCGGCCCGGCGGTAGGCGATGCCCAGGCTGTCCAGAAGATCGTAGGCGCGCCGCTCCTTTTCCAGGCGCTGCGCCGCGTCCGCCGGACGGCCGCTGTATACTTCCATGGGAAGGATCCCTCTTTTCTCGCTGTTTGTCCCGCGCCTCAGACCGGCGTGGGGCGGTAATCGTTGCGGTAATCGACGGAAGAGACCTTGTAGGGCACGGCTCGGCTCTCCCCGGCGCGCACGGCGCCGGTGTTGAGATCCCGGACAAAGGTCTGCTGGAAGATCAGGCAGTTCTTGTCGGTGGGATTGCGGTTGCCGCCGAAGGAAAGGTTGCCCAGGGAGTAGACGATCGTCTTTCCCTTGTAGGTCTCCACCTCCTGCACCACATGGGGGTGGTGGCCGATGACCAGGTCCGCCCCCTGGTCGATGCAGTAATGGGCGATGGCACGCTGGGTGGCATTGCTCTGATACTGCCGCTCCTCGCCCCAGTGATAGTTGAACACGATCACGTCGGCCCCCCGGGCGCGCAGGTCCCGGACGGCGTTTGTGATAAACTGCTTCTGGGCGGCGTCAAAGCTCCAGCCGAGATTGGAAACAAAGCCCACGTCCACGCCCTTGACCGTCAGGATGGGCATGCGCTCATAGCCGGACACGGCCACATAGGGCGAAAGGTTGGCGATGGTGTCCGCCAGGCCCCGGTTACCGTAGTCCCGAGCGTGGTTGTTGGCGATGGTCACCACGTCCACAGAGCCCTCTTCCAGGATCTTCGCGTATTCCGGCCGGCCCTTGAAAATAAACTCCTTGTCCTCCCGGGGCGTTTCGGCGGTGGTGAGGGCCCCTTCAAAATTGACCATGGTCAAATCGTCCGTGTGGAATTCCTCCACATTGCTGAAGAAATAAGCCGGGCCCATTTTGTCGTACATCTCGTCGAAGGAGCCGGCATAGGCCCCGCCGCGCATGCGGCCGAAGGTGCAGTCCCCGCCGAAGGAGAGGGTGATCTCCACCGTGTCGTAGCCCGGCGCGGCGCGCCAGCCCTCGTACACGCCCTCCACCGCCGCGGACCGGCCGCAGCGCACCAGCGTGAGCACGGCCTGTTCGACAGAGAGGTCTTCCCCGGGGCGGAACGCGCCGCCGGAGCCGGTCATCAGCGCAGCGCCCTCCGCCGTGGTGCGGCCGGAACTGAACTTGATGGCCTCCACCGCCCAGCGGGGCATGAGGTAGGCGTCGGAAAATACTTTCGGCGCGGCGTTGGCTTCGCTGCGGCCCAGCAGGCCCATGCAGCGCTGCAGGATCATCGCGGCCTCGGCCCGGGTGAGATGCCCCTCCGGGCGGAAGGTGCCGCCGCTGTCGCCCTTGACGATGCCGAGCTTTTCCGCCAGCAGGATATCGGGGTCCGCGGTGTCGCTGAAGGGGCTTTCCGCGGCGGGATCGTCCAGCCCGTATTCCCGCAGGAGGGTCTCCGGGTCGGCGCCGCGCTGGGCGGCGATGAATCGCACCGCCATGCGCGCGTACTGGGCGCGGGTGATGGGCAGGGTATAGTCCTCTCCCAGTTCCTCCTCCGAAAGCCAGCCCGCCTCCCGGGCCGCCGCCACTTCCGGCGCCGCCCAGGCGCTGATCTTGACCGAATGCTCCTCCGCCGGCGCGCCGCTTTCCGCCGCGGCGGGCGCGGCGCACAAAAGCGCCGCCAGCGCGGCGGCGGCAAGAGCCTGCAGCAAACGCTTTTTCCAGATTTTTCCCATCCGCGTTCCCTCCCGTTCCCCCTTTGCGGCGGCAGCGCCGCCGCGGCGGGAAAATATGGCGCAGCAGGATATTTGCGAACTTATTATAGCAGACTTTCCCCTCCGGCGCAATCTGCCCCCGCACTTTTCCGCCCGCCGTTTTTCATAAAAATCATTGTTGAATTTCACCGAAAAGCAGATTACAATACAAGTGATATTCGCCGCGCGGGGCGCGGCTGACGGGAGGCCTTTTTTCCATGACTGTAAATGAAATTTCCGCGCGCGTCAACGCCACGCTGCTCACCGGTGCGGCCCATCTGGACGGCGAGATCAGCCGCGCCTTCGGCAGCGACATGATGAGCGACGCCCTGGCTTACGCCGACAGCCACACCATCCTGCTGACGGGGCTGTGCAATCTCCAGGTGCTGCGCACCGCCGAGATGCTGGATATCCCCGTGATCCTCTTCGTGCGCGGAAAGCAGCCCGACGCGGCCATGCTGGAGCTGGCGGAGGAAAACGACATCTGCCTTCTGACGACCCAGCTGACCATGTTCAATTCCTGCGGCATTCTATATGAAGCCGGCCTGAGAGGGGGCCAGCGCCATGGGTGAGGATATGGTCCTGACTTACCAGGTGGATTCCGACGATTTCACCCGGGCCGGCGAAGCCAGCAGCAGCCTGAAGCGCACCCTCAAGCAGCTGGGCATCCCCGCCGACATCATCCGCCGCATCTCCATCGTCATGTATGAAGGGGAGATCAACATGGTGATCCACGCCCACGGCGGCACCATCACCGTCACCATCGGCGACGAGGGCGTGGAAATGGTGCTCAAGGACACCGGCCCCGGCATCCCCGACATTGAAAAGGCCATGCAGGCCGGCTGGTCCACCGCCAGCGAGGAAGTGCGCGCCCAGGGCTTCGGCGCGGGCATGGGCCTGCCCAATATGAAGAAAAATGCCGACACGTTCCACATCGACACCGTTCTCGGCGTTGGCACCACCGTCACCGCCGCCGTGCATTTCTGAACCCCTCCCCGCCCGGAACGTTCTGAAAGGAGGCCGCCATGGAAAGCAATAAATTTTTCCACTCCGTGTATCTGGACGAAGACCTGTGCCAGGGCTGCGTCAACTGCATCAAGCGCTGCCCCACGGAAGCCATCCGCGTCTGGGACGGCAAAGCCCATATCTTAAAGCAGTTCTGCATCGACTGCGGCGAATGCGTCCGCATCTGCAGCCACCACGCCAAGCGCATCCGCCGCGACAGCCTGGACGTGCTCAGCCAGTACGAATACACCGTGGCCCTGCCGCCCCCGTCGCTGTACGCCCAGTTCAACAATCTCGAGGACGTCAACATCCTGCTGACGGCGCTGCTCTATCTGGGCTTTGACGACGTGTACGAAGTGCCCGCCGCAGCGGAGATGGTCTCCGCCGCCGCCCGGGCCTATGTCAGCGAGCACCGGGAAGACTGGCCCTACATCAGCACCGCCTGCCCCACGGTGGTGCGCCTGATCCGCATCCGCTTTCCCAACCTGATCGACCATCTGCTGCCCCTCAACCCGCCGGTAGAGGTGGCGGCCCGGCTGGCCCGCCAGCGCGCCATGGCGCGCACGGGCCTGCGCGCCGATCAGATCGGCGTCATCTTCCTCTCCCCCTGCCCGGCGAAGATCTCCTATGTGAAGACCCCCCTGGGCACGGAGCACAGCGCCATCGACAACGCCGTGGCCGTGAAGGACATCTATCCGAAGCTGCTGCTGCACATGAAGGAAGCCCGCAAAAATCCCCTGCCCCTCTCCTCCGCCGGCCAGATCGGCGTCGGCTGGGGCAGCGGCGGCGGCGAATCCGCCGGCATGAAGACCGACAGCTATCTGGCCGCCGACGGCATCGAAAACGTGATCCACGTGCTGGAGGACCTGGAGGACGAAAAGCTGCGGGGCCTGCAGTTCATCGAGCTGGACGCCTGCCCCGGCGGCTGCGTGGGCGGCGTTTTGAACGTGGAGAACCCCCATGTGGCCAAAAGCAAGCTCAAGCGGCTCAACCGCTTCCTGCCCGACCGGCCGGCGGAGACCGCCGCGGAAGCGCCGCCGGAGGTCATGGACTGGAACGAGCACGTCATTTACGAGCCGGTGTTCCGCCTGGGCAGCAACGTCCGCGAGAGCATCGCCATGGTCAAGCAGGTGGACAGCCTGCTCCAGCAGCTGCCCGGGCTGGACTGCGGCAGCTGCGGCGCCCCCACCTGCCGGGCCCGGGCCGAGGACATCGTCCGCGGCCACGGCTCCAAGCAGGATTGCATCCATGTGCTCAAGCGCAGCGTGAAGGAGCTGACGGCTTCCTGCACAAAGCTGGCCGACGAGGCCATCCAGGAGCTGCCCGACGCCGACGCCCGCCTGCGCCCCCTGCTCTCGAACCTGCAGAAGCTGGGCGAGCAGGCCGCGCTGATGGACGGCCCGTTGACGGAAAATCTGCCCGAGGAACAAAAACAGCAGCTGGCGGCCCGGAAAGCCCACACGGAAGAAACGGAATCACCCCACCCCACCCAGGAATCACAGGAGGAAACGCTATGACGATTCAGGATCTGATGGAAAACGAAGCCTTTGCCGTGGTCAACGCCGGCGAAGAGACAGACCGGGCCGTGGAATCGGTCTACTGCTGCGATCTTTTGAGCGTCGCCATGGGCCACGCCCCCGCGGGCTGCGCCTGGGTGACGGTGATGGGCAATATCAACACCCTGGCCGTGGTGGCCCTGACCGATGCGGCCTGCGTCGTGCTGGCCGGCGGCGCCGCCCTGGACGAGGCCGCGCTGCAGAAAGCCCGCCAGCAGGGCATCACCGTCCTCTCCTCCCAGGCGCCGATCTTCGAGACCGCCCTGTCGATCCACGAGAAGATCCATGGATGAGCCCCTTTCCTACGATCTGCACATTCATTCCTGTCTCTCCCCCTGCGGCGACGACGACATGACCCCGGCCAACATCGCCGGCATGTGCGCCCTGAAGGGGCTGGACGTCATCGCGGTGACGGACCACAATTCCTGCCGCAACTGCCCCGCCGTGCTGGCGGCCGCGGCGGAATACGGCCTGACTGCCCTGCCGGGGATGGAGTTGTGTACCATGGAGGAGGTCCACGTGCTGTGCCTCTTCGCCCGCCTGGAGGACGCGCTGGATTTCGACGCCTACGTCTACCCCCACATCCTGCCCATCGACAACGACGAGGAACTGTTCGGCCATCAGTATTACTACGATTCCAACGACCGCATCATCGGCACGGAGCCGCGCCTGCTGATCTCCGCCACGGATATCCCCTTCAGCGCCGTTTACGAGCTCACGGAGGGCTATCACGGCCTGATGATCCCCGCCCACATCGACAAATCCAGCACCAGCCTGCTCTCGAACCTGGGCTTTGTGCCGCCGGACAGCCGCTTCACCTGCTTTGAGCTGACGGATCTGGCCCATCTCCACCAGGTGCGCCGGGACAATCCCTATCTCGACCGCTGCCGGGTGATCTCCGATTCAGACGCTCACTATCTCGGCCATATCCACGAGCCGGAGCACACCTTTCTCTGCCCCGACCGCACGCCGGAGGCGATCCTCCGTGCCCTTGCAGAACCGGAATAAATAAACGCGCAGCGCGGGAGCACGCTCCCGCGCTGCGCGTTCTTTATGCGAAAAGGCCGCGGACGGCAAACGCCGTCCGCGGCCTTTCATGTCGTCTTTGCTACCGCTTACTTCTTGTAAACGCGGTTCACGGTCCGCTTCACATAGGAGGTATGCAGCAGGTGATGTGCCTTCTCGCTGCCGGGCTCGCCCAGGTAGTTGGCATACAGCTCCTTGACGTCCGGGTTTTCGTGGGACTTGCGCATCGCATTCTTCTGGTCCAGATTGTAGAGGACCTTGGCGCGCTCGGCGCGGATATCCACGAAATTGCGGATGCTGTAGGGCACCTGGGGCTGACCGCCGCCGTTGACGCAGCCGCCGGGGCAGCCCATGATCTCGATGAACTGATAGTCGGCCTCGCCGTTTTTGACTTTGGTGAGCAGTTCGCGGGCGTTGGACAGGCCGGAGGCCACGGCCACCTTGACCGTGCCCACGCCGTCGATATCGTAGGCCGCTTCCTTGATGCCCTCGACGCCGCGGACCTCTGCGAAGTCCACGCTGGGCGCTTCCTTGCCGGTGATCATGGCCACGGCGGTGCGCAGGGCGGCCTCCATGACGCCGCCGGTGGCGCCGAAGATCACGGCGGCGCCGGTGCCGGTGCCCAGGGGCTTGTCGAACTCCTCGTCGGGCAGTTCCTGGAAGCGCAGGCCGGCGCAGTCGATCATGCGGGCCAGCTCGCGGGTGGTCAGGGCGATGTCCACATCGGGCACGCCGTTGGCGTTTTCGTCGTCGCGGCCGATTTCAAACTTCTTGGCGGTGCAGGGCATGATGGAGACCATGACGATCTTCTTGGGATCCACGCCCATCTTCTCTGCCCAGTAGCTCTTGGCTACTGCGCCGAACATCTGCTGGGGAGACTTGCAGGTGGACAGGTTCTCGGTCATGTCGGGGAAGTAATGCTCGCAGTACTTGACCCAGCCGGGGGAGCAGGAGGTGATGATGGGCAGCACGCCGCCGTTCTTCACGCGGTGGATGAACTCGGTGGCCTCTTCCATAATGGTCAGGTCGGCGCCGAAGTTGGTGTCGAAGACCTTGTCAAAGCCCAGGCGGCGCAGGGCGGCCACCATCTTGCCCTGAACGTCGGTGCCGATGGGATAGCCGAAGCATTCACCCAGACCCGCGCGGACGGCGGGCGCCGTCTGCACCAGGACGATCTTCTCAGGATCGTTGATGGCGTCGAAGACTTCCTTGGTGTTGTCCTTTTCCTGCAGGGCGCCGGTGGGGCACACCGCGATGCACTGGCCGCAGGACACGCAGCTGGTCTCGCCCAGGCCCATTTCATAGGCAGAGGTGATGGCCGTCTTGAAGCCGCGGTTGCTGGCGCCGATGACGCCGATGCCCTGGGTCTCTTTGCACACGGCCACGCAGCGGCGGCACAGGATGCACTTGCTGTTGTCGCGGATCATGTGGGCCGCGGAATCGTCGATCTCGCTGGGGGTCTTTTCGCCGTCGAAGACCGCCTCGTTGTCCACGCCATAGCGCTTGCACAGGGCCTGCAGCTCGCAGTTGCCGCTGCGCACGCAGCTCAGGCAGGAACGGTTGTGGTTGGAGAGCATCAGCTCCAGGGTGGTCCGGCGGGATTCCTGCACCAGGGGAGAATCGGTGTAGATCTCCATGCCGTCACGGTCGCAGGGATAGACGCAGGCCGTGACCAGGGACCGGGCGCCCTTCACTTCCACCACGCAGATGCGGCAGGCGCCGATCTCGTTGACGCCCTTCATATAGCACAGGGTGGGAATATCGATATGGGCAAGACGGGCAGCCTCCAGGATGGTCGTGCCGGACGGGACCGTCACGTCTCTGCCGTTGATTTTTACAGTTACATCAGCCATTTCTTTCTGCCCCTCCTTATTTCTTGATGATGGCGTTGAACTTACACACGCTCATGCAGACGCCGCACTTGATGCACTTGCTCTGGTCGATGCTGTGCGGCTGCTTCACGCTGCCGCTGACAGCGCCGGTGGGGCAGTTGCGGGCGCACACGGTACAGCCGCGGCACTTGTCGGCCTGGACCTCATAGGACAGCAGGGCCTTGCAGACGCCGGCAGGGCACTTTTTGTCCACAATGTGGGCGATGTATTCATCACGGAAATAACGCAGGGTGGAAAGAACCGGGTTGGGGGCCGTCTGGCCCAGGCCGCACAGGGCGTTCTGCTTGATGTAATCGCCCAGGGACTCCAGCCGGTCCAGATCCTCCATGGTGGCCTTGCCCTCGGTGATCTTCTCCAGGATCTCCAGCATGCGGCGGGTGCCGATGCGGCAGGGCGTACACTTGCCGCAGGACTCGTCCACGGTAAACTCCAGGAAGAACTTGGCGATATCGACCATGCAGGAATCCTCGTCCATGACGATCAGACCGCCGGAGCCCATCATGGAGCCGATGGCGATCAGGTTGTCATAGTCGATGGGCACGTCGAAGTGCTCCGCGGGGATGCAGCCGCCGGAGGGGCCGCCGGTCTGGGCCGCCTTGAACTTCTTGCCGTTGGGGATGCCGCCGCCGATGTCCTCGACGACCTCGCGCAGGGTGGTGCCCATGGGGATCTCCACCAGGCCGGTGTTCTTGATCTTGCCGCCCAGGGCAAAGACTTTGGTGCCCTTGGACTTTTCAGTGCCCATGGAGGCGAACCACTCGGGCCCCTGCAGGATGATGCGGGGGATGTTGGCCCAGGTTTCCACGTTGTTCAGGATGGTGGGCTTGCCGAACAGGCCCTTGACCGCCGGGAAAGGCGGACGGGGACGGGGCTCGCCGCGCTTGCCCTCGATGGAGGTCATCAGGGCCGTCTCTTCGCCGCAGACAAAGGCGCCGGCGCCCAGGCGGATGTCGATGTCGAAATCAAAGCCGCTGTCAAAAATGTTTTTGCCCAGCAGGCCGTATTCCCGGGCCTGGCCGATGGCGATCTTCAGGCGCTCCACGGCGATGGGATACTCCGCGCGGACATAGATGTAGCCCTGATTGGCGCCGATGGCGTAACCGGCGATGGCCATGGCTTCCAGCACCACATGGGGGTCGCCTTCCAGAACGGAGCGGTCCATGAATGCGCCGGGGTCGCCTTCATCGGCGTTGCAGCAGACGTATTTCTGCACATTACCGCGGTTGCCGGAGGCAAATTTCCACTTCAGGCCCGTGGGGAAGCCGGCGCCGCCGCGGCCGCGCAGACCGGAGTCCAGAATGGTCTGGATGACCTCGTCGGGGGTCATTTCCGTCAGCACCTTGCCCAGGGCCATGTAGCCGTCGCGGGCGATGTATTCGTCGATCTTCTCGGGGTTGATCACGCCGCAGTTGCGCAGGGCCACGCGGGTCTGCTTGCGGTAGAAATTCGTGTCGTTCAGGCTCTTGACGCCCTCGGTCGTCACAGAATCGTCATAAATCAGACGGGTGACGGGGCGGCCCTTGAGCAGGTGCTCCTGCACGATCTCGTGGGCGTCCTCGGGCTTGACCATGGCGTAAAGGATATCATCGGGATAGACGATCATCACGGGGCCCAGGGCGCACAGGCCGTGGCAGCCCGTCTTGACGACGCAGACCTCTTCGGTCAAGCCGGCGGCCTGGATCTCGCTGTTGAGGGCGTCGATGACCTTTTCACAACCGCCGGAGGTGCAGCCGGTGCCGCCGCACACCAATACATGAGTACGATACATTCTCCTTGCACCCCTTCCTTACAGCTCGACGTTCTGCAGGGTGTACTTCGTCAGGATCAGGCCCCGCATCAGATGCTGTTCAACCACTTCTTTCGCCTTTTCGGGCGTCATCTTCACATACGTTACTTTTTCCTTGCCGGGGGCGAACACTTCCACGATGGGCTCGTACTGGCACAGGCCGATGCAGCCCGTCTGGGTGACGACCACATTGTCCAGCTTCTTGGCGCGCACTTCCTCGGCCAGGGTGTTCAGCACGGGGCGGGCGCCGCTGGCGATGCCGCAGGTGGCCATGCCCACCACGACGCGGGTCTCATTGGCATCCGCCTTGCGGACGCCGACTTCGCCCTGCATCCGCTCGCGGATCGCTTTCAGTTCTTCCAACGATTTCATATCTGTTAATCCTCCTAAAACCTATATCTCGACTCCACCATCGGTCTCGTTTTTGTTTTCTTTCAGGTATTCCGCAATATAGTCGGACACGTCCGGCGCATTCAGCGGAACGCCCTGCAGGATCTCCCGGAACTGCCGGGTATCCATGGTGAACGACTTGTCGTTGTACCCGTAGCGGTACAGGAAATCCATATCCGGATGAAAGGTCACCAGCGTGTGGATCACGCCGCTGATATCGCCCAGGGGCATGCGGTCGATGCTGCGCAGACGAAACACCGCGCGGGTCGTCGTCCCTTTTCCCACCGCAGAGTCGATGGAAAAGCTTCCGCCAGTCAGTTCGGCGGCCTGCTTGAAAAAGGGCACGCCCAGGCCGACTTTGCGGGTGGTGCGCGTGGTGAAGAACGGGTCTGTCACCTGCCGGATCTGCTCGTCTGTCATGCCGCAACCGTCGTCGGCGATGGTGACGGACAGGGTGTCCTCTCCCTCGTCGACAGCCACGGTGATCTCGACCAGAGACGCCCCGGCGCGCACGGAATTTTCCGCCACATCCAGGATATTCAGCGCGATCTCAGGCATCATGGCCTTATTCGAACTTCTGCAGGATATCCTCGACCTCATCCGCCGTCAGGCGGCCGAAGACCTCGTCGTTGATCATCATGACCGGAGCCAAGCCGCAGGCGCCGACGCAGCGGCACGCATCCAGCGAGAACTTGCCGTCGGCCGTGCATTCGCCGCCGTCGATCTCCAGCAGCTCCTTGAGCTTGTCATAAATGTCGCCGGAGCCCTTGACATAGCAGGCGGTGCCCAGGCACACGGACACCTGATACTTGCCCTTCGGATTCAGATTGAACATGGAATAAAATGTGGAAATGCCGTAGATCTCTTCCAGCGGATGGCCGGTGGCGTCCGAAATCATCGTCTGAACTTCGATGGGAAGATATCCGTAGATATCCTGCGCCCGCTGCATGATGGGCATCAATGCGCCGGGCTCATCCTTCAGTTCGGAAATGACCGCCATCAGTTCGGCCTCCTGCTCTGCAGTCCCCTGGAAGGGAACCGCACACTTCTTTTCAGCCATTTTACAACCTCCTGTTTCCTCTAACTTTTCCTCCCATTTCAATAAGAAACGATATATCAACTGATATACTTGATTTATTATATAGGAAGGCCCCCGCCCCGTCCATACGCGGAGCGCCGAAAATATACTTCCATTTTCCGTTTTTTTGTACATTTGACGAATTATTGTTTATTATTTAACAATAAAACTGTTGTTTTTGCCTCTATATGTGCAAATTAGTTATACTCCTTTTTCTATTTTGTGAACTATGACCGTGATTTTCTCCGTTCCCTTTCGTTGAAATGATGCGGTTCCCCGGAGCTGTTCGTCATTCTGCCAAAAAACTGCCCTTTCCCGTACCCGCGGCAGAAGACGGCCGCTCCTGCCATCCAAAGGCCGGAGATCCTCTCCGATTCTGCAAAACGCGCACAAAAATCACCACAGTTTTTGTATAAATCGCTGATTTTTGAAATAGTATATTGACATTTCGGTGCGTTTCTATATTATATGACTTAGATATTGTTAATCCATTAACAATATGTGCCGCGGAGGCTGCCCACTCCCGCGGCACACTGCCAAAAAACCGCCTGCCAACCGGTTTTGCGGCGGGATTACTTTTCTTCATTTTCTCTCTATCGCTTTATACTCTCTCTCATTTTTTCTATCTGTCACACGAAAAGGCAGCCGGTGAAAATCGCCGGCTGCCTTTTCACGTTTCGATTTTTCCCGCCGCCCTTGTATCCGGCGGCGTCATCTTTTATGATAGAAGCAGTATGCAACGCCCGCTTTTGGAGGTTCTGCCCTATGCTTGCCAATTTTCTGACCGTCGGCCAGCAGGTCGTGATCCTGTATCTGCTCATAGCCGTCGGCTTTGTCTGCGGCAAAACAAAATTTTTCTCGGAGGACGCCATCGGCGGCCTGACGGATTTCGTGCTTTATGTCGTCACGCCCTGCGTGATGATCAAGGCGTTTCAGCGCCCCTTTGAAGCCGCCCTGGCCGGCGCATTCTTCCAGGTGGCCGCTTTTGCCGCAGCCGTAACGGTATTTGCCTACGTTCTGGCCCGCCTGACGCTGCACGACACCGACAAACGGCGGGAGCGGGTGTATCGTTTTTCTGTGCTGTTTTCCAACTGCGCTTTTATGGGCCTGCCCCTGGAGGAGGCCCTGCTGGGCAGCCGCGGCGTGTTTTTCGGCGCGGCCAGCCTGGCGGTGTTCCAGCTGCTCACCTGGAGCATGGGCCTGGCCGTCATGCGCGGTGAGCGGGGCGGCCTTTCCTTGAAAAAGCTGTTCCTCAACCCCGGCATTCTCGGCGTGGCGGCAGGGCTTCTGCTATTCTTCACCTCGTTTTCCCTGCCGGAAGTGGTGAACGCGCCGGTAAACGCTCTCGCGGCGCTGAACACGCCGATCCCGATGGTCATCATCGGCTATCACTTGTCCCGCGCGAAACTGGCGCCGGTGCTCCGGGACGGGCGCACCTGGCTGGCCGCCGCCGAGCGGCTGATCGTCGTCCCTCTGGCGGCGCTGGCCCTGGGCCTGCTGTGCGGCATGGACGGCACAGCGCTGCTGGCCGCCATGGTGGCACTGTGCCCTCCCACCGCCGCCATCTGCACCATGTTCGCCGCCCGCTGTCAACAGGACACGGCGCTCTCCGTCAGCCTGGTCTCCCTGAGCACCCTGCTGTCCATTTTCACCATGCCGCTGCTCATCGTGCTGACCCAGAGCCTGCTGTGACAAAAACAGCAGCGGCACGTCCTGCCGTTTTATACAATCTGCCCCCGCAAAAATATTGCATACTGCACAAAAACGATCTATAATAGGTGTTGTTTGATTTTTGTAGAGAGAGGGTCCTGATTCCATGCTGGCAAATTTTCTGACCGTCGGACAGCAGGTCGTCATCCTGTTTATCCTGATCGGCGTCGGCTTCGTCTGCGGCAAAACGAAATTCCTGTCAGACGCCGCCGTGACGGGCATGACGGATTTCGTGCTGTATATCGTCACGCCCTGCGTGATGATCCAGGCCTTTCAGCGTCCCTTTGAAGCGGCCCTGGCCGGCGCATTCTTCCAGGCACTGTTGTTCACCATCATCATTATCGCCCTTTCCTACAGCATCGCCCGCTGCACCCTGCGCGACCAGAATCTGCAGCGCCAGAGCGTTTATCGCTTCGCCGCCATCTTTTCCAACTGCGGCTTTATGGCCCTGCCCCTGGAAAACGCGCTGCTGGGGGCGGACGGCATGTTTTTCGGCGCGGCTTTTCTGGCGGTGTCCAACGTCCTCTGCTGGACGCTGGGTCTTTATATGATGAGCCACAACCGGCGGCTGCTCTCCCTGCGGCGGCTGGTCACCAATCCCGGCGTGCTGGGCGTCGCCGTGGGGCTGGTCCTGTTCTTCACCTCTTCGTCCCTGCCGGCGCTGATCGATACGCCGATCGATTATTTTGCCGCACTGAATACGCCCCTGCCCATGATCGTCATCGGCTACCACCTGTCTCACGCAAAGATCCTGCAGATCTTCCGGGACGGGCGCGCCTGGCTCACCATCGCCGAGCGCCTGGTGATCATCCCCCTGGCGGGGCTGGCCGTCGGCCTGCTGCTCCACATGGACCCCACGGCCCTCGTCGCCTGCATCGTCGCCCTGTGCGCGCCCACCGCCGCCGTGTGTACCATGTTCTCCGTGATCTACGGCCAGGATTCCGAGCTTTCCGTGAGCCTCGTTTCCCTGAGCACCCTGCTGTCCATCATCACCATGCCGCTGATCATCGTGCTTACCCAGATGCTCTGCGCCTGAGCCCGCAAAAAATAGCCGGTCCCCGGCGCGCCGTTTCACGGCGCGCCGGGGACCGGCTTTTGCTTTTTCGTCTTCAGTCCGCTTTACAGCGCCGCCAGCAGCCCCCGGCAGCCAGCCAGCACATCACGGTATGTCGTCTCAAAGTCGCCGGTGTACCAGGGGTCGGCCACATCGCCGGCAGAGCCTCCTTTTTGGGGGCCTTCGGCATATTCCATCAGCTTGTGGATCTTGCCCTCCGGATCGCCGCCGCAGATGCGCGTCATATTGCGGATGTTGGCGCTGTCCATACCGATAAGCAGGTCCCAGGCGTCATAGTCCGCCCGCGTCATCTGGCGGGCGGTCTTGCCGCCGCAGGAAATGCCCAGCCGGTCCAGAATGCGGCGGGTGCCCGGGTGGACACCGTTGCCGATCTCCTCGGTGCTGGTGGCCGCCGAGGCAATCTCGAACTCCGCCCCCCGGCCTGCCTTTTCCGCCAGATGCCGCATCAAAAACTCCGCCATCGGACTGCGGCAGATATTGCCGTGGCAAACGAAAAGTATCCTCACCATCATGCTTCCTCCCCTGCCGCCGGGCGGTGGGTTTGGGCGGCGAAAAATGCTTCGATCTGCGCGCGGGGCGCGCAGAGGCTGCCCTGGATGAAATGGGGTTCCCGGCCGCCGCCGCGGCCGGAGAGGGCTTCGTTCATCTCCTTGCCGAAAGCGCGCACATCGTGCCCCTCCGGCGCGGCCAGGGCGTACTGATAGCCCCCTTCCTCGCTGCCGGAGCACACCAGCACCCGGCCGCCGCAGGCGTCCTTCAGCGCGTCGGCCATGCGGCGCAGGCCGTCGGCGTCCAGCCCCTCCTCGAACACCAGAGCGTCCCCGGCGTTTTCCAGGCGCGCCGCCGCGTCCCGGATATGGGCCTGTTCCCGCTCCGCCAGCCGGGCCTTCAGGCCGTCCCGCTCCGCCAGCAGGCGGCGCACCCCTTCGGCGGTGCGCAGGGGCTTGGCCGACAGGGCCATGGAGATCAGGTGGTTCTGCAGCTGCACCTCGCTCAGGTACCGGTAGGCCCGGCGGCCGGCCACATATTCCACCCGCACCCCGCCGCGCAGCTTTGCGCAGGAGAGGATCTTCAAAAGGCCCACTTCGCCGGTGCGGCGCGCATGGGTGCCGCAGCAGGCGCACACGTCCACCCCCGGGATGGTCACGATGCGCACGGGTCCCTCCAGGGCCTTTTTGCTGCGGTAATCCAGCTTTGCCAGCTCCTCCGCCGCCGGCCAGGAGGCTTCCACCGGCAGGTCCATCCAGACGGCCTCGTTGGCCACCTGCTCCATCATCTCCAGATCCCCCTCCTCCAACGGACCGTTGAAATCGATGAAGGTACTGTCCTGTCCCATGTGGAAGCCCACATTGTCATAGCCGTAGCGCCGGTGGATCACGCCGCTGAGGATATGGTCGGCGGTATGCTGCTGGGTATAGTCAAAGCGGCGCGCGCCGTCCACATGGCCCTGCACCTCCGTCCCCGGCAGCAGCGGCTGGGTCAGGCGGTGGAGGATCACGCCCTCCGCCTCCTGCACATCCAGCACGTTCCGCCCCTCCAGGACGCCCAAGTCGCAGGGCTGGCCGCCGCCCTCGGGATAGAACGCCGTGCGGTCGAGTACGATGTCCCAGCCGTCCTCCGCCTCCCGGCATTCCAGCACCCGCGCGCGGAAGGAGAGCTGCTTTCCGTCTTCATAATACAATTTTTCCGTTTCCATACCATACACCTCGCATTGGAAAAAACTCCGCCGAAACGCGTCGGTCCGGCGGAGTGTTTGAAAACTATTTGTAGGATTCTGTCGAAATATTACGCTTCGCAGAGCTTTTCGCGGGCCACCGACAGCATCAGCTTGATGCGGTTCTCCTGGTTGACCCGGGTGGCGCCGGGGTCGTAGTCCACCGGCACGATGTTGGCCTGGGGATAGAGATCCCGGATCTTATGGACCATGCCCTTGCCGCAGATATGGGTGGGCAGGCAGCCGAAGGGCTGGGTACATACGATGTTCTCATAGCCGTGGACGATGAGCTCCACCATCTCCGCGGGCAGGAACCAGCCCTCGCCCATGCGGTTGCCCAGGCCGATGATGCCCTGCATAGGGGCCTTGGTATCCTGATAGGCGGAAAGCTGCATAAAGTCGGAAAACTTGTCCACGGATTCCATGAACACCCGCTCGATCTTTTCCAGATAATTCAGCAGGCGCGTGGCCAGGACGTATTTGGCCCGGCTGCCGCCGTAGATCAGGAAGTCCTGGATGCGGGCGTCCACCTTGAACATCAAGAAGCCCAGAAGGCCCGGTACCATGACCTCGCAGCCCTGCTCGGCCAGGAATTTTTCCAGGCCGTTGTTGGCAAAGGAGGCGTATTTGACATAGATCTCGCCCACGACGCCCACGCGCACCTTCTTTTCCCGGCTGCGCGGGATGGCGGCAAAGCTGCGGATGATGTTTCTGAAATTCTCCCGCATCTCCCCCAGGGAGTAGCCCTTGGACTGGCCGAACTGATTTGAGATATTGTCGATCCACAGCCGCACCAGCTGGTCGGTCTTGCCCTTTTCCAGCTCATAGGGACGGGTCTGGTTGCTCAACAGCATGACCATGTCGCCATAGATGACGCCGGCCAGCATCCGCCGGATGATGGGCAGGGTCAAGTGGAAGCCGGGGTTGCTCTCCGTCAGGGAAAGGTTGAAGGAAATGACCGGCACATAGTCGAAGCCCGCCCGGTGGAGGGCCTTGCGGATAATGTGGATATAATTGGAGGCCCGACAGCCGCCGCCGGTCTGCATGATGATCAGCGCCACCTTGTGAGGATCCCACTGCCCGGAGGTCAGGGCGTCGAGAAACTGGCCCGTCACCAGCAGGGCCGGGTAGCAGATATCGTTGTGGGTATACTTGAGGCCCAGCTGCTTGACGTGCTCTCCGGCATTGTCCAGCAGAGCGACCTTATAGCCCTCGTTCACAAAGATATTGCGCATGATATTGAAGTGGATCGGCAGCATATCCGGCACCAAAACGGTATACTCGTCCTTCATCTCCTTGGTGAACAGGAGCCTGCCGTTCTTGTCATATTTCAATTCTGCCATAAAAGCCTTTCCTTTCCGCCGCTCCGCCGGGCGGCGCTGTAGCGAATCTTCCTTTGGCGGTGCGCGCTTCAAGCGCCCCGCCGGCGCTCCTGCTGTTCCAGGGCGGCCAGCAGGCTCCGCAGGCGCACTTTCACCGTGCCCAGGTTCGTGATCTCGTCGATCTTGATCTGCGTATAGATCTTGCCCGCGCCCTCGACGATGGCGCGGCATTCGTCGGAGGTGATGGCGTCCAGGCCGCAGCCGAAGGAGATAAGCTGCACCAGCTCCATATCCGGCTGCTTGCCGATATATTTTGCCGCCGCATAGAGCCGCGCGTGGTACGTCCACTGGTTGAGCACATGGACGGGAAACTTCTGCATCTTGCCGCTGAGGCAGTCCTCGGAGATCACCGCCAGGCCCAGGGCGTTGATCAGAAGATCGATGCCGTGATTGACCTCGGGATCGGCGTGGTAGGGCCGGCCGGCCAGGCAGATGATGCGCTTCCCCTCGGCCCGGGCCCGGGCCACGATCTCGTCGCCTTTCCGGCGCACGGCGTCCAGGTAGGCGTCCCGGGCGGCGTAGGCCTTGTCGGCGGCGCGCTTGACATCGCTCCGGCGGATGCCGGAGAAGTATTTTTGCAGCGTCTCCGTCATTTTCTCCGGGAAATCATGGCGCTTGTGGGGGCCGGCGTAGTCGTTGATCAGCGTGACGCCGGCGCGCATGGTCATATTGGCGGCGATGGTCTCGGGGTAATAGGCCACCACCGGGCAGTTGTAGTGATTGTCGCCCAGGTGCTCGTCGAAATTGAAGCTCATGCAGGGGTAGTAGATCGCGTCCACGCCTGCATCCATCAGCTCCTCCACATGGCCGTGGAGCAGCTTGGCCGGAAAGCACACCGTATCGCTGGGGATACTGGCCTGGCCCTTGATGAAGGTGGCCCGGGTGGACTGGGGCGAGAGCACGACCTCAAAGCCCAGGTCGCTGAAAAACGCATACCAGAAGGGGGCCATTTCCCACAAATTCAGCCCCAGGGGGATGCCGATGCGGATGCGCCGCGGGCCGGGGACCGGCTTGAGGGACCGCATGTACTCCTGCTTGAAGCGGTAGATATTCAGCTCATCGGACACGGCTTTTTTCGTCACAGGCCGCTCACAGCGGTTGCCGCTGACGTATTTCGCGCCGCCGGCAAAGGTGTTGATGGTCAGGCGGCACTTGTTTTCGCACAGGCCGCACACCGCCGAGCGCACCTCGTGAGTGAAGCGCTCCAAATCGAAGCGGTCGAGAATGGTGCTCCGCTGTTCCGGCTCCGCCATGGAGCGGGCGTACAGCGCGCAGCCGTAAGCGCCCATCAGGCCCGCGATGGCGGGGCGCACCACCTCCACGCCCAACTCCCGCTCAAAGGCACGGAGCACGGCGTCGTTCAAAAAGGTGCCGCCCTGGACCACGATGTGCTTGCCCAGATCGTCCAGGCTGGTGGGGCGGATAACCTTGTAGATGGCGTTCTTCACGATGCTGACCGAAAGGCCCGCGGAAATGTCGGCGGTGGTGGCGCCGTCCTTCTGGGCCTGCTTGACCGAAGAATTCATGAACACCGTGCAGCGCGAGCCCAGATCCACCGCGCCGGTGGCGTACAGTCCCAGGCGGGAAAATTCCTCCACATCGTAATTGAGGGCGTTGGCAAAGGTCTGCAGGAAGGAGCCGCAGCCAGAGGAGCAGGCCTCGTTGAGATAGATATTGTCGATGACGCCGCCGCGCACATGGAAGCACTTCATGTCCTGGCCGCCGATGTCCACGATGAACTCCACGTCCGGCATGAAGGCCTTGGCCGCCGTGAAGTGAGCGGCGGTCTCTACCAGGCCGTAATCCACCCGGAAGGCGTTTTTGATGATATCCTCGCCGTAGCCCGTGACGCAGGCGGCGGCGATACGGATATCCGGTTTCTTTTCATACAGGTCCGTCAGGAAATCCCGGATCACCGGCACGGGGTTGCCGGCGTTGGAGAGATAGGTTGAATGGAGCAGGCGGCCGTCCTCGTCGATGACGACGGCCTTGAGGGTGGTGGAGCCGGCGTCGATGCCAAGGAAGGCGCTGCCCGTCAGCTCCTCCAGCGTGCCCCGGGGCACGTCCGCCGCAGCGTGGCGCGCGCAGAACGCCCGGTATTCTTCTTCGTTTTCAAACAGGGGCGGCAGCGTTTCCCATTCGCTGTGGGACACATAGCCCTCCAGCTTTTCGATGACGGCCGGCAGGTCGCACTCCTGCTTGGCCGAAAAGGCCGCGCCCAGGGATACATAGTACAGGGAATGCTCCGGGCAGGTCCCGCGGACGCGGAGCACTTCGTCGAAGCATTTGCGCAGCTGGGGCATAAAGGTCAGCGGGCCGCCCAGATAGAGAATGTTGCCCTTCATGGGCCGGCCCTGGGCCAGGCCGCCGATGGTCTGGTTGACCACGGCGTAGAAAATACTGGCGGCGATGTCGCTCTTTTTCGCGCCCTGGTTCAGCAGCGGCTGGATATCGCTCTTGGCGAACACGCCGCAGCGGGAGGCGATGGTGTACACCCGCTCGTGTTGGGCCGCCAGGGCGTCCATATCCGCTGTGTCCACATCCAGGAGCGTCGCCATCTGGTCGATGAAAGCGCCGGTGCCGCCGGCGCAGGAACCGTTCATCCGGGCCTCCATGCCGCCGCCGCTGAGAAAAATGATCTTGGCGTCCTCGCCGCCCAGTTCAATGATGCAGTCCGTTCCCGGCACATAGCGGTCCGCCGCTACCTTGGCCGCGTAGACCTCCTGCACGAACTGGACGCCGGCATATTCGGCCATGCCCATGCCGGCGCTGCCGGAAATGGCCAGGCGCCAGCTCGTTTCTTCCGGAAAGCGCGCCCGGATCGCCCGCAGCATCTCCACGGTCTTGCGCGTGATCTGGGAAAAGTGGCGCTCGTAGGTCATATATTCCATCTGGTTTTCTTCGTTCAGCACGACGCATTTGATCGTCGTGGAACCGACATCCAAACCGATTACCAATCGCGTTTTCTCCTTTCTCTACCAGGGGAGGACGCCGCCGCCCCTGTCGCCTGAAACAGGGTCGCGGCAGAACTGCCGCATTTTTTTATTTTATCATGATACCCTTGGAATATCAACCATTTTCCGACCCGTTTCCCCCTTTTGGCGGGCCGATGCCGAAGGCCCGGCGCTGGGCCGCCCGGCGCGCCGCGCGCTGGATCTTGGGCAGGTTCGGCCGGTCAACCAGCGCCACATTGAGCCGGCCGGCCGCAGTGACGGCCCGGCGGGTGAAGGTGCCCGTGGTGACGAGCCCCGCCCGCTGGGCGCTGCCGCGAAAGCCTGCGGCCCACTCCACTGCCTCGGGCCCCAGCAGCTCCTGCCGGCAGATGGCCACAAAGGAATACGACATGCCATTGATCTCCAGAAACATGCGCAGCGGGCCGTTTTCCCCTGCCCGCTCCACCACCGGCGCGCAGCCCATATCGCGGTACAGCTCCGCAAAATAGGTGCAAAGCTCCTCGTCGGTGTGGACGCGCTGCAGGATCTCCTCCTCCGCATCCGTTTTCCGCTGTTTGGCCGCGGCACGGCGCTCCTCCCGCTCCTGCCGCGCCTGCGCGGCGGCGGCGTCGGCCTCGTCGAACTGGCGGCGGAACAGGCGGTGCACCGCCGTGCCGATGAGATAGACCGGCACGGAAAGCTGGAAGCCCACGATGCACAGCAGCAGCGCCGCCGTTTTTCCCCCCGCGCCCCGGCCCCAGAGCCACTGCACCAGCAGCGCCAGCCAATAGGACACCGTGCCGCAGAGGATGCTGGCCGCGCCGGCGGTGAATGCCGCGTCCAGACTGTAGCCCAGATCCAGGGAGATGACCGCCATGAACAGCGAAAACGTGCCCACGGCGGCGATGGAGGGATACAGCCGCGCAGAGCCCTGCCCCCGGTTCAGATAGATCAGGCCCAGCATCGCGCAGGCCAGGGTAAACAATCCGTACAGCGCCATGCCGCGCCGCCCTCCTTTCCGCCGCGAAACCTTCCGCGGCGCGATCTGCGATCGTATAAAGATAGTATATCATACTGCCGCCGCCATTTCCATGGCAAATGCACCAGCCCTCCCTTGCTTTGCGCCGGGGCATGATGTATAATGACAGCGATACAGTCTTGGCAGCCGCCGCTAAGGAGCAACGATCATGGAAAATGTGAAGCAGATCCGCAATGACGAACTGGTGCAGGCCTATCAGACCATGCATCAGAACAATACCAAGGAAACCCAGCAGGCCGTGACCCGCCAGATGGTGTGCGCCGTCTTCCTGCTGCCCGTCACGCCGGTGCAGAAAAAGCTGCCCGAGGATTTCCCGCCCAAGCTGATCAAAAACGAAAAGGGCGAACTGTTCCTGCCCCTGTTTTCCGATCTGGACCAGGCAAAGCTCGCCCCGCCCCTGGCCCAGTCCCTGATCCCCATCGATATTTCCGACGCCTTCGGCTATCTCACGGACAACAAGGAGATCCGCGGCGTCATCCTCAATCCCTTCTCCAAGCCCAACCTGATCTGCGCCCGGCCGATGGTGGAAAACCTGGCCAAGCTGTGGAGCCGCATCAAGACCGCCGAGCTGAACGGCGAGGACCCTGAGGGGGCTTTCCGCCCCCAGCCCCAGAGCGTCAAGCTCCTGGTGCCCAAGGAATACCCCGACGGCGTGACCTTCACCCTGGGCGCGGGACTGAAGGCCGTCCCGGACGTGGAAAAAGCCTGGATGTGCATGGTGCAGAAATCGGCCAACGACAATCCCGAAACGCGCGACTGGATGGTCATCCTGCAGGCCGACGAGCCCCTGAAGGGCCGCGAAGAACTGTTCCGCGACATCGGCAAGACCCTGACGCCCTTCCTCGGAAAGCGGGGCGTGATCTTTATGGAGAACAACCCCGGCCTCAAGGGCCTGACGGACCAGGCTGCGCCCATTTACGAGCGGCAGGAAGAAGACGCCCTCTGACCGAAAATCCCACAAAAGCCCTGCGGCAAAATGCCGCAGGGCTTTTTCGTTTTGGACGCGCGGTTATTCCGCCCGGGCCGCGCCGGCGGTGCCGGAGATGATCCAGGGCACGGGCTTCGTTTCAAACATGCCGTTTTTGCGCAGCTTGGAAACGGAGATCTGCAGGGCCTCCATGCCGCCGATGTGATACTTTTCAAACAGGGCCGGGATCCTGGCCAGGATGTTCAGCTCCAGAGTGTAGATCATAAAGCGGATGTTGGGATTGCACGCCAGCAGGGCGCGCATCTCCCGCTCCAGGTTGTCCGTGGCCACGATGAAGGCCGTGGACGGCGCGGGCAGCTTTTTCAGCGTTTCCTCCTTCGCGTCGGGCACGATCAGCACGTTGTTCAATCCGAACTTGCTGACGTTTTCCTCCATGGAGGCGCGGTCGCTCTCGTCGTATTCCACGGCGATGATGGCGCCTTCGCCGGCGCTCATGGCCGCCTCCACGGCGATGCTCTCGCCGCTGATGATGCAGATGGTGTCGTGGGAGCGGACCTCCAGCATGCTCATGATGACCGCGCGGATCTCGTGGGCCACATAGCGCACGGAACCCTTGGAAAAGCGCTGGTTCTGCAGGCCGATCTTATAGGAACTGTCGGCCTCCGGGTTGTAGATCAGCAGCACCGTGGGCCCTTCGATGCCCCGGTCGATCAGGCTGCTGATCTTGCAGGGCGCCGCGTCGCCCGCGGGGTCCGGCCCCTCCTTGAGCCACACGTCGCACCCGCCGAGGCCCGCGTTCCACATATCGTAAAACAGCGTGGGGCGGGCCGCGTCGGCAAAGGCCAGCACATAGCGGTTGGACTCCACGGCGGGGATCAGGTTCTTGTTCTTGACGCTGACGTCCATCAGCTTGACGGTTTCCACATCCATATCCGTCCGGGCGGCGAAATACTGCACCCAGGCGATCATGCGCTCGTTATCGAACAGCGATGCTTTCTCACTCATGCAAATCCCTCCATTGCGGCTCTTGATATTGTTATCATACCATAAACAGCGGGGAATTTGAATAAAAAAATTTCCGTTTTTGAAAAAGTGCGTCCGCTTTTTCAAAAACGAAAATCGCAGAGCGCGAAGGCGCGCTCTGCGGGGCTTTTGGGAAAGGCCCGGGCGGCGGAGCGGATGCTCCGCCGCCCGGGTTCGGTTTTTGTATTCAGGGCGCCGTGCGCCGCAGGCAGCGCAGGCTCCACAGCAGGGCGGCCAGGACCGCGAAGGGGAGGGCGCAGAACACCTGGGGCGGCAGCATGCCGAGGGACGTCAGCAGTGCGCCGCCGGAGAGGGCCGCCGCGGGCAGAACGCCGCTGCACAGCGCGGCGCGGCACGCGCCGGCAAGGGTCTGCTCCACCAGCAGAACGCCCAGCACCACCATGAGCGCCATGAGAAGCTTTTTCATTCCGCCCGCCTCCTTTCTTTCCCTCAGCGCCGCTCCCGGGCCGGCGGCGCGCCGTCCTTTTTCCGCGTCTCTTTTCCCGCGCCCCGCAGGGCCCAGCAGCCGAGCCACAGCGCCAAAGGCGCCGCCGGTTTCTCCTGCGCCATGGCCTTACTCCAGGTTCAGCCGACGGTGCATCAGGTAGGCGGTGATGGGGTAGAAGATCGCCACGAACACCGCATTGAACAGCAGCGTCCCCAGCACCAGCACCTGCGCCGCCCCCAGGGGGCTCATGCCGCTGAAGAACGCGCCCAGCGCCGCCCAGACGCTCTCGGGCAAAAAGGCGATCCCCACCATCAGGAACGTGAAGACAAAGGAGAGGATCATGTTGATGACAAAGTAGGCCACCACCGCCAGGGCGACGCGGTATTTGGGGGCCTGATGGCCCAGCATGATGGCGGCGTAGATCTGCAGGATGCTGCCCGCCGCGGCCACCAGCAGCACCACGACCCACTCCAGGCCGTAGATCACCAGGGGGAAGTGGAAGATCTCCTGGAAGTCCTGGATCGCAAGGCCGATGCCCACGAAGATCGCGCCGATGAGTTCCGGCGTGAACGCCAGGATCAAAACAGACAGGCACACGACGATCGTGCTGAGCACCGACCAGATCACCGCCGCGATCAGCTTGCTGAGGATCAGCTGGTGGGTGGTGACGGGCAGGGTGTGCATCAGGTAGCCTTCCCCGGTCAGCAGGTTTTTATAAAACCGCTGCAGGATGAGAATGAGCGTGATCACGAATACGACCACGATCATGCCGAAGTACAAAAACGCGCTCAGGCCCGCGATGATGTCTGCCAGCGGGAAAAAGACCTTCTCGGGCATCACCTGGTCCTGCCAGTAGGCGACCTCGACGAAAATGCGCAGCAGCACGGCGGCCGCCAGCATGCCCACATAGCTCACGCAGAAGGCGCGGCTGGTGGACAGCAGTTCATATTTCAAAAGTTTTCTCAGCATCTGAATACCTCCCGGAACAAATCGTTCACACTCTTGCCGTCCTCTTCGCGGATGGCGTCCACGCTCTTGTGGAGCATGATCTGGCCGCCGCGGAGGAACACGGCCTCGTCCAGCACCTGCTCGATATCGTAGATCAGGTGGGTGGAGATGATGACCGCCGCGTTTTCGCTGTAGTTCCCGATGATCGTTCTGAGAATGTAATCCCGGGCGGCGGGGTCCACGCCGCCGATGGGCTCATCCAGCATATAGAGCTCCGCCTTCCGGCTCATGGCCAGGATCAGGCGCACTTTTTCCTTCGTGCCCTTGGACAGGGTCTTCAGCCGGTCGCCCGCCGAGATCTTCAATGCGCTCAGCATTTCCCGGGCCTTCGCCTCGTCGAAATCCCCGTAAAAATCCCGGAACATGTTCACCAGCCGGTCCACCGTCATCCAGTCGGGCAGATAGTCGGCGTCGGGCAGGTAGGAGACGCGCTTCTTGCTCTCCACCCCGGGCGCAAAGCCGTCCACCAGGATCTTGCCGCTGTCGGGCACCAAAAGGCCGTTGACCAGCTTCATCAGCGTCGTTTTGCCGCTGCCGTTAGGGCCCAGCAGGCCCACGATGCGGCCGCCCTGCACGTTCAGGTTCAGATCGGTCAGCACCTGCCGGCCGCCGTAGCCTTTCCACAGGCGTTCGCATACCAGCAAATCAGCCATTGTTCTTCTCTCCTTCCACAAACTCTTTTACCAGTGTGACAATGTCGCGCCTGCCGTAGCCCAGCACCGACATGTTCTTTACAAATTCATCGATTTTTTCCCGGGCCAGGTCCCGGCGCACCGCGGCGATCAGCGCCTCGTCCTCCGTGACATAGCGCCCGCTGGTCCGTTCTGTGCGCAGCAGGCCCATCTGCTCCAGCTCCGAAAGAGCCCGCTGCATGGTGTTGGGGTTCACCGCCGCTTCCGCCGCCAGATCCCGCACGGAATCGAGCTTCGCGCCGGGCGGGTACTCCCCCGCGGCGATCCGGCTCCGGATCCGCTCCACGATCTGCAGATAGATCGGCCGGTCCTTATCCAGCTGCCATCCCATGACTATATCGCCTCCCATTTTTCATGTGATTTCCTCCAGGGTGCAGTTTTTCAGGTATTCCGCCCGTTCGCCGTCCGCTTCATAGCTCCACGTCAGCATGTCGCCCAGCCAGGAGAGCCCTTCCGTTTCGGCGACGCCGGGGGCCACTTCCATGGTCATGACGGCGGAGTCCTCATACAGGGTGTAGCGCAGGATCTCTTCATAGCCCTCGCTCTTCTTTTCACCGGCATGGATCGTTTTCTCCTGATAGACGATGTATTCCCATTCCGGCGTCAGCCCTTCGGCAGAGACGGACAGATCCATGGACGCGAAGGGGTCTTCGGGATTGAAATACGTTTCGTAGAATTCCTCCGCCTGGGCGCTGTCCTCCAGCAGGAATGCGGTCTCGCCGGTCTGGCAGCTGCGCTTTTCAATGCGCAGGGCCTTGGCCCCGTCCGCGCCGGAATCCTCCTGCGCCGGCGCGCCGCAGCCCGCCAGAGCGCCCAGCAGCAGCGCGGCTCCCAGGGACGCCAGGAGCAGCTTTCTTCCTTTCATGTCTTTCCCTCCTTCGATGCACGCATCGTTTCTGTATGTCTGTACTAAGCAATTAATACAATAATACATTCATACAGTTTTGTCAACCCCATCCGGAAAATTTTTTCAAAAAAGAAAACGCGCGGCGGGAGAAGGATCTTCTCCCGCCGCGGCGGTGCGTTTGTTCCTATAAAAAGCTATGCGGCGATGGGTTCAGATAGAAATGGACTGCTCGGCCTGATACAACTCCTCGTTGAGGGGCTTCTTCATAGCCAGGGCCTCTTCGATGTCCAGGTCGATGATCTCGCCGTGCTGCACGGCGACGATGCGCTTGTCCTTGCCAGCCAGCAGCGTCAGAACGGCATGGTTGCCCATGCGGGTGGCCAGGATGCGGTCCCTGGCAGAGGGCGCGCCGCCGCGCTGGATATGGCCCAGAATGGTCACGCGGGTGTCCATGCCCGTCTGCTCCTGCACCCGGTCGGCCACCTCCTGGGTGGACATGGGATAGCCCTCGGCCACGATGACGATGTGGTGGTTGCGGCGATTGATGCGGCCCTGGCGGATCTTTTCGATGACGTCGTTTTCAAAATTGCCCTCGTGCTCCGGCACCAGGATGGCCGCCGCGCCCACGGCGCAGCCCACGTTCAGCGCCAGATGGCCCGCCCGCCGGCCCATGATCTCCACCACGGAAATGCGCTCGTGGGACTGCATGGTGTCGCGCAGCTTGTCGATGCACTGAATGGCCGTGTTGGTGGCGGTGTCGAAACCGATGGTGTACTCAGTGCAGCCGATGTCGTTGTCGATGGTGCCGGGAACGCCGATGCAGGGCACGCCCAGCCGCGCCAGGGCCAGGGCGCCGCGGTACGTTCCGTCGCCGCCGATGCAGACCAGGCCGTCGATGCCGAGATACATGCAGTTGTTGGCCGCGCGCTGCTGGCCCTCTTCGGTCATCATCTCCTGGCAGCGGGCGGTGTAGAGCATGGTGCCGCCCCGCTGGAGCAGGCCGTCCACGCTGCGGGCCGTCAGCTTGCGGAAGTCGTTGTTGATCAGGCCGCTGTAGCCGTGGTTAATGCCCAGCACCTCGATGCCGTTGGCGCAGGCCGTGCGCACCACGGAGCGGATTACAGCGTTCATGCCCGGGGCGTCGCCGCCGGACGTGAGAACAGCGATTCTGCGAATCTTTTTTTCTTCCATAAGGGGTACCTCCTGTATCGGATCGGGCCGGGAAAACCGGCGCGCCTGGGATTTGCGCTTCATACTCTTACTTTATACTCGCATTTTATTCATCTTTCAAGATGAAAACTCAAATCTTCTTGACTTTGCCGCACCGGGCGCGCAAACTATAAAGGGCCTTTCCGCCCAGACCTGCGCAAAAAGGAGCTGTGCTGCATGGAAGTTGAAAATCTCAACCTGTTTTTGTCGTTTCTGAAAGAAAACCTGAAGGCGGAGGAATACGATCCGGACGCCTACCTCGAAAAGCTCATCATCCACTGGGGCGAAACGGGGCGCACCAGCTTTTCCCTGAACGCCGAAGAGACCCGTTCCGGCGCCGCTGCCACCATCGGCTACGAAGTCCGCACCCTCTATTTCATCCGGGAAAACGGCCAGGAGATCCCCGTCGAGGACCTCAGCGAGGGGTACGACGTCTACCGCCCCGTCCTGCGCTTCAGCGATGCGCCGGCCAGCGCCGCGCCGGAGGACAAAGCCGCCCCCCACAGCGCCATGAACCCGCTGCACCTGATCCGTCACAAAGCCGGCAGGACCCTGCGCAGCGTGTCCGACGCCACCGGCATCGCGCCGGAGGAGCTGCTGCGCTACGAGGAACCGGGCTATCCCCTGGAGGCCCTGCCCCTGGGCACCGCCGCCGCCATCGCCAAGGCCCTGCGCGTCCACGCCGAGGACCTGCTGTCCTGCGGCCCCACCATGCCCGCCGGGCGGCGATAAGCGCTTCCCCGTGAAAATTTCACAATTTTGTAATAGTTTATTGATACTTTTGTCAAAAATATCGGGTATGCTGAGGATGTAGCAAGAATTACTCTTTTCATCCTCTTTTACTCTCTTTTTTGCAAAAGGAGCCGGGCCTGCGGGCCCGGCTCCTTTTGATTTCGAGATTCCTGCCGGCCCCTTCCTTCAAAGGTCCTCCGGCGCCGCCGAAAAGGGAACGCCCAGGCCCCACAGGATCCCCGGCGCCAGCAGCAATTCCTCGTGGGCGCGAAACAGAGCCGCGGCCGGCAGGGCGGCGTCCAGCAAAAGCAGGGCCGCGGCATAGAGGGCGTACAGCGCCAAAAGGGCCGTGCCCGCGGAAAAGCACAGCCACCGCCAGCGGCACGGCAGGGCCAGCTTGCCTGCCCGGCGGGCGCTGATGCACAAAAAGGCCGGCAGCGCCGCGTAAAAAGCCGGCTGGGCCGCCCATTCCAGCACCCGGTACATCGCCGCGCCCGCGCCGCCGGCGGGATAGACCGCCAGGATGTAATAGACCCAGAACGCCAGGGCTGCCGCCGTCACCGCCCCGCAGCAGACCAGCGGGACCGTTCCGCCTCGTCCTCTCATCGTGCTCCCCCGCTTTCCCGCTCAGTATTCCAGCAGCGTGCCGTCGTCCATCACGGCCAGCTCGTTGGGCCAGGACTGGAGCGTGTGGACCGGCTTATAGCAGTTCCCGTCGCTGCTGCGGAAGGCCCGGCCGCCGCCGGGCAGCCAATAGAGCGTCTGCAGCGCCGGCGCGTCCGCGCCGTACAGCCCCGCGGCCGCCGCACGGACGCCCTTTTCCGTTTTTTCCTCCGCCGCGGCGTAGATCGCCCGCAGCTCCTCCATGGAAAAATGGGGGGTGTGCTGATTCATTTTCATGGTTTTTTCTTCCCCTTTACCCCAGAATGCCGAGATGCTCCAGCAGGATCTTTGCGCCGATCAGGATTAGGATCACGCCGCCGGCGATCTCCGCTTTTTTCTCATATCGCGCGCCGAAGACATTGCCGATCTTCACGCCCGCCGCGCCAAAGCAGAACGTGGTGATGCCGATGAGGGCCGCTGCCGGCAAAATGAGCACCTTCATAAACGCGAAGGACACGCCCACGGCCAATGCGTCGATGCTGGTGGCCACAGCCAGCGGGAGCATGGCGCGGCAGGTGAAATCTGCGTTCTGCGCTTCTTCCTCTCCGCCGGAAAAGGCCTCGCGGAGCATGTTGCTGCCGATGAGAGCCAGGAGCACGAAGGTGACCCAGTGGTCATACGCCGTGATCAGTCCGGCAAAGCGCGCCCCCAGAAGATAGCCCAGCAGGGGCATCAGCGCCTGAAACGCGCCGAAATACAACCCCGCCAGGAGCATGTGGCGCAGACGCAGACGCTGCACCGAAAGGCCCTTGCAGATCGAAACGGCGAAAGCGTCCATCGAAAGCCCCACTGCGATCAAAAACAATTCCACAAATCCCATACGTTTTTTCTCTCTCCCCGGAAAAAATCCCGCCTGCAGCGCGGCCGCGGCGGGAACATTGCTACCTTAACACAAAGCGCCCGGGCTGTCAATGCGCCCCGGCAGCGCGATTTTTTTGCTGGACGCGGCGGCGGAATCATGCTAAAATAAAGGCGGGAAAGCCGCCCTTCCGGGCGGCCCTCCCGCCTATTTTCTAAACGAGGGGAGTCCTTTCCATGACAGAAAAAACCATCACCATTTCGATTCCGGAGGGGCTGACCGCAAAATCCGCCACCGCTCTGATTGCAAAAGCGAACGATTTTCCCTGCTCCATTTTCCTCGAAAGCAACGCGCGCCGCGTCAACTGCAAGAGCCTGCTGGGCGTCGTTTCCCTGGGCTTGAAATGCGGTGACAGCGTCGTGCTCAGCGCCAGCGGCGCCGATGAGACCGCCGCCGCAGAGGCCCTTGCCGCCATGCTGTGACTGACTGCTTCCGGGCATCCGCCTTTGCGGCGGATGCCTGATTTTTTTGCAAAGGAGAGCGCCCTATGATCCAGGATATCGCCCCATACCGCCTCGACACGGCATACACGCCCCGCCCGCCCCGGGCCGACAGTCTTTTATACCTGCTGCACGGCAAATCGGTCCTGGCCGCCGAAAGCGGCGGCCTGCTGCGTCTGCCCCGTTTCTGCGAACTGCCCGTGCCCGAAGCCGACTGCCGCTTCCTCTTCGCCCTCTCCGGGCGGGACTGCTTCTGGTGCCCCACGGCCCTTTCCCCCGCCGGCGGTGACTACGCCTGGCACGGCCTGCGCCGCGCCATGGAGCGCATGCCCCGCGCCGAGGCCTTTGCCGCCCTCACGGCCTGCCACCTGGCGGCGTGGTACCGCGCCAACCGCTACTGCGGCTGCTGCGGCCGCGCGCGCGTCCCCAGCACCACCGAGCGCGCCCTGGTCTGCCCGAACTGCGGCGACATCGTCTATCCCCGCATCAATCCCGCCGTCATCGTGGCCGTGACCAACGGCGAGCGCATCCTGCTGACCCGCTACGCCCCGGCCCACGGCCCCACGGAGTTTTACGCCCTGGTGGCCGGTTTCTGCGAGATCGGCGAGACCGCCGAGGACACCGTGCGCCGGGAGGTTCTGGAGGAGGTAGGCCTGCGCGTCAGGAACATCCGCTACTACGCAAGCCAGCCCTGGGGCATTGACGGGAATCTCTCCCTGGGCTTTTTCGCCGAGCTGGACGGCAGCGACGCCATCACCCTGGAGCGGGACGAGCTGTCCCAAGCTCTCTGGGTGCGGCGGGAGGACATGCCCCGCCACTGCACCCAAAACGCCCTGACCTGGGACATGATGGAGGCTTTCCGCACCGGGCGGATGTGACGGGTATCCGCCGGTGCATGCCGCGCTTCCTCACAGGCAAAAACCGCCCGGAAGGACCCCGCAGGGCCCTTCCGGACGGTTTTCCCTTTTAGAACAGCGCCAGTTCCCGCATTTCCCGGGCGGTCATGTCGAACCGCAGCTGTTCGCTGTCCCGCTCCTGCCAGAACAGCTCCCACACCGCGTTGGCCAGCTCGTGCCACACGGGGTAGGCGTTCAGATCCTGCAGCGCGTCGGTCATGGCCTGGTAATACCAGCCCAGCGCCTCCCGCCCGCAGCGACAGCGCCCCCAGACCTGTTCGCCCAGGCGCTGCCAGGACCACTGCAGCAGCCGCACCTCGGACAGCTTGTCCCCCAGCACGATCATCTTGACCTCCAGCCGGCGCTCCGCCAGCAGAGCCTCCACCTGGGCCTGCTGGCAGGCCCGGTCCCGATCCTCCGGGTCCGCGCCGCCGGCGGCGGCCGCCGCCAGCACCAGCTCCGTCACATGGCTGCCGACGGTCTCCCGCAGCTCCCCTTCGCCGGTAAGCGTGCGCTCCGGCGCGTCGTGCAGCACCGCCGCGGCCAGAACATCCTCGTCCTCCGTCATGGAGGAGACGATCTGCGCCGTTTCCAGCGCATGCAGCAGATACGGCATGCGGCTGCCTGCGTAATACGCCCCGTCGTGAGCCTGAGCCGCCAGGCGGGTGGCCTGGCAGAACAGGCTGCTCAAATACTCCATTCCCTCTCACGCATCCTTTGTTCCGATGCTCGCCCCGGGACTCTTTTCCCGCCCCAGGCGGCAGACTTTTGCTATTCTACCACAAAAATTCCCGGGAGAAAAGGGCCATTTTCCGCCGGCAGGCCCTTCGCGCCCAATATTGACTTTTTTCAGCAATCGTAGTAATATTGTCTAAAACATCCAACGGATATTGATTTGTTTTGTATATATCAACCAGAAATTCGATTTACTTTTCACATCATAAGCCGCATAAAGGAGTCCGCGTATGAAAGACCAGTTCGGAAGGGCCATCGATTATCTGCGCATTTCCGTCACCGACCGGTGCAATCTGCGCTGCATATACTGCATGCCCCAGGAGGGCATCCGCTGGGTGCCCCACAGTGACGTCCTCAGCTATGAGGAGATCACGGCCCTGGTGCGTATTTTCGCCTCCCTGGGGGTGCGCCGCCTGCGGCTCACCGGCGGCGAGCCTTTGGTGCGCGACGCTCTGCCGGACCTCGTCGCCGCCCTCCACGCCGTGCCCGGCATCGAGGAGATCAATCTGACCACCAACGGCATCCTCTTCTCTCCCATGGCCGGGACACTGAAGGCGGCGGGCATCCACGGCATCAATTTCAGTCTGGATACCCTTTCGCCAGAGACCTTTGCCCGCATCACCCGCACCGACCGCTTTTCCGACGCCCGCGGCGCCATCGACCGGGCCCTGGAACTGGGCTTTGACCGCGTGAAAGTCAACTGCATCCCCATCCGGGGCGTGAACGACGGCGAGATCGCCGCCATCGCGGGCCTGGCCAAGGACATGCCGCTGGAGGTGCGCTTCATCGAAATGATGCCCATCGGCTGCGGGAAAAACTACACCCCCGTGACCATGGAGGAGGTCTGCCGCAGCCTGGAATCGGTTTACGGCCCCGCCGCCTCCTGCCGGATCCGCCTGGGCAACGGCCCGGCGTCCTATGTGACCTTCCCGGGCTTCCGGGGCCATGTGGGCTTTATCGGCGCCATGACCCACACGTTCTGCAGCCAGTGTAACCGCGTCCGCCTGACGTCGGAGGGCTATCTGAAGCTGTGCCTGCACTACAGCACCGGCATCGACCTGCGCGCCCCCCTGCGCCGGGGCGACGGCGAGGAGGCCCTGCGCGAAACGATCCGCGCCGCCATCGCCCGCAAGCCCGACCAGCACCACTTCGCCGGCAGCAGCGGCGAAGACGCCGTCGAGCAGCACAATATGAACGCCATCGGCGGCTGAGGGCCGCCCGCAGCCGCCGCGAAGCTTTCGTTTCGCGGCGCTTTTTTCCGCCCCGCGTGGATTTTCTGCCGGGAATCTGCTACACTATAGAAAATACGACCGCATCCAAAAGGAGGGCTCTTCATGGAGATCGAACGCAAATGGCTGGTGGCCGGCTGGCCGGAGGGACGCGCACCGGAAACCGTTTACGATATGGACCAGGGCTACATCTCCGTGCGCCCCACGGTGCGCATCCGCCGGGAGAGCGCCGCCGGCGGCGGCACGCAGTACATTCTCTGCTTCAAGGGAAAGGGCGGCCTTTCCCGGGAGGAGATCGAAACGCCCATCGACGCGGCCCTTTTTTCCCGGCTGTGCGCCCTCATCGGCTGCCCGCTGATCCACAAGGAGCGGCGGGACTATCCCCTGGGCGGCGGCTTGACTTTGGAGGTCAACTCCGTGGACAAGGGCGCGCCCACCGCTTTTTTCTATGCCGAGGTGGAATTTTCCACCGAGGAAGCCGCCCGCGCCTGGTCTCCCGCCGACGCGGGGCTCGCCGGCTACCTCGCCGACGAGGTGACGGCCCGCAGCGGCGTCAGCATGGGCGCCTACTGGGAACGGACGCGCCATGGTGCCCTTTGACCTGACGCGCCCGCCCTTCGACCGCTGCGTCCGTTACCTGACCCACGCCGCCGCGGCAGAGGAAGACGGCGCCGAAGTGCAGACCCTGCTGCGCCGCAGCCTGGGCATTTCCTCCGGCTGGATCAAACACGTCAAGCGCCTCCCAGACGGCATCGCCCTGGACGGCCGCCGGGTCACCACCCGCGACCGCGTCCGCGCCGGCCAGACCCTGCGCCTGCGCCTCAGCGATTCCGTGCGCCGCAGCGGCATTGAAAGCGCCCCCGGCCCCCTGCACATCGTCTACGAGGACGAGGATCTGCTGGTCCTCAACAAGCCCGCCGGCGTGCCCGTCCACCCCTCTCCCCAGCAAAATTCGAATACGATTGGTAATCTTTTGTTGTATTATTACGATTTATGGGGGATTCCGGCGGATTTTCACCCGGTCCACCGGCTGGATCGAGGCACCTCCGGCCTGATGATCGCCGCCAAGCACCCCTGCGCCCAGGAGCGGCTGCGCCGCGCTTTCCACACCGACGCATTCCGGCGGGAATACCTGGCCGTGTGCGACGCCGTGCCCGCCCCGCGCCGGGGTGTCGTCGACCTGCCCCTGAGCCGTGCTCCGGATTCCATTCTCCGCCGGGAGGTCTCGGCGGCGGGCAGCCCCGCCCGGACGGAATACGAGGTCCTGGCCGAAGGCAGCGGCCGCTGCCTGGTGCGCCTGCATCTCCTGACCGGCCGCACCCATCAGATCCGCGTCCATATGGCCGCCCTCGGCTGTCCCCTGACCGGCGACTTTCTCTATGGCCGGGAAAACCCTGCCCTGATCCGGCGGCCGGCGCTCCACTCGTGCTTCCTCGCCTTTTCCCAGCCCTTCACCGGCGTCCCCCTCTCCTTTGCCCTGCCCCTGCCGGCGGACATGGCCGCCCTGCTGTGAGCGGCCGCGAGGGGCGCAGGATTGTCCGCCGCAGAAATATTTTTGGCGGAAAAACGCGGAATTTTTTGATTTTTCGGCCCGGGCGCATTGTTTTTTTCACATTTTTGTGATATATAAGAATATACTGATATGATCCCAGTATTTTTCTTCCGGGCCGCATGCGGCCCGGTTTGCGAAAGGAGCGCCTTACTATGAAAACACCTATTTTCACCGGCTCCGGCCTGGCCATGATCACCCCCATGCACGCCGACGGCAGCGTGAACTACGCCGAGATCGACCGCATCGTGGAAGACCAGATCGCCGCCCATACCGACGCCATCATCAGCTGCGGCACCACCGGCGAAGCTTCCACCCTGGAGGACCAGGAGCATCTGGACGTTATCGGCCACGTGGTCAAGCGGGTGAACGGCCGCATCCCCGTTATCGCCGGCACCGGCTCCAACAACACCGCCCACGCCGTCATGATGTCCAAAGAGGCCGCCGACCTGGGTGCCGCCGGCCTGCTGGTGGTCACCCCCTACTACAACAAGACCAGCCAGGCCGGTCTCGTCGCCAGCTACACCGCCATTGCCGACGCCACGGACCTGCCGGTCATCATGTACAACGTGCCCTCCCGCACCGGCGTGAACATCGCCCCGGAAACGGCCAAGGTCCTTTCCGCCCACCCGAAGATCAACGCCATCAAGGAAGCCAGCGGCAATATCAGCCAGGTGGCGAAGGTCGCGGCCCTGTGCGGCGACGAGCTGAACATCTACTCCGGCAACGACGACCAGATCGTCCCCCTGCTGTCCCTGGGCGGCAAGGGCGTCATCTCCGTGCTGGCCCATGTGGCCCCCCGGGAGACCCACGACATTTGCCAGCTGTGGTTCGACGGGAAATGCGCCGAATCTGCCGCACTGCAGCTGAAAATGCTGGAACTGTGCAATATCCTGTTCTGCGACGTGAACCCCATCCCCGTGAAGGAAGCCATGAACCTGCTGGGCTACGACGCCGGCGCCTGCCGTCTGCCCCTGGTGGCCCTTTCCGAAGACAACCGCGCCAAACTCCGCGCCGCCTTGGAAAAATACGGTTGCCTGAAGTAAAAAAAGCGAAGTCTTTGCGCCGCCTCGCGCCTGCACGCCGGGGCGGCGCTTTTCCCCGCATCGAAAAAAGGCCCGGCAGCAAAAATAATGCTTGACAACAGGCGTAAAATATGTTAATCTATACAAGCTGAATCTGCCGGAGTGGCGGAATTGGCAGACGCACGGGACTTAAAATCCCGCGGGGGCGACCCCGTGCCGGTTCGATCCCGGTCTCCGGCACCACCATTTTTTCAAGTAAATATCGCGGTGTAGAGCAGTTGGTTAGCTCGTCGGGCTCATAACCCGGAGGTCGTTGGTTCAAATCCAGCCACCGCAACCAAAAAATCCCTTAGAACCATAACGGTTCTAAGGGATTTATTTTTTGCTGCCCTGACGCCCGGCACCAGGGCGGCGGCATATCTCCCCAACGGAGCGCATAGGATGAAGTAGTCCGAGGCAGGGAGTGTTGTTTTTTGAAAGGGAACATCGAAGAGCGCGCCGTCACGCTGGCTCAGTACATTATCGAAAACCGGACCACAGTCCGCGCCGCCGCCAAAAAATTCGGCATCAGCAAATCCACCGTTCACAAGGATCTGAGCGAACGTCTGCCGAAATTCAACCGCCCGCTTTTCCTTCAGGTGAAGGAAGTGCTGGAGGTGAACAAAGCCCAGCGCCACATCCGGGGCGGCATTGCCACCCGGAGAAAATACAAAGGATGCTGACAAGTTTCAAAAAAGCAGCGCTTTTTTGAGGACGGATACCGCCTTCCCGCGCGCAGGGTCTTGCCCGCCGGAGCGGACAAGACCCTGCGCCGGCAGGACGCAAGGCCTCCCCCGCCCATGCCGCCGGCAAAAATCGATTTGCCGCCCGCGCCGCAGGCGCGCTATTTTTTATCTATCTTGCAATTTTTGGCGCAAACGGGTACAATAGCTTCATTGCGCGCCGCGCAGAGTCTCTGTCGCAAGGAAGTGGATGTTCCCTTGAATCGCCGTGTTTTGGCCGCGGCCTTCCGCGTTACCGTTCCGGTGCTGATCGGCTACCTCGCCATCGGCATCGCCTTCGGCCTGATGCTGGAAGCCATCGGCTACAATTTTATCTGGGCCTTTTTCATGAGCCTGACCATTTACGCCGGCTCCGGCCAGTATCTGGGCGTGTCCCTGCTGGATCTGGGCGCGGCATTGTCCCAGGTGGCCTTCATGACGCTGCTGCTGAACTTCCGCCACATTTTCTACGGCCTGTCCCTGCTGGAAAAATTCCAGACCATCCACGGCCTGCGCAAGTTCTACCTGATCTTCGCCCTGACCGACGAAACCTATGCCCTGCTGACCTCGGTGCGGGTGCCCCAGCACATGCGCCCGGCGGATTTCTATTTCGCCATCGCCGCCCTGGACCACAGCTACTGGATCCTGGGCAGCGTCATCGGCTCCGTGGCCGGCGCGCTGCTGAAATTCGACACCACCGGCGTGGATTTTGCCATGACGGCCCTGTTCGTGGTCATCGCCGTGGGGCAGTGGAAAGAAAATCCGCGCCACCTGCCCGCCGTAATCGGCGGCGTGTGTGCCTTCGTCTCCCTGTATTTCATCGGGCCGGACAACTTCCTGCTGCCGGCCCTCGGCGGCATCACGGTGCTGCTGCTGGGCCTGCGGGGGAAATTGGACTGTCCCGAAGCAGCATCTCTGCCGGCGGAGGCTGCCGGCGCTGAAGCCGAAAACGACGCGGAAAAGGAGGTCGATCCATAATGGCGCTGACGCCCCTTCAGGCCGCGGCCAGCATCGCCGTCATGGCCGCCGTCACCTTCCTCACCCGCTTCATCCCCTTCCTGCTGTTTGACCGGCCAGGCAAAGTGCCCCACATTGTGCTGTACCTGGGGCGAGTACTGCCGCCAGCCATCATTATGATGCTGGTGATCTACTGTCTGCGCGGCATCTCCTTCTCCTCCGACAGCCACGGCATCCCGGAGCTTGTGTGCGTGGCCGTGGCGGCGGCGCTGCACTGGTGGAAAGGCAACAACCTGCTGTCCATCTTTTCGGCCACGATCCTCTATATGATCCTGGTACAAGCAGTATTTTAACTTCAAACCGGCGCGGCACGCTTTTTTGCACCCTTTGCTCCGCCGCGCCGTATACTGGCATGACGAAACGGAGGTCATGCCCATGAAAAAACATACCGGCGGCGGACGGGGCCGGTGCCCCCGGCAGGGGCGGCCGTCCGCCGCTCCCGTGCCGCAGACGCGGCAAAGCGATCCGGCTCCGGCCCCGCAGATGCGGCCATTCGACTCCAGCGCAGCGCCGCAAATGCGGCGCTATGTCCATCCCATCGTGCCCGCCGCGCCCCGGCAGGGCGGCGCCTGTCCAGCCCTGCAGGACGTTCTGTGCGCTCTGGCGGGGCAGAATCAGGTACTGTGCGCCATGAAGTCCGAGCTGGATGAGATCCTGGCCCTGCTGCAAAGTCAGGCGGAAAACGGCGCATCCTGAGATCCTGATTGCGAAAAATCGAATACAAAAAGAAATCTTTTGCTGAAAAACTACAAAATGAAATCGATTTTTGCCGAAAAGCCGCCCCGGAGCGAACGCTCCGGGGCGGCTTTCCTTTGGGGCTATATTTGCGGGGCAGCTCAGGCTTTCATGGTCATCAGCAGTTCGCCGTGCTTGACGGTGTCGCCGGCGGATACGCGGATATCGCTGATGGTGCCGTCGGTCAGGGCCAGGACGGAGGTCTCCATCTTCATGGCCTCGATAACGGCCAGCACCTCGCCGGTCTTGACGGCGTCGCCCTTTTTAACGAAGATCTTGCTGACGGCGCCAGGGATCTGGGCGCCGATCTGCAGCTTGTCGTCGGGATCGGCCATGGGCACCTTCTTGACCTGGTCGGCGGCGGAGTTATCCGTCACAGTAACCTCGCGGCGCACGCCGTTGAGTTCAAAGAGCACAGCGCGTTCGCCGTCGTCGTTCAGCTCGCCCAGGCCCACGTATTTGATGGCCAGGGTCTTGCCGTCCTCAATGTCCACCTGGCTCGTTTCGCCGGGGGCCATGCCGTGGAAGAAGATATGGCTGCCCAGGCGGCTGATGTAGCCGTATTCGCGGCGCTTCTGGAGGAATTCCTCATACACCTTGGGATAGAGGCACCAGGAGATGACAGCCCGGTCGCTGGGGTCGCCCTCGTCGTTGGTCAGCTGGGCTTCCCGCAGCTTTTCGGCGTTCTTGCGGCTGTTCTTGAGCATATCGTGCATGATGTCCTTCAGATGGGCCCGGGCAGCGGCAAAGTCCGCCGGGGGCAGCAGCTCGCCGGGACGGCAGGTGATGGGCTTTTCACCCTTGAGGACGATCTTCTGCAGCTCCTCGGGGAAGCCCCAGGCCGGCTGGCCCATCATGCCCTTGAAATAGCTGATGACGGAGTCGGGATAGCTCAGATCGCGGCCTTTTTCCAGAATGTTCTCGGGGGTCAGATCGTGCTGGACCATAAAGATGGCCATATCGCCCACCATTTTGGACGACGGCGTGACCTTCACCAGATCACCCAGCATGTCGTTGACCTTCTTGTACATCTCCTTGACTTCCTGGAACCGGTTGCCCAGGCCCAGGCTCTCCACCTGGGGCTTGAGGTTGGTGTACTGGCCGCCGGGAATCTCATAACGGTAGATATCGGTGACGGGGGTCTTGAGGTCGGACTCGAACTCGGCATAGCGCTCGCGCACGTCGGACCAGTAATCTGTCAAACGCTGCAGC
>CAJFFX010000008.1 GCA_904374485.1 Candidatus Pseudoscillospira falkowii | reverse complement strand
CAAAGCCGAACACGCTGCCGCCCAGGCGCATCATGGCGGTCTGGAAGGAGAAGTTCGTGCGGGTGGAGGGCTCGTAGAACAAATTGCAGGACACTTTGCCGTGGCAGGCGTCGATATAGGCCTCGGGGTGGGCCATGATGTCGCTGGCCTGGCGGTACAGGGCGTCCCAGTCCTCCATGGACAGGTCGTCGAACTGCGTTAAATGCCGAAATGACATGCTGTTACGCTCCTTATCAAGCATTTTCATCAGTGTATCACATTTTCTCCGCCGCAACAAGGCCGGCGTGCATTTTTTCAGGATTTGGCAGCGCCTTGCGGGGCGGAAAATTCCCCGGCCGCCGGGAAGGGCGGCCGGGGAGAAGCGCGCCTTGCAGTGGAAAGGGGCTTTCCGCGCCCGTCAGGCAAACGCGCGGTAGAGGAACGTCACGATCTGGCCCCGGGTGCAGGTCTGCTCCGGGGAGAACGTGGTGGCGCTGGTGCCGTTGGTGATGCCCTGGAGCACGGCCCAGTCCACAGCGATGCTGTAGGAGGCCTCCATGGGCACGTCGGTGAAGCCGGTCTCCGTGGTGATGTTGACGCAGCCGTCGGCGCGCCACATGAATTCCACCGCCGCGCCGCGGGTGCAGGGATCGTTGGGCCGGAAGAGCGTGCCCTCGTTGAACAGGTTGTTTTCCGCTGCCCACTGGACGGCGGTGGAATAGTATTCGCCCTCCGCCACGTCGGGCACCGCGTGGGATGCCGCCGGCGCGGGGCTGCCGGCGGCGCGCCACAGGAACGTGATGATCTGGGCGCGGGTGCAGGTCTGGTTCGGGGAGAAGGCGGCGGCGCTGGTGCCGTTGGTGATGCCCTGGTCCACCGCCCAGATCACGGCGTCATAGTAATAGGCGTCGTCGGCCACGTCCCGGAAGAAGGTGCCGAACTGGCTGGCGAAGGAGCCGTAGGACAGGCCGCACTTCGCGGCGTGCCACTGGTAGGCGGAGTGGGAGTAGAAGGTCTCCCCCCGGTCCACGAAGGAGACGGTCTCGCCCCACGTGCTGCCCCGGCCCAGGATGGCGCCGCCCTCGGAGGTGTGCTCCGGCCCGCCGAAGCCCCACATGGTGCCGTCGTTTTTCAGATAGAGGGCATGGCTGGCGCCGCCGGAGACGGAGCGCACGTCGGTGTCCACCCGGGTGGGCCAGTAGGGATAGTCGTAGTCATGGCCGTCCGAGGCCGTGTAGCCGATGTCGTTGCCGATGCCCCGCAGGCCGCCCTTGCCGTATCCGAGGCTCCAGAGGGAGTTGTCGTTTTTGATGTAGTAGATGTTGTTATCGCCCGCGTCCACGCTTCTCACATTGGTGTCGATCACCCTGGGGGAGGCGGTGTAGGGCATGTCGTCGAAGAAGGCGCCCAGCACGGTGAAGGTGTTGGAACCCCAGCCGTACAGCGTGCCGTCCTTCTTCAGGGCTGTGATGAAGTGATAGCCGGTGGAGATGTCCTTGCAGCCATCCATGATCTTGACCATTTCATCCACGAGATAGGCGTTTTCCGCATCCCCCTGGCTCAGGGCGCCCCAGAGGGTGGACCCCATCGCCCAGACGGAACCGTCCTTTTTCAGGGCCACCACAAGGTTGCCGCTCAGTTCCACATCCTGCACATCGGTGAGGATGACGGTGGGGTCGGCGTAGAGCGCAGCGCCTCCCGGGCCCTGACCGTAGCGGCTGGCCAGATTGTAGCCCCAGAAATAGAGGTCGCCGTTTTCCGTCACCGCCGCGCAGGCGTGGTCGTTGGTGGCCGCCTTCACCACGTCCTTCATGACGAAATGAGGCTGGTAGCTGTCCTGCTCCGCCTCATAGTAGCCCTTGCCCAGCTGGTAGCAGATGTTGTCGCCCCAGGTATACAGGTCGCCGTTCTCCTTGATGATGGCCACCACCGTACCGGGTGTCTGATAATAGGAGATATAGCCGTACTCATCGTATTTCCGCACCTCGACAGCGCCTTGATTTCCCACCGAACTGGCCGCCACCGATTTGACGCCGGTCATGAGCTTCACCGGGACGTTGGAGCCGTTCTTGCCGCCGGGGAACAGCTTGGCGGTGGTGGCATAGCCCCAGGCGTACAGCGAGCCGTCGCTGGTCACGGCCAGGGAAAAGTGGCTGCCGGCCTCCACCTGGGTGATGTAGGGCTTGCCCGCCGCCGATGCGGGGACGGCCAGCAGACCGGCCGTCAGCGCCAGAGCGAGGACGACGGACGCGAGTTTCCTGATTCTGCGCATAAAAAATCCTCCTCTTTTTCAAAAATCCCAGAGGAGGACGAAAGAAGTCTATACGGCTGTCGGTGCAGTGCTCCCCGGTGCGGGGTCTTCTGGGGAGAGGTCCTCCAGAGGGCGATGCTTATTTTTATTCTGCCATGGTTTTTCAAATTTTACAAGATATTTATAGGATTTTTCACTGCGGGAGCAGGAAAATGCCTCCCGGGCCATTCTGGCCCGGGAGGCAAAATCTTCCGAAGAAACGGATGCGCTGCCGCTTTGTGCCCTGCGGCGCGGGGAAGCAGGTCTGCTCCGCCGGATCACTTGTTCAGGCACTCGGCTACAGCGACAGCCACCGCAACAGCAGCGCCGGTTCCCGAAAAATCACGGATTTTTCGGGAGCCCTTGGATTGCACTTGTTTTGCCCGGAGTGAATCCGGTCAAAACCAAGGTTTTGCCTGGGGCAAAACGCTTGTACGCGCCGTGCGGCGCGGTCATGGCCGGCGCGGGGAAGCAGGTCTGCCCCGCTGGATCACTTGTTCAGGCACTCGGCTACAGCGACAGCCACCGCAACAGTAGCGCCGACCATGGGGTTGTTGCCCATGCCCAGGAAACCCATCATCTCCACGTGGGCGGGGACGGAGGAGGAGCCGGCGAACTGGGCGTCGGAGTGCATGCGGCCCATGGTGTCGGTCATGCCGTAGCTGGCGGGGCCGGCGGCCATGTTGTCCGGGTGCAGGGTGCGGCCGGTGCCGCCGCCGCTGGCCACGGAGAAGTACTTTTTGCCCTGCTCGATGCACTCTTTCTTATAGGTGCCGGCCACGGGGTGCTGGAAGCGGGTGGGGTTGGTGGAGTTGCCGGTGATGGACACGTCCACGCCCTCGTGATGCATGATGGCCACGCCCTCGCGGACATCGTCTGCGCCGAAGCAGCGGACGTTGGCGCGCTCGCCCTCGCTGTAGCGGATCTCGCGGACGATCTTCAGCTCGCCGGTATAGTAGTCGAACTGGGTCTGGACATAGGTGAAGCCGTTGATGCGGGAGATGATCTGGGCGGCGTCTTTGCCCAAGCCGTTGAGGATGACGCGCAGGGGCTCCTTGCGGGCTTTATTGGCGTTGCGGACGATGCCGATGGCGCCTTCGGCGGCGGCGAAGGACTCGTGGCCGGCCAGGAAGGCGAAGCACTTGGTCTCGTCGCGCAGCAGCATGGCGCCCAGATTGCCGTGGCCGAGACCCACCTTGCGGTCCTCGGCCACGGAGCCGGGGATGCAGAAGGACTGCAGGCCGATGCCGATGGCCTCGGCGGCCTCGGCGGCGGTCTTCACGCCTTTCTTGATGGCGATGGCGGCGCCCACGGTATAGGCCCATGCAGCGTTTTCAAAGCAGATGGGCTGGATGCCCTTGACGGTTTCGTAGGGATTGATGCCCTTTTCGTCGCAGATGGTCTTGCATTCCTCCACGCTGCCGATCCCGTACTGGGCAAGGACGCCGTTGATCTTGTCGATTCTTCTTTCGTAACTTTCAAACAAAGCCATGCCTATTTCCTCCTTATTCCTCGCGGGGATCGACGTATTTGACGGCGCTGTCGAACTGGCCGTAGCGGCCCTTGGCCTTTTCCATGGCCTCGCCGGCGTCCATGCCGCCCTTGATGAAGTCCATCATCTTGCCCAGATTGATGAATTCATAGCCGATGATCTCGTTGTCCTTGTTCAGGGCCACGCGGGTGCAGTAACCCTCGGCCATCTCCAGATAGCGGGGGCCCTTTTCCTTGGTGGCGAACATGGTGCCCACCTGGCTGCGCAGACCCTTGCCCAGGTCTTCCAGGGAAGCGCCGATGGGCAGGCCGCCCTCGGAGAAGGCGGTCTGGGTGCGGCCGTAAACGATCTGCAGGAACAGTTCCCGCATGGCGGTGTTGATGGCGTCGCACACCAGGTCGGTGTTCAGGGCTTCCAGCAGGGTCTTGCCGATGAGGATCTCGGAAGCCATGGCGGCGGAATGGGTCATGCCGGAGCAGCCGATGGTCTCCACCAGGGCCTCTTCGATGACGCCGTCCTTGACGTTCAGCGTCAGCTTGCAGGCGCCCTGCTGGGGAGCGCACCAGCCGATGCCGTGGGTCAGGCCGCTGATATCGCTGATCTCTTTGGCCTGGACCCATTTACCCTCTTCGGGAATGGGAGCGGGGCCGTGATATGCGCCCTTGGCGATGGGGCACATATGCTGTACTTCGGTCGAATAGATCATAGTTCAACATCCTTTCTTCTATGTCGGCGGTCCGCCGGAGCGGAGCCGGGACTTTTCCTGCTGTGTTTCTGCGCTTCAGGGAAGGGGCAGCGCGCCGCTCAGCCACAGCGCGGCGAGAAGCTGCAGCGCCAGGATCGCCGGGATCCCGAAGCGGAAATACCATTTGCGGGTCTTGTGGTGAAAGATGCGCATGCCGGCCAGAGCGCCGATGCTGCCCCCGGCCAGGGCCAGGAGAAACAGCGTCTTTTCCGGGATGCGCCATTCGTCCCGCCGGGCGCGGCGCTTGTCCAGGCCGAAGACGCACAGCGCGGCCAGATTGACCGCCAAAAGATACCACAGCGCCGCAGCGGACAGGGAAGGCATTGCGCAGACACCTCGTTTTCCGTGCGCTTTTCACGCTCTGTTTTATCATAGGATATGAACCGGCGAAAATCAAGGAGTTTTTTCTGCCATTACCTTGTCAAACAAGACAAAAATGGCTATAATGTCTGTATGTTTTGACGAAAGCATAACACCTGAAAGAAGGGGAAGGAACAATGAAACGAACGGAGATCGCCGCTGTCTATGCCGACAGCGCGCTGTACGACGGAAAGGAAGTCACCGTTTGCGGCTGGGTGCGCACGGTGCGCGACATGAAGACCTTTGGCTTTATCGAGCTCAACGACGGCAGCTGCTTCAAAAATCTGCAGATCGTGTTTGAAGACGGCAAGATCGAAAATTATAAGGCGGTGGCCAAGCTGAACGTGGGCACGGCCATCATCGTCCGCGGCACCGTGAAGCTGACGCCCGAGGCAAAGCAGCCTCTGGAGATCACCGCCGCTTCCGTGGAGGTGGAGGGCGCCTCCGCTCCGGATTACCCGCTGCAGAAAAAGCGCCACACCGTGGAATACCTGCGCACCATCGCCCATCTGCGCCCCCGCACGAACCTGTTTTCCGCAGTGTTCCGGGTGCGCTCCGTGGCGGCCATGGCCATCCACGAATTTTTCCAGGAGCGGGGCTTTGTCTATGTCCACACGCCCCTGATCACCGCCAGCGACTGCGAGGGCGCCGGCGAGATGTTCCGCGTGACCACCCTGGACCCCAAGAACCCGCCCCTGACCGAGGACGGCGAAGTGGATTTCAGCCAGGACTTTTTCGGCAAGGCCGCGAACCTGACCGTCTCCGGCCAGCTGAACGTGGAGCCCTTCGCCCTGGCCTTCGGCAAGGTCTACACCTTCGGCCCCACCTTCCGCGCCGAAAACTCCAATACCCAGCGCCACGCCGCCGAGTTCTGGATGATCGAGCCGGAAATGGCCTTCGCCGACCTGAATGACTATATGGACACGGCCGAGGATATGATCAAATTCATCATCCGCCGCACCATGGAGCGCTGCCCGGACGAGATCAAATTCTTCAACAGCTTTGTGGATAAGGGCCTGCTCGCGCGGCTGGAGCATGTGATGAATTCCGATTTCGGCCGCGTCAGCTACACCGAGGCCGTGAAGCTCCTGAGCGAGAGCGGCGAGGATTTCAAGTTCCCCGTGGCCTGGGGCAGCGACCTGCAGACGGAGCACGAGCGCTATCTCACCGAGCAGATTTTCAAAAAGCCCGTGTTCGTCACCGATTATCCCAAGGATATCAAGGCATTCTACATGCGCCTGAACGACGACGGCAAGACCGTCGCCGCGGCGGACTGCCTGGTGCCCGGCATCGGCGAGATCATCGGCGGCAGCCAGCGCGAGGAGCGGCTGGACCTGCTGGAGAGTCGCATCCGGGAGCTGGGCATGAAGCCCGAGGATTACTGGTGGTATCTGGATCTGCGCCGCTACGGCGGCACGAAGCACGCCGGCTACGGCCTGGGCTTCGAGCGCATGATCATGTACCTCACCGGTGTGAGCAACATCCGCGACGTGCTCCCCTACCCCCGCACCGTGGGCAACGCGGAATTCTAATGCGCTCGAATGCGCGCGTCGCGCGTGCAGGCATTTTGGCGCAGCTAAAATCCTGCGTCCGGCGGAATTCATTTCCGGCGGACAAAGATAAAATCGGGGTCCCCATCCGGCTTCAGCCGGATGGGGTGCGCATGATTATGTACCTGACGGGCGTTTCGAATATCCGCGATGTGCTCCCTTACCCCCGCACCGTGGGAAACGCGGAATTTTAAGGCATATTTTTACAACTTACAGCCTGTGCGCACCTCAGCTTCCATGGGGTGCGCACAGGCTTTTTGTGGACGGCGGCGGGAGCGGCGTGTTATACTGGCGATAGAGTATCCATATATACATATAAAACAAAGAGAATCCATACAGAGAAAGGAAACGGATATGACGGGCAAAGAAAAGAGTTTCAGCCGGCGGCTGAAAGGGCGGCTCATCGCCGCGGCGGTGATCGCGGCGGCAGTGATCCTGGCCTTTTTCCTGGGCGCGGCCCGGGGCGGGCAGGCGCGGGAGCCGGAGATCACCGCGGACCTTTTGGGCCAGCATCTGCGCGAGGTGAGCGACCTGGTCAGCGTCGAGTACCACTACACCAACATGGGCAAATTTGAAAACACCCTGGATTTTTACGGCTGGGAGGTGCCCTTCACCACCAAGAGCTTCATCGTGTCCTATGACGGCGTCATCCGGGCGGGGGTGGACCTGTCCCGGGCGGAGGTGGAGGTCAACGGCGATACCATTTCCGTCACCCTGCCGGCGGTGGAGATCCTTTCCAACGAGGTGGAGGAGGGCAGCCTGCAGGTCTACGACGAGACCCACAGCATTTTCAACCCCATCTCCATCGAGGATTACACCGGCTTCACCGCGGACCAGAAAAGCGCCATCGAGCAAAAGGCCATAGAAGGCGGCCTGCTCACCGCGGCCCGGCAGCGGGCCGAGGAAACGGTGCGGGATTTTCTGGGCCTCCTGCCCGGCGCGGAGGACTATACCATCGAAGTGACCAGCCGCCCGGCGGAAGACGATCCGGCGGAAACTGCGCCTGCAGAAGCCGAGACCGAAGCCGGCGCGTAAAAGGGAAAGGAGGGCTGCGGCGAAAGCCGCAGCCCTCTTTTTTTACAATTCCACGGGGATCACGCAGTCGCCCACGGTGACGCTGGCGACGTCGGCCAGGTCCACCACCTGGGGCAGCAGATTGTCCTTGCTGCACACGGTGACGCCCTTCTGGCTGCGGTCGATCTGGCCGCCGGCAGAGCCGGTCAGGTCGTACACCGTGCCGTCCTTCATGGTGACGCGCAGGGTGAGGTCGTCCAGGAAAGCATCCTGCAGGGCGGCGTTTTCTTCGCTGATGCGGCCGTCCTCCTGCTCCGCCCAGACGAACTCTTCATGCACCGTGTAATCCACCCGCAGGGCCAGGGGGGAGAGGGTGACCGCGTCCACGGTCACGTCCATGCCGTTGAGAGAGGTCTCCTGTCCGGCGCTCAGGGCCACGGAGGCGTCTTCAAAGTTCATGGCGAAGCGGAGCACCCACTTGCCCTCGGCCAGGGGCTCGCTGCCGGGGGCGCCGGGGCACAGATCCTGGAACACGGTCTTCACCCGGCCGCCGGGGGACAGGGGCTTGTTGGGGGAATACTGCTCGATATACTGAATGGCGTTGTCGGCGGGGTCGGCGTCGAAGAAATAACTTGAGCCGTGGCCGCCGACGGGCAGGCCGACGGTGGTGTTGCTGGACTGCCAGCGCAGATTCAGCACGCCGCTTTCGGGGATGGGCGTCAGATCGGCGTCAAAGGCGGTGCCGTCGTCCTTGGCGATGGTGTAGACGATGGCGTAGTGGTACTTGTCGCCGATGACGGCGTCGGCAGTGACGGTGACGCCGTCAGCGGTGGCGGAGGCGTCCACGGGATGGCCGATCTTGTCGATGATCTCCGTTTCGGCGGTGCCGAAGACGGGGGCGAAAACCTGACTGGGCGCTTTCAGGACTCCGGCGGCGCCGGCCACGACGCACAGGCACAGCGCTGCGGCTGCGGCGACGGCCATGCCCCGGCCCAGGGGGTGGCGGCGCCTGCGCGGGGGAGTATGGGCCTGCGCGGAGCGAAGCAGCCGGTCAGCCATGGCGGCTTTTTCCTGCTCTGTAAAATGCAGGGTATCCAGATCTTTTTTATAATCAAATACAGTTTTCATAAAGGTCTCCTCCCAGAATCGTCTTCAGTTTTTCCCGGCCTCGGGCCAGACGCGTGCCCACGGTGGCGGCGGGGATCGACAGCAGCGTGCCGATCTCTTTGAGGCTGTAGCCTTCGTAGTAATGCAGATAGATCACCTCGCGGTACGGTTCCGGCAAGGTCTGCACCGCATCCAGAACGCTGCCGTCGCTCTGTTCCGGCGCGGCGGCGGCGCAGCATTCGTCCAGCGCGCAGGTGGTGCGGCGATGGGCGCTTTTCAGAAGATCCTTGCACGCGTTGGAGGCGGTGCGGATCACCCAGGCCTTTTCGTGCTCCGGCGAGTCAAATGTGCGCCGGAGGGTCAACAGCTTCAAAAAGGTGTCCTGGCAAATGTCCTCGGCGTCCTGCGTGTTTTTCAGATAGGTGTAGCACAGGCGGAGGATCAGGTCGGAATACGTTTCCACAAGGCGCTGCGCCTGGGCGCGGCGCTCTGAATCAGTCATGGCGTTCATCTCCTTTTCTGCAGAGCCGGCCGGCTTGTGCTTTCACCCTGAATACGATTTGGCGGCGCGGATTTTTTCAGCGGGGAGGAAAAAATAAAAAAAGGGGAAGCATCGAAGTTTTGCGATGCTTCCCAGGATGGCTGAGGGATCCTCAGACCCCGACGCGGGCCATGAAGGCGCGGGAGCGGGGCGTGACGGCCTGGCGGTTGAACGCTTCGAATACCTCCGCGGTCACCGCCTCGGCGGCGGATACGATGTAGGCCACGTCCGTTTCGGGGGAGGGGCGGGCGTTCATGTAGGCGCGGTGCTGCTCGTTCAGTACGGCGCTGACCGCGCTGCCGGGGCGGCGCACCGTTTCGGTGCTGCGTGCCTGGCGCAGGTATGCGCTCAAAGCCTTGGACAGGCGGTGCTCATACCGGCAGTGGGCGATGAAGCCGCCCTCGAAGTGCGTGTTGTGGGGATAGGTGAAGTAATCCTCCAGAAAATGGAGGTTGTACCCCAGGCGGAAGCAGTCGGCCAGGGTCCAGGTGCCGTTCTCCTTCAGCTCCGCCAGGTTCTCCGCCACCGTTTGGGCGGTGGCGTCGTATTTATGTCCGGTCCAATAGGTGTATACCAGGACGTCCGGCATGATGCTGCCCAGCTTCAGCGCCAGACCGCGCAGCCGCCAGGAACCGTCGCCCATCAAATAGCTGGCCAATGACCAGTGGCATTTCTTGTTCATCGGAACCATCTCCTCTCAGCAGTATGAACAGGAACGGAACGCACGCGCCGCGGCGATCTGTCCCTACCATAAGCATACCGCGGATCGGCCGAAATAACAATGGGGTATCCCTTGGAAAATGCGTAAAATTTTCTTAAGAAAAGGGTCGATTTCCTGCGCTGGATTTTACAAACGAAACTTTTTCAGCGCTCTTCGCGCCGCGCGATGATGTCGGCAACGGTTTCTTCAAACAGTGCGGCGGCATAAAGTTTGCTGCCGGCGATGTAGGGGCCGCGCATGCTGTAGGCGATAAAGATCAAGTGGGATGGGACGCCGGTTCCATCGACATAATCCAATTGCAGAAACCAACGGGCGCGGGAGGTAACAGTTTTGCTCAGGGGGCCGAGAAACTGCCCGGCGTCGCCCTCGATCAAAGCATTCATCTCCAGAGCGGAAATCGAGCTTTCGCCGCGGGCAATTTCTGCTTCGCTGGAGGTAGTCATGCCGCGCAGGTCGGCATAGGGGATGACCAGCCGTTTGCGGCGGCACTCCACAATGAGGTTCTGCTCATCGGGGGCAAGACGCATCACGCAGATGTCTGCCAGGGACAGTTCGCCCGCAGGGGTCAGCAGTGCGCCGCCGAAAGCGCGGTCGCCTTCGGTGCGGCGCAATTTTTCCAGATGCTCCGCGGCTTTTTCCTCGGGGCTTTTTTTGTTGAAGAAAAACATAGCGGCTCCTTTCCGTCGCTCAATAGCCGACGCTGCGCTCGACGATGTGCTTCATGGGCTGCTGGCGGCAGTAGCGCACCAGATTGTCGCAGAACATGTGAACGTCCAGGTCGCAGGTGATGTCCAGGGTCATATTGCCGGACACGTGGGGGGTGATGATCAGGTTGCGGGTGTTCCACAGGGGGTGGTCCGCCGGCAGGGGCTCCGGGGTGGTCACGTCCAGGGCTGCGCCGGCGATCTCGCCGCGGTTCAGGGCGTCCATCAGGGCGTCCTGGTCCAGGGAACTGCCCCGGCCCACGTTGATGAGGACGGACGTCTTTTTCAAAAGGCCCAGCCGCTCCCGGGTGATGAGGTTCTCGGTCTCCTTCGTTCCTGGGACGCACATGACCACGGCGTCGGCCCCGGCCAGGGCAAAGTCCAGATCCTCCACGGCATAGCTCTCGTCAAAGCAGCGGGGCAGGGGCTTATTGGTGCGGTGGACGCCGCGGATGTGGGCGGCACCCAGGGCTTTGGCCCGCTGGGCGAAGGCTGTGCCGATGTCGCCGGTTCCGATGACGGTGATCACGCTGCCGTAAATGGAGCGGATGCGGCCCAGGTCCTCCCACCGGTGGGCGGAGACGACGGCGTGGTATTCCGGGATGCGGCGCATGAGCATCAGCATGGTCATAAGAATGTGCTCGCTGATGGTGATGCCGTAGGCCCCGGCGGAATTGGTCAGGATGACGCCGGGGTTGGGGTAAAGATACTCTGCCAGATACTGCTCCACGCCCGAGGAGGCGCAGGCCAGCCAGCGCAGGGACGATGCCGCGCGCAGCTTTTCCGGGGGGATGTAGCCGTACAGGATCTCGCACTGGCCGATGACGGCGTCCATATCCGCCTCGTCGGTGAAGTAATGGATCTTGAGATTGTTGTTCAGCGCGACGTGTTCGATGTCGCGCTTGTGTTTGCTGGTGAGAAAATCCGCTTTGATTCCGATGGTTCCGGTCATGAATGTGTTACCTCCAAAATAATGCGATAGCCAGGGTGTGGGGCGGGGAGCGGGGCGCTCAGGCGTCCTCCAGGATGCGCAGGGTGTCGCCCACGGAGATGGAGCCGCCGTGGAGCACCCGGGTGAACACGCCCTCCCGGGGCATGATGCAGTCGCCCATGATCTTGTAAATCTCGCAGCCGTTGTGGCATTCCTTGCCGATCTGGGTCAGCTCCAGCACCACGTCGTTGCACTGGAACTTTGTGCCCAGGGGCAGGGAACGGAAGTCGATGCCGGAGACCACCAGGTTCTCGCCGAAGGCGCCGTCTTCCACCTGGGCGCCCCGGGCGCGGAAGGCCTCGATCTTTTCGTGGGACAGCAGGGAGACCTGCCGATGCCATTTGCCGGCGTGGGCGTCGCCCTCGATGCCCCAGTCTTCCACGAACACGGCGGTGCCCACATTCTGTTTCTGCGTGCCTTTTTCCGTGCTGACGCACACGGCCAATACGTTGCCCATATACTCTTCGCTCCTTTACTTTGCTGCTTCTATGATTTTTTCCGCGCAGCGGATGCCGTCGGCCGCGGCGGACAGGATGCCGCCGGCGTAGCCCGCGCCTTCGCCGCAGGGGTAAAGCCCATTGAGGGGGGACTGATACGTTTCTTTATCGCGCAAAATGCGCACCGGAGAGGACGAGCGGCTTTCCACCGCCGTGAGCACAGCGTCGGGGCTGTCGTAGCCCGCCACGCGCCGGCCCAGAATGGGCAGCGCCTCCTCCAGCGCTTCGGTGAGGAAGGGGGGCAGGCAGCTGTGCAGGTCCGTCCAGCGCACGTCGGGGCGGTAGCTGGGCAGCACGGCCCCGGGCCCCGCCGAGGGGCGGCGGGCCAGGAAATCCTCCACCCGCTGGGCCGGGGCGATGAACTTGCCGCCGCCGGCGCGAAAGGCCGCTTCTTCCAGGCGGCGCTGGAATTCCACCCCTGCCAGGGGATGGCTGCCGCCGAAATCCGCCGGCGTGACGCCCACCAGGAGGCCGCCGTTGATGTTTTCCCCGTCCCGGGCGTATGCGCTCATGCCGTTGGTCACCAGCCGCCCCTGTTCCGAGGCGGCGGCTACCACCTGCCCGCCGGGGCAGACGCAGAAGGAAAAGACCCCGCGTCCGGCGCTCGTATGGCAGGAGAGCTTGTAAGAGGTGGGGGGCAGGGAAGGGTGCCCCGCGTATTGCTTGTACTGGGCCAGGTCGATGTCCTTCTGGCGGTGCTCGAGGCGCACGCCTACAGCAAAGGGCTTTTGCTCCATGGCAACGCCCCGGCGGTACAGCATTTCAAAGGTGTCCCGGGCGCTGTGGCCCACGGCCAGCACCAGGGTGTCGGTCTTAATAAAATCGTCGCTGCAGGAGAGGGTGCGGACGCCGGTCAGGCGGCCGTTTTCGATGGAGAGGTCGCTCAGGCGGCTGCCGAAGCGGATGTCGCAGCCCAGGGCCAGCAGCTCCGTGCGCAGGTTCTGCAGCACGAAGAACAGCTTGTCCGTGCCCACATGGGGCTTGGCGTCGATCAGGATCTCCTCCGGCGCGCCCAGACGCACCAGCTGCTCTAAGATCCAGCGGTTGCGCAGGTCGTGGGTGCCGGTGTTGAGCTTCCCGTCGGAAAACGTCCCCGCGCCGCCCTCGCCGAACTGGACGTTGGAGCCTTCGCTGAGCAGGCCTGTCTTCCAGAAAAAGTCCACGTCGGCGCGGCGCTGTTCCACGGGCGCGCCTCGCTCCAGCAGAATGGGCCGGGCCCCGGCCCGGGCCAGCAACAGCGCGCAGAACAGCCCCGCGGGCCCCGCCCCGGCGACGACCGGGCGGGATGATCCGCCATAGGCCGAAGACGGCGGCGCGTAGCGCTGGGACGCGACTTTGGAGATGTGCTTGTCCCGGCAGCGCTTTAGGAGCTTATCCTCGCCGCGCACCTTCACATGGACGGAGTAGACGATGGAAACCTCCCGCCGGGCGTCCACCGAGCGGCGGACGATGCGGAAATATTCCAGAGCGGCGGCGCTCAGGTGCAGCCGGCGCGCCGCCCGTTCCGGCAGCAGCGTTTCCGGTTCCCCCGGCGCCAGATGGATCTCGTCGATGCGCAGCATAGGGTGCCTCCTTGCAATGGCTTGTGCCTGTATTTCTTTATTATAGTATAGCGGGCCTTGGCGCGCAAGAATAAAAAGCGGCGGACAACGGAGAAAAGGCGCCCCGTCGGGACGCCTTTTTGGTGGAAAATGATGTGTTTTTACTCCGCGCCGTCGTCGTTTTCCACGGTGAAGATCTCCTCGATCGTCACGCCGAAAACCTGGGCGATGTTCCAGGCCAGCACCAGGGAGGGGTTGTAGCGCCCCTTTTCCAGGTTGCCGATGGTCTCCCGCCGGACGCCCACCCGGGCGGCCAGCTCCTCCTGCTTCATGTTGAAGCGGGCGCGGTATTCTTTGATGCGGTTCTTAATCATCGGCGGCCCCTTGCGCTTCGCGGTACTCGTAGACCATCAGGGCGATGGTGAAGACGAAGATGGCCGCGGCAAAGCTGAGGCCGAAGCCCGTGGCCAGGGCCCGCGCCGCGCCGGAAAAGAAAAAGCTGAGATAGGTCAGCGGCGCCAGGAGCACCATTTCGCTGAGCCACGCGGCCATGGCGGCGCGGCGCACGTTTTCACGGAAAAATTCGTCGGGGAGCACGGTGAAGTAGCGAACGTAGTACAGAAAGCCCAGGAAACCGTAAAACCCGATCTCGCCGGTGAGATGGCCCATGGGGGCCAGCAGGGCCACCAGGGACAGAAAACCCAGATAATTGACAGGTCGTTTGGTACGCATCGGGATTCCTCCTTTGATATGTGGTGTATTTATCACGTGATGATATAAATATACCACATAACCAGAGATTGTCAAGGGGCCGGAGGGAATTTTTTATATGAAAAACCGCGTCCGCCGGAAAAGGCGGCCGCGGGAAGGGAGAAAGCCGGAGGCGGCGGGTCAATCGCCGCTTTTCTTTTGCTTCTTTTTGGGCAGGAGCACGGAGACGCCGGCCCACAAAAGGTAGAATCCGAAGGCCCGGCGCAGAAGGTCCGTGCCCACCAGGGCGGCGGTCACGGCGCCCGCCACGGCCAGGGCCATGCCCCAGGGAACGGCGCCGGCAATGGCTTCCTTTTTCAGGTAGCCGTTTTTCCTGTGGTAGTGGAGGGAACCCAGGGCGGTGGGCAGGAAGTAGAGCAGGTTGATGCAGCGGGCGGTCTCCTGCTCCACGCCGAGAAACAGCGTCATGGCCAACAGCAGCAGCGTGCCGCCGCCGATGCCGAAGGCGGAGAGGATGCCGGTGCCGAAACCCGCGGCGCAGGCAATGAGTACGTCCGTCATGCCGTCAGATACCGCCAGGCCCCGTAGAGAATGAACAGGGCGAAAATGCGCTTGAGCCACAGCGGCGGCATGCTGCGGAAGAGTTTGCCGCCAAGAAGCCCGCCGGCCGCCCCGCCGATGAGATACGGCACGGACTGCAGCCAGGGAAAATCCACAAAAAAGAGCTGGGCCAGGAAGGACACCGCGCAGATGGGGAAGATGATCGCCACCGCGCTGGCGAAGGTCTCCTTGGCCTGGAGCTGCCCGCCCCGCAGCAGCAGCGGCACCAGCACCATGCCGCCGCCACCGCCGAATAATCCATTGACAAAGCCGCCGGCTGCGCCGGCGATGCGGTAGAGGGAGTTCTTTTTCATTGGCCTGCCGTCCTTTCTGCCGGGGTGCCGCCCGGCATGGGGGTCCCTAAGGGGCGGAGCCCTTTAGAAATTCGCCCGCAGGGCGAATTGAATTGAAATCGTGCGGAGCAGGACATGCGCCTGCGCAGCACACCACTGCTTGCGGCCGCGGCGGCCGCAACCGCCTTCGCTGTGCGAAGGCGAAGGGGGATCTAAAGGGGGGACAACGTCCCCCCTTTAAGAATCAGAGCGTAAAGCTCTCGCAGTCCGTGCACTTCACCTCGGTGGGGTTTGCCTCGTGGGTGCCCACCTGGATGCTGGACAGGGCGCAGTAATTGTCGTCCTTGCAGTGATGGGCGCACTGGGTGACGGAGCACTTGATGGACTTGTTCGGGGTACAGGAACAACTGGACATCATCATAACCTCCTGACGGGTGCCCGGCAAAGAACAGACGCGATACCCGTTCCCTGCCGCCCCTGCGGGCGGAGGGGAAGCCGATCTTTTCTTGGCCAGGCACGATCAAATTGCGCAAAGCGTTCCTTCGCGCAGGCATAGTGTGTGCCGCCGGGCAAAAAATATGCGCAAAAAATTTTCCGGAAAGCCTTGACAATATCGAATATCGATAATATACTGAGCTTACAGAATATCGATATTCGATAATAAGGGGGGTGACAGGAATGCCCCGGGCAAAATTCCAAACACTGACGGAGCAGATGTACTATATTCTCCTGTGCCTGAATGAAGAGTGCTGCGGCATGGACATTATGGACGCCGTGAGCGCCATGACGGACGGACGCGTCCGGGTCGGCGCGGGCACGCTGTATCATCTGCTGGAAGAATTTGCGCAGGCCGGCATGATCCGCCAGACCCGCGCCGAGGGCCGCCGCCGCAGCTATGTGCTGACGGAGAAAGGCAAGGAGGCCCTGCGCGCGGAATATGAGAGCCTCTGCGCCCGGGCGGCGGATTATCGCCGCGTTTTCCGTGAGGAGGAACCATGATGAAGGAGTACAAACGGGAACTGCCCCTTTTTTCCTTTTACGATGTCACCGGCATGGCGCGCCATTTGGAGCGCATGGCGGAAAAGGGCTGGATGCTGGAGCGTATTTCCGGCTGGTGCTGGCGCTATCGCCGCATGGAAGCAAAAAAGCTGCATTTCACCGTGTCCTACGCCCTGCCCGTTTCGGCGTTCGAACCCTCGGCCACGCCGGAGCAGCAGGTCTTTCAGGCGTTCTGCGATCGCGCCGGATGGAAGATTGCGGCGTCCTCCGGGGCCATGCAGATCTTTTACAATGAAGCGGAGGACCCGGTGCCCATCGAAACGGAGCCGGCCCTGGAGATCGGGAGCATCCAAAAGATCGCCCGGCGGCAGGCGCCGCTGCAGATCCTTCTGATGCTGCTGAGTTTGTGGATGGGAGCATCCTGGTGCTGGTCGCTGATCCACAGCCCCATTGATCTGCTGAGCAGCGCGGCCAATCTGCTGGGCGGCTTTTGCTGGCTGGCCCTCTTCCTCTGGTGCGCCGCGGACCTGGGCGTGTATTTTGCCTGGCTGCGCCGGGCGCGCCGCCTGGCGGAGCAGGGTGCGTTTCTGCCCACCCGGGGCTGCCGCGGCCTGATCCGGGTGCTGATCGTCCTGCTTTTGCTCCACCTGGTCTATGTGTTCCTGATGGAGCGGATGCCCGGCATGCGCCTGACGCTGGCCGCCATGCTGGGGGGCTTTCTGGTGCTGGTGCTGGCGGTCAACGGCGTCAAGAATTTCCTCAAGCGCCGGGGAACGGCGGCGGGGGTCAACCGCGCCGTGACGCTGACGCTGGACGTGGTGCTGGCCTTTACGCTGATGGGGGCTGTGACCTGTGGGCTGCTGTGGGCCGCCCGCAGCGGCGCTTTTTCCCTGGAGGCGCAGCTGGAGCCGCCGCTGACGGTGGCCATGCTGGGGGCGGACGGCGGGGCGGACTACCGCACGGAAACGCAGCTGGAAGCATCGGCCCTTCTGTCCCGGTCGGAATACCGCCAGCGCGCGGACTGGGAGGAAACCACAACGGGTGCGCCCTGGCTTTCCTACACCGTGGTGGATGTCCACGTGCCGTTTTTGTACGAGTGGTGCGTGGAGGAAATGTACCGGGCGTATGACGGTGAGACGGCTTTCGACGAGGCGGGCCGCGAGGTGCGGCTGTATACTTACCGGGAAGCGGACGGCGCCCCCTGGGGCGCAGAACGCGCCTGGCAGGTCTATGATTTTGACGGCCGGGCCCAGGGCAAATATCTTCTGTGCTGGGACGGGCGCATCGCGGCCCTGGACGCCGACTGGGTGCTGACGGAAGAACAAATGGCGACCGCCGGCCGGGCATTGGCCCCGGCGTAAGAAGAAACATAAAAGCGCTGTGGACCTTCTGGTCCACAGCGCTTTCTTTCCCGTTATGCGTTTGTCCGATACCCCTCGGGGTGGGTGCGGTGCCAGTTCCAGGCGGAGCCGATGATGTCCTCGATGGCGGCGTGTTTGGGGTTCCAGCCTAGGACCTCCATGGCCTTTTCGCTGGAGGCGATCAAGGCGGCGGGGTCGCCGGGGCGGCGGCCCTCCTCGGATACGGGGATGGCGCAGCCGGTGACGCGCCGGGCGGTCTCGATGATCTCCCGGTTGGTGAAGCCCTGGCCGTTGCCCAGGTTAAAGGCGGCGGAGGGCTTGCCGGCCTTCAGGTATTCCAGGGCCAGCAGATGGGCGTCGATCAGATCCTCCACGTGGATGTAATCGCGCACGCAGGTGCCGTCCCGGGTGGGGTAGTCGGTGCCGAAGAGACTCAGCTTTTCCCGCTGGCCCAGGGCGGTGGCCAGCACCAGGGGGATGAGATGGGTCTCGGGGTTGTGGTCCTCGCCGATGCTTCCGTCGCCCAGGGCGCCGGCCACGTTGAAATAGCGCAGGGCCACATATTTGAGGCCGTGGGCGCTGTCGTTCCAGCGGAGCATGCGCTCCACGATCAGCTTGCTCTCGCCGTAGGCGTTGGTGGGGTTCTTGGGGTGCTCCTCGTCGATGGGCACATAGTCCGGCTCGCCGTAGGTGGCGGCGGTGGAGGAAAAGATGAGGTAGGGCACGCCGAATTTCAGCATGGTGTCGATCAGCGTCAGGCCCGCCATGCAGTTGTTGCGGAAATATTTTTCCGGCACGGCCATGCTTTCGGCCACGAGGGAGAAGGCGGCGAAATGGATGACGGCCTCGATTTGCTCCCGGCGGAACACGCCCTCGAGGAACGTCCGGTCGCCCACGTCGCCCACATAGAGCCGCCCGCCCTTGAGGGCTTCGCGGTGGCCGGTGGAGAGATTGTCCACGACGACCACGTCGACGCCCCGCGCGCACAGCGCGGCCACACAGTGGCTGCCGATATAACCGGCGCCGCCGGTCACTAAAATAGCCATAGCATCAAAACTCCTTTGCTGTTTTTCTCAAGGGGATGGAACGCGGGAACAGGCCCGCCGCGCCGGCGGCGCAGAGAGGCGCCGCGCCCGGCGTTTTCCCTATTATATCACAGGCCGCGATGGGCGCAAGAGCGGATAATATGAATAAATATTCAATATATTCATTATATATGCAGGGTGAAGGCTGCAAAATGACGAAAGGGACGGCAAAAAATCGGGCTTGCCTTGTGAAAAACGAAAAAAATGGAAAAATTCTTCTTTTTTGCATTGCATAATCATTCAAAAGAGGTATAATACTGCTATGCTTTTAATAAAAGGGAAAAGAACCTGATATTACATACGGAGGCGTTTCATCGATGAAAGAGATCAAAAAAGTCGTTCTGGCGTATTCCGGCGGACTGGATACTTCTGTCCTGATCCCCTGGCTGAAGGAACATTACAACAACTGTGAAGTCATCGCTGTGTCTGGCAACGTGGGCCAGGCCGACGAGCTGAAGGGCCTGGAAAAGAAGGCCAAGGCCACCGGCGCGTCCAAGCTGTATGTGGAGGACCTGACGGAGGAATTCGTCGACGATTTCATCATCCCCACCATGCAGGCCGGCGCCGTGTATGAGGACGGGTATCTGCTGGGCACCTCCTTTGCCCGCCCGCTGATCGCCAAGCGCCTGGTGGAGATCGCCAAGAAGGAAAAGGCCGACGCCATCGTCCACGGCTGCACCGGCAAGGGCAACGACCAGGTCCGCTTCGAGCTGGCCATCCGTCACTTTGCCCCGGAAATGACCATCATCGCCCCCTGGCGCTTCTGGGAGTTCAAGTCCCGCGAAGAGGAGATCGCCTATGCCGAGGCCCACAAGATCCCCCTGAAGATCAACCGCGAAACGAATTATTCCAAGGATAAGAACCTCTGGCACCTGAGCCACGAGGGCCTGGATCTGGAAGATCCCGGCAACGAGCCCACCTATGAAAAGGAGGGCTTCCTGGAAATGGGCGTCTCCCCGCTCCAGGCGCCCGACGAGCCCACCTATGTGACGCTGGACTTTGAAAAGGGCGTGCCCGTGGCCCTGGACGGCAAGTCCATGAGCGCCAAGGACATCATCCTCAAGCTCAACGACATCGGCGGCAAGAACGGCATCGGCCTGGTGGATCTGGTGGAGAACCGCCTGGTGGGCATGAAGAGCCGCGGCGTGTACGAGACCCCCGGCGGCACTATCCTCTACCGCGCCCATCAGGTGCTGGAGACCATCACCCTGGATAAGGACACCGCCCACTACAAGCAGCAGGTGGCCATCAAGTTTGCCGACCTGGTGTACGACGGCCAGTGGTACAGCCCCCTGCGCGAAGCGCTGAGCGCCTTTGTCACCTCCACCCAGGAGCATGTGACCGGCACCGTGCGCCTGAAGCTCTACAAGGGCAACATGATCAACGCCGGCGTCTGGTCGCCCTACACCCTTTATGACGACGCCATCGCCTCCTTCGGCGAAGAGGAGTCCATCTACGACCAGGCCGACTCCGAGGGCTTCATCAAGCTCTTCGGCCTGCCCATCACTGTGCAGGCCCTGATGGAGGAGCGCCGCGCCGCCGCCGTGAAAGCCAAGCGGGCCGAAAAGCGCGCCGCGGTGAAGAAGGCCTCCGTCAAGGCGGCCAAGACCGTCGCCAAGAAGGTGGGCGAGACCGCCGCCAAGGCCGGCAAGGCAACAAAGAAAGCCGCCGCCAAGAAGGCAAAGTAAGGGATAAGATCGGTACAGGACGGGGCGGGGAAGTTTTCCCCGCCCTGCGCTTTGAAATGTATATTTATTCCATCACAAAACAAAAAAGGGGAACCAGCTTATGAAATTGTGGTCCGGAAGATTCCGCAAAGAGACCGACGCCCTGGTCAACGACTTCAACTCTTCCATCCAGTTCGACGCGCGGCTCTACCGCGAGGATATCGAGGGCAGCATGGCCCACGCCGCCATGCTCAGCCGTCAGGGCATCATTTCCGCCGGGGACGCCGAGAAGATCCTGGCGGGCCTCACGGGCATCCTGGCGGACATTGAGGCGGGAAACATCGAATTTTCCGCCGACAACGAGGACATCCACATGAACATCGAGACCATCCTGACCCAGCGCATCGGCGAGGCGGGCAAGCGCCTGCACACCGCCCGCAGCCGCAACGACCAGGTGGCCGTGGATTTCCGGCTGTATTTGAAGCGGCAGATCGGAGAGATCCGGGCGGAGCTGCTGCACTTCCAGCAGGTGCTGCTCGATCAGGCAAAGCAGCACACCGAGACCGTCATGCCCGGCTACACCCATCTGCAGCGGGCCCAGCCCATCACTTTTGCCCAGCATCTGCTGGCCTATGCCAATATGTTCTGCCGGGACGTGACGCGCATGGAGGACTGCATGGCGCGCATGAACGAGTGCCCCCTGGGCTCCTGCGCCCTGGCCGGCACCACCTATCCCATCGACCGCTTTGCCACGGCGGCGGAACTGGGCTTCGACCGGCCCATGAACAACAGCCTGGACGGCGTCAGCGACCGGGACTACGCCATCGAGTTTTTGAGCGACATGTCCATTCTGATGATGCACATGTCCCGCCTGGCGGAGGAGACCATCCTCTGGTGCAGCTGGGAGTTCAAGTTTATCGACCTGGACGACGCCTATTCCACGGGTTCCTCCATCATGCCCCAGAAGAAGAACCCCGACGTGGCCGAACTGGTGCGGGGCAAGACCGGGCGGGTCTACGGCGCGCTGATGAGCCTGCTCACCACCATGAAGTCCCTGCCCCTGGCCTACAACAAGGACATGCAGGAGGACAAGGAGGGCGTGTTCGACGCCATCGACACGGTGAAAATGTGCATCCCCGTGTTTGCCGGCATGATCGAGACCATGACGGTCCATCCGGAGAACATGCGCGCCGCGGCCAACCGGGGCTTCATCAACGCCACGGACTGCGCCGACTATCTCACGAAAAAGGGCATGCCCTTCCGGGATGCCTACACCACCGTGGGCAATCTGGTCTACTACTGCCAGGAAAACGGCAAGACCCTGGAAGACCTGTCCCTGGAGGAGCTGCAGAAGATCTCGCCTTTGTTTGAACAAGACGTTTACGAGGCCCTGCGCATGGAAAACTGCGCCATGAACCGCGCCTCCTTCGGCGGCCCCGCCAAGACGGAGACCGAGCGCCAGATCGGCGTGATCGAGTCATTTCTCAAGGAAAGAGCGGATGAAGCATGAGAAAACCGGCCGTTTATATCGACGGGAAAGAGGGCACCACGGGCCTGCAGATCTACGAGCGTCTGGGAAAACGGGAGGACATTGAGCTGCTCCTCATCGACGAGGACAAGCGCAAGGACAGCGCCGAGCGGAAGAAATTTCTCAACGCCGCCGACCTGGTGTTCCTGTGCCTGCCCGACGCGGCGGCCAGGGAAGCCGTGGCCATGATCGAAAACCCCGCGGTTCGGGTCATCGACGCCTCCACCGCCCACCGCACCGCCCCCGGCTGGGACTATGGCTTTGCGGAACTGTCGGCGGAGCACCGCGGGGCCATTGAAAAAAGCAGCCGGGTAGCCAACCCCGGCTGCCACGCCACCGGGTTTATTTCCGCCGTGTATCCGCTGGTGAAATACGGCCTGCTGCCGGCGGATTATCCGCTGACCTGCTTTTCCCTCACCGGCTACAGCGGCGGCGGCAAAAAGATGATCGCGGAGTATGAGGCGGAGGAGAAGGCTGACGCCCTCTTTTCCCCCCGGATCTACGGGCTGAACCTGGAGCACAAGCACCTGCCGGAAATGCAGAAGGTGTGCTCCCTGCTGCGTCCCCCGGTGTTCTGCCCCATTGTGGATGATTACTACAAGGGCATGGCCGCCTCTGTAACGCTGCACACCGCCCTGCTGCCGGGCCATCCTTCGGCGGAACAGCTGCGGGATGTGCTGGCCGGCCACTATGCCGGCTCGGCGCTGGTTTCCGTCGCCCCGCTGGGCTACACGGAGAAGATGATCGCTGCCAATACCATGGCGGGCAGCGACAAGCTGGAGTTGATCGTCTGCGGGCATGAGGATCAGGTGCTGATCACGGCCCTGTTCGACAATCTCGGCAAAGGCGCCTCCGGCGCTGCGGTACAGAATATGAACCTGATGCTGGGCTTTGAAGAAACTGCGGGGCTGCAGCTTTGAGTGGGCCATTCCTGGCTTTTATCGAAAAAGGGGTGTTGTGATTTTGATGCTGAAAACGATCGGCGGCGGGGTGTGCGCCGCAAAGGGCTTCACGGCGGCGGGCGTCCACGCCGGCGTCAAGGCCGGCAGCGCGCCGGAGAAGAACGACCTGATGCTGCTTTACTCCGAAGCGCCCTGCAATGCCTGGGGCATGTATACAAAGAACGTGGTCAAGGCCGCCTCGGTGCTCCTGACGCGGGAGCATTTGCGAAACGGCGCGGCCCGGGCGGTGGTGGCCAACAGCGGCAATGCCAACGCCTGCTGTGGCGGGAGCATGGAAAACGCCCGCCGCATGGCGCGGTGCGCCGCCGCGGCGCTGGGCGTGGCGGAAGAGGAGGTGGCGGTGGGTTCCACCGGCGTCATCGGTCAGACCATCAACATTTCCGCCATCGAGGACGCCATCCCTGCAGCGGCGAAAGCGCTGAGCCGGGAAGGCTCCGGTGCGGCGGCCGCGGCCATTATGACCACGGACACGGTGAAAAAGGAAGAAGCCGTCAGCGTGGAGATCGGCGGCAGGACCGTCTGCATCGGCGGCATCTCCAAGGGCAGCGGCATGATCCACCCCAATATGGGCACCATGCTGTGCTTTTTGACCACAGACTGCGCCATTTCCAAAGGGCTGGTGAAAAAGGCTCTGGAGCAGGCGGTGCGCGTCAGCTTCAACCGCATCAGCGTGGACGGCGACACCTCCACAAACGACACCTGCCTCCTGCTGGCCAACGGCCTGGCGGGCAACGCGGAGATCTGCGAAGAGGGGGAGGCGTACGCCCGTTTCGTCCAGGCGCTGACGGAGGTCTGCGTCCGGCTGGCCCGGCGCATGGCCAAGGACGGCGAGGGGGCCAAGCATTTGATCACCTGCACCGTCGCCGGCGCGAAGGACGAGGCCGCGGCGGAGCGCCTTGCCAAGAGCGTCATCGGCTCCAGTTTGACCAAGGCGGCCGTGTTCGGCTGCGACGCCAACTGGGGCCGCATCCTCTGCGCCATGGGTTATTCCGGCGAGGAATTTGACCCCGAGCGCGTGGACGTGACCTTCGCGTCCCGCGGCGGCGAGGTGGCCGTGTGCCGGGCGGGCCGCGGCCTGCCCTTTGACGAGGACCTGGCCAAGCGCGTCCTCAGCGAGGACGAGGTGACTATCGGGATCACCGCCGGCGACGGCCCGGGCTGCTGCACCTGCTGGGGCTGCGACCTGACGTATGATTATGTGAGGATCAATGGAGACTACCGGACTTGATTGTCGTTAAAGGGAGCGCTTTGCCCCCCTTTAGGACCCCCGCCACCGGTGACGCGGGTCGCTGGTGACGCCGCCCGGGGCGGCTGGGCGCCGGGCTATTGCCCGGCAAAAAGAAAAAAGAAGGCGATTTTATGACGATGGTTGGAAATGAGAACTACGAGCGGGCGCAGATCCTGGTGCAGGCGCTGCCGTATATTCAGAAGTATAACGGCAAAGTCGTTGTGGTGAAATACGGCGGAAACGCCATGATCAGCAAGGAGCTGTTCGCCGCGGTGATGGAGGACATCGTCCTTCTGAACCTGGTGGGCGTGAAGGTGGTGCTGGTCCACGGCGGCGGGCCGGAGATCAACGAGATCCTGGACCGCATGGGCATTGAGTCCCGCTTTATCAACGGCCTGCGCTACACCACCAAGGAGACCATGCACGTGGTGCAGATGGTGCTGTGCGGCAAGGTGAACAAGAACCTGGTGGACCGGATCTCCCGCATCGGCGGCCGGGCTGTGGGCCTCTCCGGGCTGGACGCGGCGCTGATCCAGGCGAAAAAGCTGGACCGGGGCGACGGCGAGGATTACGGCCTGGTGGGCGAGATCACGAAGATCAACCCCGGCGTGCTGGAACAGAGCATGGCCGACGGCTTCATCCCCATCGTGGCCACGGTGGCCCAGGCGGCGGACAATACCGACGAGGGTTACGTCTACAATATCAACGCCGACACGGCGGCGTCCCGGCTGGCGGTGGCCCTGCAGGCGGAGAAGCTGATCCTGCTGACGGACGTGCGCGGCGTGCTGGCCGACCCCAAGGACGAGGAAAGTCTGATCCACGTCATCCACCCCTCGGAATTGCCGGACTACCGCGCCCGGGGCATCCTGAAGGGCGGCATGATCCCCAAGACCGAATGCTGCGCCGAGGCGGTAGCCGGCGGCGTCAAGCGCACCCATATCATCGACGGGCGCATCCCCCACTCCATCCTGATCGAGATGCTCACCGACGAAGGTATCGGCACCATGATTTTAAGCGAGGAGAATGTGTAATATGGACGGCAAAGAACTCCTTTCCAAGGACACGCAGTATGTGATGCAGACCTACGGCCGCTTCCCCATCGCCATCGACCACGGTCAGGGCGCCCTGCTCTACGACACCGAGGGCAGGGAATATGTGGACTTCACCTCCGGCATCGGCGTCAACTGCCTGGGCTATGGCAACTGGCAGTGGGCCAGCGCCGTGGGGGCCCAGGCCCTGCGGCTGCAGCACGTTTCCAACCTGTTTTACAGCGAGCCCTACGTCGCTCTGGCCGAGCGGCTGTGCCTGCGCTCGGGCATGAGCGCTGCCTTTTTCGCCAACGGCGGCGCCGAGGCCAACGAGGGTATGATCAAGCTGGCGCGCAAATATAGCTTTGACAAATACGGTCCCGGCCGCAGCACGATTCTCACGCTGAACAACTCCTTCCACGGCCGCACCGTCACCACCCTGGCGGCCACGGGCCAGGCGGTGTTCCACCAGTATTTCTTCCCCTTCACCGAGGGCTTCCGCTATGCCGACGCCAATGATATCGACTCCATCCGCGAGACCGGCGGGGACGACGTGTGCGCCGTGATGCTGGAGCTGGTCCAGGGCGAGGGCGGCGTTTATCCCATGGAGCAGGAATTCGTCCATCAGCTGGCGGTGCTGTGCGCCGAAAACGACTGGCTGCTGCTGGTGGATGAGGTGCAGACCGGCATCGGCCGCACGGGCACCCTGTTCGCCTACCAGCAGTACGGCATCCTGCCCGACGTGGTGTCCTTTGCCAAGGGCATCGGCGGCGGGCTGCCTCTGGGCGGCATCCTTGCCAATGAAAAGTGCCGCGCTGTGCTGGGCCCCGGCATGCACGCCACCACCTTCGGCGGCAACCCCGTCTCCTGCGCCGGGGGACTTTCCGTGCTGGAACAGCTCACCGACGGCGTGCTGGAGGAAGTGAAAATCAAGGGCGAGCTGATCCGCGATTATGTGGAGGGCATGCACAGCCCCTATGTGGCGGGCGTGCGCGGCCTGGGATTGATGATCGGCATTCAGCTGCGGGGCATCGGCCATAAAGAGACGGCCAAAAAGTGCATAGACGCAGGGCTTCTGGTGCTCACCGCCGGAAAGGACACCCTGCGCCTTCTGCCGCCGCTGACCATCACGAAGGACGAGATCGTCCGCGGCCTGGAGATCCTGCGCGGCGTGCTGGAAGCCTGAGCGGTATGGATGAAAGCATGAAGACAGAGCGCGCGCCCGATACGGGCGCGCGCTCTGTGGGCCGTACCGGCCCACAGAATCAAACGCTGAAGCGGGATGCGGGCTATGACCATATCAAGGCGCTGCTGATCTATCTCATGGTGCTGGGCCACCTGCTCACCCGCTTCGGCGACGGCGCGGCGGCGGACGGGCTGTATCTTTTGATCTTCTCCTTCCACATGCCGGCCTTTTTGTTCGTTTCGGGCTATTTTGCCCGGTGCGGCCCCAAGCGGGCCCTTTCCAAACTGGCGCCGCTGTATCTGGTGTTCCAGTGCGTCCAATTTTTGACGGACGCGCTGTCCGCCGCCCTTTCCGGGGGCGACTGGCTGGCGGCGCTGTACGCCTTCCAGCTGTTCACGCCCCGCTGGACGCTGTGGTACCTCCTGGCGCTGATGGCCTATCATCTGCTGCTGCCCCTGCTGGAGACCGACGACCGGCGGAAAATGGCGCGCAACCTGCTGCTTGCGGTGCTGCTGGGCCTGGCGGTGGGCTGCAATCCGGACACAGACAACCTGCTGGCTCTCTCGCGGATCTGCCACTTTATGCCGCTGTTCCTGCTGGGCTATTACGAGGCGCGCTGCCATCTGCTGGGCGATCTGATCACCCGGCATCGGGCGGCCTGCCGCGCCGGCACGGCGCTCCTGACGGCGGCGCTGACCGCGCTGCTCCTGTGCTCCGGCTGGCCCGCCGCCTGGTTTTACGGCACGGAGAGCTACGGCACCGCCGGCTTCTGGTGGTATACCCGGCTCCTGGTGTGGGCCGTCGCTCTGGCGTGGATCTTCGTGCTGCTGGTCTGGACGCCCCGGCGGCCCCTGCCGCTGCTGGAAAAAGTGGGGCGCAACACTCTGCCGGTGTATCTCCTGCACACCCTGGTGCTGACGGCTCTCACCGAAGCCGGCGCAGGCCAGTGGTTCCGGGGGAATCTGCTTGTGCTGGCGGCTCTGGCGGCCCTGATCGCCTGGGCCCTTTCCCGGGATGTATTCGCCCGGCTTTTGGGCCGCATCCGCGTGCCCTGCGGACAGGAAACATGAAAAGAGCGCCCCTCCGCCGCGGCGGAGGGGCGCTTGCGCGCAAAGAAAGGGCCGCCCTGGGGGGATGGGCGGCCCTGAGAAAACGTACCAAAGAAAACGGTACGGAATGTGTGGCTTCATCCGCTGCCCGGCTCTGCCTGCCGAGCAGCGGATTCGGCGTTAAGAGAGAGTAAGGAAAAGAAAGAATTTTGGTTACTTCTTACCTGCGACTATAAGATACCACAGGGAACGCGGAAAATGTTGAACGAATTTTGAAAAAATAATGAATAATCTGTAAACAAAATTTTTCTGTGGAAAAATCCGTGGATTTTGTAGAAAAAGTGAAAAAAGCCGCCCGAATGAACGGGCGGCTTTACATAATATATTTCCAGGAACTCCCGCTCCGTCCGTCCTCAGATGCCGAGCAGGGCCGTGGCGATGCGGAAATAGATCAAAAGCGACAGGGCGTCCACGATGGTGGAGATGAAGGGGCTTGCCATGACGGCGGGGTCGAGGCGCAGCTTTTCGGCCAGGATGGGCAGCGTGCAGCCCACGATCTTGGCGCACAGCACCACGCACACCAGCGTCAGGCACACCACGGCGCCCACGGCGATGGTGACGGCGGGGTTGTGCATCATCCAGCGGTCCACCAGCATCATTTTCACGAAGTTGGCCGACGCCAGGCACACGCCGCACAGCAGCGCCACCCGTGTTTCCTTCCAGATGACGTGCAGCGTGTCCCGGAAGCGGATCTCGCCCAGGGACAGGGCGCGGATGACGGCGGTGGAGGCCTGGGTGCCGGAGTTGCCGCCGGTACCGGAAAGCATGGGGATGAAGGAGGTCAGGATGGCGCAGGCCATCATGGCGTCCTCGAAATGGGTCATGATCAGGCCGGTGAAGGTGGCCGAAAGCATCAGCAGCATCAGCCAGGGCGAGCGGGCCTTGAAGGTTTCGAACACGCCGGTTTTGAGGTAGGGCTTGTCCGAGGGCATGATGGCGGCCATTTTCTCCATATCCTCGGTGGCCTCGGCTTCCATGACGTCCATAGCGTCGTCGATGGTGACGATGCCCACCAGGCGGTGCTCCTTGTCCACCACGGGCATGGCGATGAAGTCGTATTTGCTGAGCATTTGGGAAACGGTCTCCTGGTCGTCCAGGGTGTTCACGGAGACGATGGAGCTTTCCATAATGTCGCTGATGATGTCGTCCTCGTCGCTGAGGAGCAGAGTGCGCACGGAGACCAGGCCGATGAGCACCCGGCTTTCGTTGACCACGTAGCAGAGGTAGATGGTCTCCTTGTCGATGCCGGTGCGGCGGATGCGCTTGAAGGCGTCCTCCACGGTCATGTCGGCGGTGAGGCTGACGAACTCCGTGGTCATGATGCTGCCGGCGCTGTCCTCGGGATATTTCATCAGCTCGTTGATGGTCTTGCGGCTTTCGGCGTCGCAGTGGCGCAGGATGCGGTGGACCACGCTGGCGGGCATTTCCTCGATCAGGTCCACGGTATCGTCCAGATACATTTCATCGAGCACTTCCTGCAGCTCCGTGTCGCTGAAGGAACGGATCAGCAGCTCCTGCTGGTCGTTGTCCATTTCCACGAAAGTTTCGGCGGCCAGCTCCTTGGGCAGCAGGCGGAACAGGATGGGCAGCCGGTCCTCCGGGAATTCGGAGAGCAGCGCGGCCACGTCCGCCGGTTCCATATCCACCATCTGTTCGCGCACAGCGGCGTATTTTCGCTGCTGCAGCAGGTCCTCGATGAAATCGACGGCCAGGGACAGATTTTCTTTCTGCATGGGCAAGCCCTCCTTTTCCGATGCGCACGGCATGAGATGGGGCGCGGCGGGAAAAACAGGCGCAAAATACCTCCCGCGGCACCAGGAAGATCCCGGCGGCGCTGGAGGGGGGATGTTTTTAACGCCTGCGCGGCCGCCTGCCGCGCAGAAAAAGCGTCCACCGTTCGAGCTTCAGCATCCCAGGGCGGTGGTATTGTATTAAGAAATGCCTTGGATTCGACATTTCCTGCTGACCATCTGACAGTGTCTCCACTGCTGCGCGGCAACAATCCGTATCCCTGAGGTAGCCTTGCCTACCGGAATGATCTGATTCAGTTCGGAACCACAGATTCCTCGTCTATACTATGCTAATCCAACCGGGCTGTCAAGAGGTTTGGGGGAACTTCGGCGCGGGCGGGAAAGAGTTTTTTCCCAAAACGGGAAACAGGTTTCGTCTGTGTAAATCTGGGGCAAAATTTTTGATAAATTTCCGCCGATTTATTTGCGCCGGGGCGGAGCGTATGCTATACTCTATAATTGAATCAGTATGAAATGCGGGGGGCGGAAAGGGCGCGCCCTGCAAACAAATAGAAGGAGTTGTTTTTATGACGTATCAGGAAGAATTTATCCGCTTTATGGTGGATTCCGGCGTGCTGACCTTCGGCGATTTCGTGACCAAGAGCGGCCGCAAGACCCCCTATTTTGTCAACACCGGCAACTATAAGACCGGCGCCCAGGCCGCCCGGCTGGGCGACTATTACGCCGCCTGCATCCAGGAGAACATGCCCGAGGGCATCGACGCCCTGTTCGGCCCGGCCTACAAGGGCATCCCCCTGGTGACCGCCGCCGCCGCCTCCCTCTACCGCAACTATGGCCGAGACCTGCCCTACTGCTTCAACCGAAAGGAAGCCAAAGACCACGGCGAAGGCGGCATGATGGTGGGCTATAAGCCCAAGGATGGCGACCGCATTGCCATCGTGGAGGACGTGGTCACCGCCGGCACCGCCGTGCGCGAGAGCATCGAATTTTTCAAGAGCGTGGCCGATGTGAAGATCGTGGCTCTGTTCGTGTCCGTGGACCGCATGGAGCGCGGCACCGGCATGCAGACCACCCTCAATGAGCTGCGCGAGCAGTACGGCATCCAGGTGTACCCCATCGTCACCGTGCGCCAGGTCATCGACATGCTGCACAACCGGGAAGTGGACGGGAAGGTCCTCATCGACGACGCGATGAAGGCACGCATGGAAGCGTACCTGGCCGAATACGGCGGAAAGTAAGCGGGAAGAAAAGAGGGGCAAGCGTGGAGAAGAAAGACAATCCCCATGCCGGCCATCGCCAGCGAAAAAAGGAGCAGTTCCTCCGCTATGGGCTGGACGCCTTCGCGCCCCACGAGGCACTGGAGCTTCTGCTGTATTACGCGATCCCGCGGATGGATACCAACGGCATCGCCCACGCGCTCCTGACGCGCTTCGGCAGCCTGGACGGGGTGTTCAAGGCGTCGGTGCCGGAGCTGATGCAGGTGGAGGGCGTGGGCCAGAGCGCCGCGCTGCTTATTCGTCTGACGGCGCAGATCTACAAGCGCAGCCAGACCGAGCGGGACAGGCCCGGCCAGGCCATCCGCAACGAGGCAGAGGCCGCCGCGTTTTTCAAAAAGTATTTCTGGAACGAGCGCAACGAGATCGTGCTGGAGGTGTGCCTGGACGGGAAGTGCCGCGTTTTGGCCTGGCACAAGCTCAGCGAAGGCGGGGCCAACAACAGCGCCTTCAACCTCCGGGACACCCTGCGCCATGCGCTGGAGGACAACGCGGTGTTCGTTCTCCTGGCCCACAACCATCCCAGCGGCGTGGCGCTGCCCTCGGCGGAGGATATCCAGACCACCGAGACCGTGCGCTACGCGCTGTCTGCGATGGGCGTTCACCTGCTGGACCACATCATCGTGGCCGAAGACGACTACATCTCCTTGGCGGCCGCGAAAGAGCAAAAGAGAAAAGAGCAGGAGCAACAGCAACGGCAACAGGAAACAGAAGCGCTTTGACCGCCGCGTCCGCCTGCGCGCTGCGCCGGCGGACGAAATCATGCAGGAAAGGGTTTGCACCATGGCAAGATCAGCAGAAGGAAAAACCAATGTGATGCGCGTGCTCGACCAGAAAAAGATCTCCTACGCCGCCCATACCTATCCCCATGAGGAGGGGGCGGCGGTGGACGGCGTCACCGTGGCAAAGAGCATGGGCCAGGACCCGGCACGGGTGTTCAAGACCCTGGTGACCCAGGGCGCGTCGAAGGCGTATTACGTGTTCGACATTCCGGTGGCCGAAGCGCTGGACCTGAAGAAAGCGGCCCGGGCCGTGGGGGAGAAATCCATCGCCATGATCCACCAGAAAGACCTGCTGGGCCTGACGGGCTATGTCCACGGCGGCTGCAGCCCCATCGGCATGAAAAAGCAGTTCCCCACCGTGCTGGACGAAACGGCCCTGGCCCACGACACCATCGTCGTGTCCGGCGGAAAGATCGGCTTTCAGGTGGAGCTGTCCCCGGCGGACCTGCTGTCCCTGGTGCGGGGAAAAACGGCGGATCTGACCGTGTGAGCGGGCAAAAAGCGACAACGATCGGCAATTTATAAGCATTTTTATACAAAGCGTATTTGATTTGGAGGAACCGGAGTTCATGCAGGATAAGATCATCATCAAAGGCGCGCGGGAAAACAACCTGAAAAACGTGGATGTGGAGATCCCCCGGGACAAGCTGGTCGTCATGACAGGCCTTTCCGGTTCGGGAAAATCCTCCCTGGCCTTTGACACCATTTATGCCGAGGGGCAGCGGCGCTATGTGGAGAGCCTTTCTTCCTATGCCCGCATGTTTTTGGGCCAGATGGAAAAGCCGGATGTGGATTATATCGACGGCCTGAGCCCCGCCATCTCCATCGACCAGAAGACCACCAGCAAAAACCCCCGTTCCACTGTGGGCACCGTGACGGAGATTTACGACTATCTCCGCCTGCTCTGGGCCCGGGTGGGCACGCCCCACTGCCCCAAGTGCGGCAAGGAGATCCGCCAGCAGACCATCGACCAGATCGTCGACCAGGTGCTCTCCCTGCCGGAGGGCAGCCGCATCCAGGTCCTGGCGCCGGTGATCCGGGGCAAGAAGGGCGAGCACGCCAAGGTGTTCGAGGACGCCCGCCGCAGCGGCTATGTCCGCGTGCGGGCGGACGGAAACCTCTACGACCTGACCGAGGAGATCAAGCTGGAAAAGAACAAAAAGCACACCGTGGAGATCGTGGTGGACCGGCTGGTCATCAAAGCCGGGATCAACCAGCGCCTGACGGACAGCATCGAAACGGCCTCGGCCCTGGCCGGGGGCATCGTGCTCATCAACGTCCTGGGGGAGGAGGAGCGGGATCTGCTCTTTTCCCAGAACTACGCCTGCGAGGACTGCGGCATCTCCATTGAGGAGCTGACGCCCCGCATGTTTTCCTTCAACAGCCCCTTCGGCGCCTGCCCCACCTGCACGGGCCTGGGTTTCCAGCTGCGGGCGGACCCGGATCTCATCATCCCCGACAAGTCCCTCTCCATTCTGGACGGCGCCATCACCGCTCCTGGCTGGGCCAACATCCGGGGCGACGGCATCTCCCGGATGTATTTCGAGGCCCTGGCCAAGCAGTATCATTTTTCCCTGACGACCCCCGTCGGCCAGCTCAGCGACGAGGTGATGCACGTCATTCTTTACGGCACCGGCGGGGAAAAGCTCAAGCTGCACTATGACCAGGCCCGGGGCAGCGGCACGCTGATGCAGCCCTTCGAGGGCATCGCCAACAACGTGGAGCGCCGCTACCGGGAGACCCAGAGCGACTACTCCCGCAAGGAGCTGGAGGAGTGCATGAGCGAAAGCCCTTGTCCGACCTGCGGCGGGAAGCGCCTGAAAAAAGAAGTGCTGGCCGTCACTGTGGGCGGCATGAATATCGATGACTTCGTCCGCCTTTCCGTCAGCGAGGCTCTGGACTTCATGGAAAAGCTGGAACTGCCCAAGACGAAGGCCATGATCGCCGACCGCATCCTCAAGGAGATCCGCAGCCGCCTGGGCTTTCTGCGCTCCGTGGGCCTGGAATACCTGACGCTGGCGCGCAGCGCCGCCACCCTTTCCGGCGGCGAGAGCCAGCGCATCCGCCTGGCCACCCAGATCGGCTCGTCCCTCATGGGCGTGCTCTATATCCTGGACGAGCCCTCCATCGGCCTGCACCAGCGGGACAACGACAAGCTGCTGGCCACCCTCAAGCGCCTGCGTGACCTGGGCAACACCCTGATCGTGGTGGAGCACGACGAGGACACCATGCGCGCGGCGGACTATATCATCGACGTGGGCCCCCGGGCCGGCGTCCACGGCGGCGAGATCGTGGCGGCGGGTACGCCAGAGGAAGTGGCCGCCAATCCCGATTCCCTGACGGGACAGTACCTTTCCGGAAAGAAAAAAGTGCCGGTGCCGACGATGCGGCGCGCCGGAAACGGCAAGGTGCTGACGATCCGCGGCGCGGCGGAGAACAACCTGCGCGGCATCGACGTATCCATCCCCCTGGGGACCTTCACCTGCGTCACCGGCGTGTCCGGCAGCGGCAAATCCTCCCTGGTCAACGAGATCCTGTTCAAGCGCCTGGGGGCGGACCTGAACCGCATGAAGGTGCGGCCCGGCAGACACAAGGGCATCGAGGGAGAGGAATTCCTCGACAAGGTCATCAACATCGACCAGAGCCCCATCGGCCGCACGCCCCGTTCCAACCCCGCCACCTACACCGGCGTGTTCAACGATATCCGCGACCTCTTCGCCTCCACCCAGGACGCCAAGGCCCGGGGCTACGGGCCGGGCCGTTTTTCCTTCAATGTCCGCGGCGGCCGGTGCGAGGCCTGCCAGGGCGACGGCCTCATCAAGATCGAGATGCACTTCCTGCCGGATATTTATGTGCCCTGCGAGGTGTGTAAGGGCCGGCGCTACAACCGCGAGACCCTGGAGGTGCAGTACAAGGGCAAAAATATCTACGAAGTGCTGGACATGACCGTGGACGAGGCGGTGGACTTCTTTGCCAACCTTCCCCGCATCCTGCGCAAGATCCAGACGCTGCAAGAGGTGGGCCTGGGCTATCTGCGCCTGGGCCAGCCCTCCACCACCCTGTCCGGCGGCGAGGCCCAGCGCGTGAAGCTGGCCACGGAGCTTTCCAAGCGCTCCACCGGAAAAACGGTCTACATCCTGGACGAGCCCACCACGGGACTGCACACCGACGATGTGCGCCGCCTGATCGACGTGCTGCAGAAACTGGTGGATGCCGGGAATACCATGGTGGTCATCGAGCATAATCTGGATGTGATCAAAACGGCCGACTACCTCATCGACCTGGGCCCCGAAGGCGGCAGCGGCGGCGGCACGGTCGTGGCCACCGGGACGCCCGAGGAAGTTGCCGAATATGAGAAGAGCTGCACGGGCCGGTATCTGAAACGGGTGCTGGAGAAATAAACCGGGCGCAGAAAGGCCCTTTCGCTCATACAATGGAGCAGAAAGGAGGCGTATCTGCGTGGAATTACTGCAGGAGAGCCTGCTGGCGTTTTTCGCGGCGGTGGGCATCGCGTGGACGGTCTGGACAGCGGCGGAGGCACTGTTTCTGTCCCGGTGGGAAAGGCGGGAGCCGGTGGTGGCCCTGGTGCCGGCGCGGCGGGACGCGCCCGCCCTGGAACGGACGGTGGCGGGCCTGTTGTGGACCACCGTCTGCGGGCGGAAATTGGAGCGGATCCTGATCGCCGACTGCGGGCTGGACGACACCGGCCGGGAGGTGGCCCGGCGCCTGGCGCGGCAGAACGCGGCGGTGGCGCTGTGTACCATGGACAGCGCCGGAGAATTTCTCTGAACGGTAAAACAAACAACGGGAAAGGAGCATGGGCTTTGGCGGGAGAACGCTGTACTGTGGACGGAACGGTCAACAGTCTGATTTTTCAAAATGCGGAAAACGGCTATACCGTTCTGCGCCTGGACACCACCGACGGCACCCAGATCACGGTGGTGGGCTGCATTCCCTGCGCCGCCCCCGGCGAAGAGCTGATCGTCACCGGCGAGTGGAAGCGTCATCCGGTCCACGGCGCCCAGATCCAGGCCGAAACGGTGGAGCGCTACATGCCCCGCACGGAGGCGGCCATCCTGAGCTATCTGTCCTCCGGCGTGGTCAAGGGCGTGGGGCCGGCCACGGCCCAGCTCCTGGTCTCCCGCTTCGGCGAGGAGACGCTGGATGTGCTGGAGCTGTCCCCCGAACGGCTGACGGCCCTCAAGGGCATCACGGACCGCAAGGCCCGGGAGATCGCGGCCAGTTTCCGCTATCAGGCGGGCATGCGCCGCCTGATGGAATTTCTGGCCCGGAACGACCTGCCCACCGCCCTGGCGCTGAAGCTCTACAAGCGATTCGGCGACGGCGCGTCCGAGGCGGTGCGCCGGGACCCGTACCTGCTGTGCGACGAATTTTTCGGCGTGTCCTTTGCCGCGGCGGACGCCATCGCCCTCTCCGGCGGCGCAGCGCCGGACAGCGCCGCGCGCGTCGAGGCGGCGGTGCTGTTCACGCTGATGCACAACATGGGCAACGGCCATGTGTTCCTGCCCCGGGAAAAGCTGGCGGCGGCGGCCGCCGCCATGCTGGATCTGCCGGCGGAAACGGCGGAGGACGCCATCGCCGCCCTGGAGGAGCGGGGCAGATTGGTGGAGGAGCCGGTGGCCCATGTGCGGGCCTGCTACACCGCCCGGATGTATGAAACGGAGACCGACGTCAGCCGCCGCCTGCTGGCCCTGGCGGCCGCCGCGGCGGAGCGGGCTCCCAATGTGCCGGCGATCCTGGAGGAGATCCAGCGCCGGCAGGGCATCGTATACGCCGAAGAGCAGCGCCGGGCCGTAGCGCTGGCGGCGGAGTCGGGCGTGTTCCTGCTCACCGGCGGCCCGGGCACCGGCAAGACCACTTGTGTGCGCGGCATCGTGGACCTGCTGGAGCGCATGGGCTGCAAGGTGGAGCTGACGGCCCCCACGGGCCGGGCGGCCATGCGCCTGGGCGAAGCCTGCGCCCGGGAGGCCCAGACCATCCACCGCCTGCTCGGCACCAGCTTCAACGAGGAGCTGGGCGAGGTGACGTTTTCCAAAAATGAAAAAGAACCCCTGGAGGCCGACGCTGTCATCGTGGACGAGATGTCCATGGTGGACCTGAGCCTGATGCGGGCGCTGCTTTCGGCCCTGCGGCCCGGCTGCCGCCTGGTGATGGTGGGCGACGCCGACCAGCTGCCCTCTGTGGGTGCGGGCAACGTGTTTTCTGACCTGATCCGCAGCCGCTGCCTTCCCGTGGTGGCTCTGACGCAGATCTTCCGCCAGGCGGAGCAGTCCGCTATCGTGCGCGGCGCCCACGCGGTGAACCGGGGCGAGCTGCCGGATCTGCGCAACCGGGGGGGGGACTTCTTCTTCCTGCGCCGCCAGAACGAGGAGGCGCTGGTGCAGACCATCGTGGAACTGTGCGGGACCCGTCTGCCGAACAATATGGGTATCGCCGCCAATCAGATCCAGGTACTCACGCCCACCCGCAAGGGCGCCGCGGGCACCGCGGCGCTGAACCGGGCGCTGCAGGCGGCGCTGAACCCGCCCCGGCCGGATAAGCGGGAAAAAGCCTTCGGCGACACCGTGTTTCGCCAGGGGGACCGGGTGATGCAGATCAAAAACGATTACGACATCCTCTGGCAGAAAAGCGACGGCGCCGTGGGCACGGGCGTGTTCAACGGCGATGTGGGCACCGTGACGGAGGTCGACCCCGCGGGGGAGCTGCTGACGGTGCTGTTCGACGACCGGCTGGCGACGTATACCGGCGAAATGCTCGCGGAGTTGGAGCTGGCTTACGCCGTGACGGTCCACAAAGCCCAGGGCAGCGAGTACCGGGCGGTCATCATCGCTGCTGCGCGCTGCGCGCCCACGCTGATGGTGCGCAACGTGCTTTACACGGCCATCACCCGGGCCAGGGAACTGCTGATCTGCGTGGGCGACGAGCGGGTGCTCGCCCAGATGGCCGCCACGGACCGGCGCAGCCGCCGGTACAGCGGGCTGAAAGTGCGCCTGCGGGAAGGAAGGGATCAAACATGAAGCTGATCGGCCGCTGCCTGGATCTGCTCTATCCGCCCAGATGCGTGTTCTGCGACGCGCTGCTGGGGGAGGGGGAGACATATTTCTGCCGCAGCTGCGGGGAAAAGATCCCCATGGCTGAAGGAGAGCATCTGTGCCGCAAAGGGACGTATTTTGACCGCTGCGTGGCGCCCCTCTACTATCAGGATATGGTGCGCGAGGCGTTCCTCGGCTATAAATTCCATGAAAAAACGTGGCATGCTGCCGTATACGCGGCCTTTCTGGAGCCTTATGTGCGCAGGGAGTTCCCGGCGCTGGACGTGGTGACCTGGGTGCCCCTGAGCCGCCGCAGCCACAAGGACCGGGGCTTCGACCAGGCGGAGCTGGTGGCCAAGGCCCTGGCGAAGCGGCTGGACCTGCCCTGCGAAAAGCTGGTGGAAAAAGTGCGTGTCACCCAGCAGCAGTCCCGGCTGGACCGGCCCGAGGAGCGCCGGGCCAACGTGTTGGGAGCCTACGGCGCGCGCAGCGGCGCCGCGATCGCCGGGCGGCGCATTCTGGTGGTGGATGATGTGATCACCACCGGCTCCACCATGGAGGAATGCTGCCGCGTGCTGGCCGCCGCCGGCGCGGCGGAGATCCACGCCGCGGCCGTGGCCCAGGCCGGCGGAAAAGACCGCCGGGCAAAAGACGGGCAAAGTCTTGCAAATGAAATATAAATCCATTATAATGAGAAACTGTATCGGAATAGAACCTGTCCATAGCAGGAATAAATAGAAACAGAGTACAGAAAGTTGAATGAGGTGGACACATGTGCGCATTAGCAAAAGATATTGGTATTGATCTGGGTACCGCGTCGGTCCTGATCTATGTAAAGGGCCAGGGCATCGTGCTCAACGAGCCCTCCGTGGTGGCGATGGATAAGAACACGGGCAAGCTGCTGAAAGTCGGCGCCGACGCCCAGGCCATGCTGGGCCGCACGCCCGGCAACATCGTGGCGATCCGTCCCCTGCGCGACGGCGTGATCTCCGATTACGACATGACCGAGCGCATGCTCAAGGAATTCATCCACAAGGTCAACGGCTTCCAGCTGTTCAAGCCCCGGGTCATCATCTGCGTGCCCTCCGGCATCACCGAGGTGGAGGAGCGCGCCGTGATCGACGCCGGCGTCCAGGCCGGCGCCCGCAGCGTGTATCTGATCGAGGAGCCCGTGGCCGCGGCCATCGGCGCAGGCATCGACATCACCAAGCCCGACGGCCACCTGATCATCGACATCGGCGGCGGCACCACGGATATCGCCGTCATCTCCCTCAGCGGCGTGGTAGAGTCCGCCTCCATCAAAGTGGCCGGCGATATGTTCAACGAAGCGGTGATCAAGTATATCCGCCGCAAGCACAACGTGCTCATCGGCGAGCGCACGGCCGAGGATCTGAAGATCCAGATCGGCTGTGTCTTTCCCCAGGAGGAGGAAGAGACCGTGGAGGTCAAGGGCCGCTGCCTGATGACGGGCCTGCCCAAGGTGTTCACCGTGTCCTCCAGCGAAATGATCGAGGCCTTTGAAGAGCCTGCCGAGCGCATTCTGGAGGCCGTCCACTCCGTGCTGGAAAAGACGCCGCCCGAACTGGTGGCCGACATCTCCACCAACGGCATCGTCATGACCGGCGGCGGCAGCATGGTCAAGGGCTTTGACAAGCTGGTGGAATCCCGCACGGGCATCGCCACCACCGTGGCTGAGAACGCCATCCAGTGCGTGGCCATGGGCACCGGCCAGAGCCTGGACTGGGTCAGCTCCATGCAGGACGGCACGGTCAACCTCTCCCGCCGCAAGCAGATGGACAGATAACGACAAAAAAACAGAGCGCCAGAGCATCCCTTTGGGATGCTCCGGCGCTTTTGTTTTCAAGAAAGGCTTGCGGCCGTTTTTTACTGCCGGTTTTGGCTCAGGTAGACGCCGGTGGCGGTGGCCAGGATCTTGTCGGGGGCGTCAGCGGTGTAGGCCACGGCGGAGAGGTAGTTGGCCAGACTGCCGGGCTTGTCCATGTGGGAGCGGATGAAGATCGGCCGGTCCACGGGCACGGGCCGCAGATAGGACAGGTTCAGCGAAATGGTGGGCGTCATGCCCCCGGCGTAAAAACGGGACAGGTGGCCCATGGCGCTGTCGAACAGCACGGCGGTCAGGCCGCCGTGAAGCACGACGCCGCTGGGGTTGGCATATTCTTTGCGCATGGCGAAAAAGCAGGTGTAGGTGCCGCTCTCGGCATCACATGATTCAAAAACGGGCGCCAGCCAGCTGTTGATGGTGCCGGCCAGGTCCTCGCGCACATGCTTCGCGCCGGCGCGCAGGACGGCCTCCATCCGCGCCTGGCGTTCCTCGATGGTTTCGGACATGAAGATCCCTCCAGAGTCATAAATTTAAGAATCTCTTATAGAATACTCGCTTTGTTGCCGTTTGTATAGAGAAAATGCGGAAAAATATTTGTTTACGCAGAAAAAGTTTCGATTTTTTGCAAACAGAAAAGCGAAGGCCGGGAAATGTTACCGTTTTGTATCTATTTGTACTTTTTGTGCTTGAATGCGCCAGGGGGACTGTGTTATTTCTGATAATACACTTTTCCGGGCGCGGCCGACAGGCTGCCCGGCGTCCCGCCGCGGCGGGGCGGACTACGAAGATCGAGAGGTATGTTTTTATGGCGGACGAAAAGAAATGGGAAGGGACGCAGGACATCCCCGCGGCAGAGCCGGAGACGGCCGCCGCGCCCGGCGCGGCGGAGCCGCTGCCGCCGCCGGAGGACGGGGAAATGCGGATGCCGGCGCGGAAGCGGAAGCTGCCCCGGAGCAAGAAGAGAATCGCGGCGATTGCCGCTGCCCTGTGCGCCGCGGCGGCGGTGCTGGCCGCCGTCGTTTGGGGCGGAATGCGCTTTTTCGGCGGTGGCAGCGGCACAGGCGAAGTGCTGACGGCGGTGGTGGACGTGGGTTCCATCACCAGCACCGTTTCCGGCGAGGGCCTGGCCCGGGCCAAGGAGAGCGCCAGCCTGACCGTCACCGCTTCGGGCACGGTGCAGGACGTCTACGTCCGGGAGGGCGACACGGTGGAGGCGGGCCAGCCCCTGTATAAGATCCACAGCGACGCCGCCGAGGAGGCGTACACCGCGGCCCAGAAGGAATTGGACAGCTGCAGCAAGGAAAAGGAAAAGCTGATGGAGGCCCGGGCGAACCTGACGGTGCGCGCGCCCCACGCCGGCAAGATCTCCCTGGCCGCCGACGCGCCGGCGATCCAGGTGGGCGACACGGTGAGCAGCGGCACCGCCATCGCCACGGTGGTGGACGATTCGAAAATGAAGCTGCGTCAGTATTTCAGCTACGCCTACGCCAAAACCATCAAAACAGGCCAGAGCGCCCAGGTTTCTATCCCATCCTTCATGGCGTCCATCCCCGCCACGGTTTCGGAGATCCACATGGTGGAGCGCATCAGCCCCGAGGGGACGAAGCTGTTTGAGGTGGATTTTGTGATAAACAATCCCGGCACCCTCGCCGCCGGCGTGGACGCCAGCGCGACGCTGACCGTGGGCGGCGAAACGCTGTACCCCTACGAGGCCGGCAAGCTGGAATACAATCGCGCCACCGTCATCACCACGAAGGTCGGCGGCGCGGCCCGGTCCGTGAATCTGCGCAATTACGCGCCGGTGGCCGCCGGCGACGTGCTGCTGGTCATGGACGGGGGCGAAAACGACACGGCCATTTTTGAAATGGACAACCGCATCAAGACCGCCCAGAAAAATCTGGACGAGGCGAAGAAGGCCCTGGACCTGCTCAACGGCATTTCCCCCATCACCGGCAAAGTGATGTCTATTTCGGCGTCCCCCGGCGACGAGATCGCCACCGGCAGCACCGTGGCTGTGGTGGCCAATACGGACACGATCCTGCTGGATATCCTGGTGGACGAGCGGAACATCTCCTATATCACCGAGGGAATGAGCGTGGACATCGACCAGTGGGGCACCCAGCGCCAGGGCGAGGTGACCTCCGTCAGCCTGACAAGCAAAACGGAAAACGGCGTGGCGAAATTCCCGGTGGTGGTCAGCATCGACAACAGCGACGGCGCCCTGATGGCTGGCAGCTACGCCAGCTACAACCTGGTGGCCAGCCAGAGCACGGACTGCATGGTGCTGCCCATCCAGGCGGTGAAATCGGTGGAAACGGCAGAAGGCACCCGCAGCGTGGTCTTTGTCCGCGCCGATACACGGCCGGAAAACGCCATCGATCTGGAGATCCCCGTGGAGGGCGTGCCGGAAAAGGGCTACTACCCCGTGATCGTGCAGACCGGTATTTCCGACACCCAGAACGTGGAGATCCTCAGCGGCGTGGAAGTGGGCACGGAGGTGTTCCAGCAGGTGCTGTACCCGGAGATGTATTGAGGAGGTCCCTATGCTGATACGCCTTTCGCACATCTATAAAATCTACGGCGAAGGTCTGGAGAGCGAGGTGCGGGCCCTGGACGGTGTGAGCCTTTCCATCGACCGGGGCGAATTCGTGGCCATCGCCGGGGCTTCGGGCAGCGGCAAGTCCACGATGATGAACGTGCTGGGCTGCCTGGATATCCCCACTTACGGCGACTACTGGCTGGACGGCGAAAACGTCTTGGAGATGACCGACCGGCAGCTTTCCCATATCCGCAACAAGCAGATCGGCTTTATTTTTCAGGGCTACAATCTGATCCCGGAGCTGACGGCCCTGGAGAATGTGGAGCTGCCCCTGATCTATCAGGGCATCGGGCCGTCCCGGCGGGCGAAGATCGCCCGCGAGGCGCTGGAGTGGGTGGGCCTGGGCGGCCGCGGCGGCCACAAACCCGCGGAAATGTCCGGCGGCCAGCAGCAGCGGGTGGCCATCGCCCGGGCCATCGCCACCCGCCCGCCCATCATCATGGCCGACGAGCCCACCGGCGCTCTGGACTCCAAAACGGGGCAGGAGGTGCTGGCCTTTCTCCGGCAGCTCAACCGGGAGGGGAGCACGATCATCCTTATCACCCACGACAACGGTATCGCCGCCACGGCCCGGCGCATCGTGCGCGTTTCCGACGGGAAGATCGTGGAGGACCGCCTGCAGGAGGTGGATTGGCTGTGAATCTGACCCAGGCTTTCAAAATGGCTTTCAAATCCATCTGGTCGAAAAAGATGCGATCCCTGCTGACGATGCTGGGCATCATCATCGGCATCGCGGCGGTGATGATCATCGTGTCCGTCATCACCGGGGCCAATAAAAAGCAGATGGAATACTACGAATCCATGGGCACGAACAAGATCCAGGTCACGGCCACGCTCGACAACGGCGGCGACGCCTTCAGCGAGGTCTATACCTACTGCAAGAGCATCGACATGGTTCTGGGCGTCACCCCCAGCGGCACCGTGAGCGGCACGGTGAAGTACGGCGCGAAAAACAGCGCCAGCATGGAGTGGCCGCCCTCGGTCTACCTCGGCAGCGACCAGTACGCCCTGTGCAACAATTTTCAGATCGAGCGGGGCCGGGACATCAGCGCCGTCGATATTGAAAAGTATAACGCCGTGTGTGTGCTGGGCGCCCGGGCGGCAAAAGATTTCTTCGATGCGGCGGACCCCGTGGGCAAAAGCATCTCCATCGACGGCACGGCTTTCACCGTGGTGGGCGTGTACCGGGAGAAGGACCCCAACCCCCAGTACTCCCTGGACAATCTGATCGTGATCCCTTACACGGCCCAGCGCTATCTGCCCGCCTCCGCGGGGGACATGAGCGAATTCGTGGTCAAGGCCAAGGACGCCCCCTCCGTCAGCAAGGTCATCGCCCTGCTCAACGGCAATTTCGGCAGTTGGTCCCAGCTGGGCAAAGGTGATTTCTGGTGCTACAGCGACCAGCAGTGGCAGAACGACAGCAACCAGCAGGCGCTGATGATGTCGCTGATGCTGGGGGCCATCGCCGGCATCTCGCTGCTGGTGGGCGGCATCGGCATCATGAACATCATGCTCGTCACCGTCACCGAGCGCACCCGGGAGATCGGCATCCGCCGCGCCATCGGCGCCGAGCGCCGGTCCATCGTGGTGCAGTTCCTCATCGAGGCGGGCATGATCTGCGGCATCGGCGGCATCATCGGCATCGCCGTCGGCTTTGTGGGCACGGCGGTGGCCAGCCGCATTATCGTGCAGACGGTGATGCTGCCCTCGCCGGCCATCACGCTGTTCGCATTTCTGTTTTCAGTGGCGCTGGGTGTGCTGTTCGGCATGTTCCCGGCGATCAAGGCTTCCAAGCTGCAGCCCGTGGCGGCGCTGCGCGCGGAATAAGGAGAGAAGCAATGATGAATGTAAAACGTATTCTATCCTGCGTCCTGGCCCTGGCCCTGGCGGCTTCGCTGCTGCCGGGCCTGGTTTCCGCCCCTGCGGCGGCGTCCTTTTCGGACATCGCCGACGACGCGACGGCGGAAAATGTGGAGGTGCTGCGCATGCTGGGCGTGGTGGACGGCGTCGGAAACGGCGCTTTCCGGCCCGGCGGCACGCTGACCCGGGCCCAGTTCTGCAAAATGGCGGTGGTCATGCAGGGCAAAGAGGGGGCTGCGGGCCAGTACCAGACCTATACGATCTTCCCCGACGTGCGCGCCTCCCACTGGGCGGCGGGCTATGTGAACCTGGCGGTGCGGGGGGAGGAAAAACTCCTTTCTGGCTATCCCGACGGGAAATTCCACCCCGACGAGGAGATCACCTTCGGCCAGACGGTGACGATCCTCATGCGCATGCTGGGCTACAGCGACAGCGACGTGGGCGCCGTCTGGCCCCAGGGCTATCTGAACACGGCGGCGGAGAAGGGCCTGACCGAGGGCGTGTCCCTGGCCGCCGGCGACAAGGTGACCCGCGCCCAGGCCGCCCGGCTGTTCTGCAATCTGCTGCGCACGGAGCGCAAAGACGGCGGGCTGTACGCCGAAAAGCGCGGCACGCTGAAGCAGGGCACCGTTCTGCTCTCCGTCAGCGCCACGGCGGCGGACGGCACGAAGGGCGCCGTGCAGACCGAGGACGGGATCTATAAAACGGCGGGGGAGAAGGCGGATGCCACCTTGGCGGGCCGCCGCGGCGCGCTGCTGCTGGACGCAAACGGCCGGGTGCTGACCTTCCTGCCCGACCGGGGCGGCAGCCGGCAGACTGTCACCGTGTCCGAATTTGCCCAGGACGGCCTGACGGATTCCACGGGCCGCCGCCATGCGGTGCGCTCCGCCGTGACCACCTATTACCGCGGCGAAAAGCGCACCTACGGCGAGGCCCAGCCGGACCTGCGCCCGGGCATGGCCGCCACTCTTTATTTCACCGCCGCCGGCGAACTGGATTATCTGTTCATCAGCGGCTCTGTGGCCGCCGACGCCGTGGTCGTATCCCGCCAGGGGAGCACTGCGGGCTTTGAGCGCCTGACGGATTCCACCAACTATCAGATCTATAAAAACGGCGCGCCGGCCACGGCCGCCGATCTGCAGGAGTACGACGTGGCTACCTACGACGCCGCCACGAACACCATCCGCATCAGCGATGTGCGCCTGACCGGCTACTACGCCGACGCCGTGCCTAACCCCAACTCGCCCCAGACCATGACGGTGCTGGGCCATGATTTCCCGGTGCTGCCCTGCGCCGCCGAAAGCGCGGCGGACTTCCGCATCGGCCAGCAGGTGACGCTGCTGCTGACGGAGGACCACCAGATTGCCGGCGTCGTGGACCCCAAGAAGGTCCGGGGCAATGCCGTGGGTATTGTCACGAGCGTCAGCGCCAACGCGGCCACGGTGGAGCTCTTGTGCGGCCTGACGATCAAGGGCAATCCGAAGCTCAGCGAGAATACTGCGGGCCAGTACGAGGGCCAGCTGGTGCGCGTCACCTCCTATCAGAAGGGAGACCAGATCTCCCTGAGCCGGGTGACCTCCGGCGGCGTCCGGGGCGCGCTGGACACGGCGGCGCGCCGGGTGGGCGATACGCCCCTGGCGGCCAACGTGCGTATTTACGACAAGGTGGGCAGCGGTCCCCTGGTCTCCGTGCAGATTTCCGACATCAGCCGCGCCCAGGTCCCCGCCAGCGACATCGTCTATGCCGGGAAGGATTCCTCCGGCAAAGTAGATGTGCTGGTGCTGGACAACGTCACCGGCGACGGCTATCTCTACGGCCGCTATGTCTTCACCCCGGCCCAGACCACCGAGGACGGAGAGTTCCTGGCCAACGCCCGCATCAAGATCGCCTACGGCACGAAGCGGGGCGAGGTCCTCTATTCCGCCGAGGCCGAGTGCGGCGGCGGATACCGAAACGGCGATTTCGGCGGCCTGGCCTTTTATAAGAGCCAGAGCGGCACCCGCCTGGCCGGAACGGCCGCCATGACAAAGCTTTCCGCCGTGCCCAACACAGCCTGGAACGGCGGCAAGTCCGTCACCTGGAAGGGTGTGACCTATCCCGTGGCGGAAAACGCGGTGTGCTACAACCGCACCACCGACAGCTGGATGACCGTCGCCGAGGGCAGGGCCTTCGCCAATACGGCGGACCTTTATTACGACAACGCGGGCCAGAAGATCCGCATCGTCGTGGTGCAGCAGGCAAAATGACGCAAAGCGGACGGGGAACGGCAGCGCCGTTCTCCCGTCCGCTTCTTTTTCGGCAAAATTTTGCCTTGCAAAATCCGATTCTTTATAGTATACTATTAGCACTTTGCGAAAAGTCCTGCGCAAGCATTCACGGCAGGAATTTCGGTCTCGCGCCACTTTGCGAAAAGTCCTGCGCAAGCATTCACGGCAGGAATTTCGGTCTCGCGCAATGGATGCCTGCGAATCATGTCAGGCGGGGAACCGAGCAGCATTAAACGGGATTTTCCATGTGCCGCGAGGGTGCCGAGTCTGAAAGGGGATGCTTGCGCAGGGCTTTTCGCCTGTTTCGGGACTTCGCGGGAAGGAGGCGCGCTGCCGTGTATCAGGCATTGTACCGCAAATGGCGGCCCAAAACATTTGAAGACGTGATCGGCCAGAGCCACATCACCGAGACCCTCAAGCGCCAGGTGGCCGAGGGGCGGCTGTCCCATGCGTATCTGTTCACGGGCACCCGTGGCACCGGCAAAACGACCTGCGCCAAGATCCTGGCCAAGGCCGTCAACTGCGAGCACCCGGTGGACGGCAACCCCTGTAACTGCTGCCCGAGCTGCACCGGCATCGAAAGCGGCGGTTTCCTCGACGTGCTGGAGCTGGACGCCGCCTCCAACAACGGCGTCGAGCAGATCCGCGCTTTGCGGGACGAGGCGGTCTACGCCCCCGCCAATGTGAAAAAGCGCGTCTATATCGTGGACGAGGTCCACATGCTCTCCACCTCCGCGTTCAACGCGCTGCTGAAGATCCTGGAAGAGCCGCCGGAGCATTTGATGTTCATTCTGGCCACCACGGAGCTGCACAAGGTCCCGGCCACGATCCTCTCCCGCTGCCAGCGCTTTTCTTTCAAGCGCATCACGCCGGAGGACATTCAGCGCCGCCTGGCCTATGTGGCCGCCCAGGAGCAGATCGATCTGCGCGCGGACGGGGCGGAGCTTTTGAGCCGGCTGGCCGACGGCGCGCTGCGCGACGCGCTGAGCCTGCTGGATCAGTGCGCGGCCTCCGGCGGCGTCATCGACGCCCGCGCCGTGCTGGATACCCTGGGCCTGGCCGGAAATTTGCAGACAGCGGAGCTCATGCGCCGCGTCCTGGCCGAGGACGCCCAGGGCGCGCTGCTCCTTTTGAACGATCTCTATGCCGGCGGCAAGGATATGGGCGCCGTGCTGAGCGGCCTTTCCACCCTGGGCCGGGATCTCCTGATCCGCATGACCGCCCCCAAGGGCGGCAGCGCCCTGCTTTCCGGCGGTTACGACGAAGCAACCATGGAGGCGCTGAGCCGGGGCGTCAGCCCGACGCGGCTGATCGCCGTTCTGACGACGCTCCAGGATACCTCCGCGAACCTCCTGCGCAGCACGAACCTGCGCACCGACGCGGAACTGTGCATCCTGAAGCTGTGCGACCAGAGCCTGAGCGGCGATCTCACTGCCCTGGCTGCCCGGGTGAAAAAACTTGAGCGGGCGATGGAAGACCTTTCCCGCGGCGGTCTGCGCGCCGTCCCTGCGGCGCCCGCCGCCGATAGGGAGGAACAGACGGCTGCGCCTGCGGAGCATGCTCCCGCAGAGGACGACGCGCCCTGGGAGGAGCCGCCCATGCCCACCGATGCGGACGATCCCGGCGCGCCGGGGGACGCGCTGTCGGCCTTTGCCGCGCCCGGGCCGGAGGCCCACGCCGCGCCGGAAAAGGCGGAAAGCGTGCGCGCCGTGCCTCGGGACAACACGCCGCCGCCCCCGCCGCCGCGGGAGGTGGACGACCGCTGGCCGGAGTTGCTGGAGCAGTTCAAGGCCCGGCTGCCCATGGCCAAACGCGCGTTTTTGAATATGGCCGGCGGCCGCCTGGAGGGCGATCAGCTGCTGATCGAATGCGATAACGACCTGGTGAAGAACACCCTGTCCAAGGAGGACGTGCTGGCAGTGTTCCGGGAGGTCGCGGCCCAGGTCCTGGGCTGCGCCGTCGCCGTGCAGGTGGTGACAAAGGAAACTGGCCCGTCGCCGGCCCGGCCCGCTGCTGCCGCGCCGGCTGCGGCGGAGAAGAGGCCCGCCCGTCCGGATGCGCCGGCGGAGGAGAGCACGCCCCTGGAGCATCTTCTCAGCAAGATGCAGGGCTTTGACAATTTTAAGATCCAGTGAGGATCGTTGTTGATCTTCCAGTTTTTATTTTCAAAGGAAATGAGGTAACAGTCTTATGGCAAAAGGATTCAAGGGCGGCTTCGGCGGCGGCAACATGCTGCGTCAACAGCAGCAGATGCAGCAGAAGCTCATGAAAATGCAGCAGGATGTGAAGGCGGCCCAGGAGGCTGTGGAGCAGCAGGAGTTCACGGCTTCCGTGGGCGGCGGCGCAGTCAGCGCTACGGCTAACGGCAAGAAGGAACTGACGGCGGTGGCAATCAAGCCCGAGACCGTGGATCCCGAAGATGTGGAGATGCTCCAGGATCTGGTGCTCTCGGCGGTGAACGAGGCCCTGCGCCAGGCCGACGAGGCCATGGAAAACGCCGTCAACAAGGCCGCCGGTGGTCTGAACCTGGGCGGCTTCGGCCTGTAAAAGCGCAAAGAGAAACAAGATCGCCGCCCGGCCGCAAAACCGCCGCCGGGCGGCGATCTCCCTTTTTAAGGAACGTGGTGATTTCACGGAAAATTGAAGTTTATTAGTGAATATATACAAACGCAAGGTTCCCTCTGTCGCTGACAGAAAGAGCCTTGCGTTTGATTCACTTATTTCATCTCTTTTATATGCTTAACCCAGCCTGTCATTAGCCATATATAGACACAAACTGCAATCAAAACAGCAAAGAAGAACATTGAAATACCTTGTCCGATTTCTCCTTTGAAAATAAGGTCAATGCCTACA
>CAJFFX010000007.1 GCA_904374485.1 Candidatus Pseudoscillospira falkowii | reverse complement strand
TGAGGATGCCCGCCGCCTCCATCACCACCTTGGTGACAGCCTTATCCATAGCCATGGCGCTGCTGCGGTAGTCCGCGCCGGTGTAGGGGATGCCCAAAAGGTCGAAGGCCGCCTGGATGCGGCCGTCCTCACCGCACTGGCCGTGGAGCGCCAGGAAAACCACATCTGCCGCCCGGCAGAACGCCAGCACGCCGGGGCCGAAAACGCTGGCGCTCTTGTCCCGCCGCCCGGCGCGGACCGCCGCCAGGTCCGGTTCTTCCCGGCTGACCGGCACCGTGCCGATCAGGCCGTCCGGCGCGTCGAAAGCCGCCTCGGGCGCGATGTTCAGATTTTCAAAGCCCATAAAAAGATCCGCGACGGCCGCCCGGTGGCCCCGCTCCCGCAGAGCCCGGCACACGTTGGTGCCGGAGATGAAGGAAATATTCCGCTCGGTGCTGAGACCGCCCGCCAAAACTGCAATTTTCATAAAAACCTCTCATTCCGCTGCCCGCCGCGTTTTCCGCAGACAACCGCCCGCCGCCGGCAGTGCTGGATTGCTCATAATAATACAAGATATACTATAGCATAAATACGTCGCCGTTACAACCGGAAGGACAGGAAAAAAGGAGGGGCCCACCCCTCCTTTTTCCGCAGTTTTCATTTCAGCCAGCCGAGAGGCCCGCCCTGCCGGGTATCCATCAGATCCATGGCGGCGCAGAGCATCTGTGCCGCCGCGGCCCGGTTGAGCTTCGCACCGTAATCCGCGCCGCCGGGCAGCACGTCCACCGACGAGAGGTTCGCCACGGACTGCACCGCCCAGGCCGGCACGCCGCTGTCCGAAAACGCCGCGGCGTCCACGTCGGTGATGGCCATCACGCGGTTGAGGATCGTCGCCGCCTCACTGTAGGTGATGGGCTCGTCGGCGGAAAAAAACACCTCGCCGCCCGAGGGCTTTCCGGTGACCACGCCCCGATCCTGGGCCGCGGAGGCATAGCCCTTGGCCCAGGTGGGGATGCTCTCGTCATCGCCGAAGCCAGTGACGATCACGTCCGCCCGGCTGTCGATCCCCGCGGCGGTCATGGTCATGGCCAGAAATTCCCCGCGGGTGACCGGCGTCTCGGGATCGAAGAAATAAGACGCGCCCATTTTCCGCCCCGTATATACCCCCTCCTCCGCCAGGCGAACGGCGGCGGCGTGGGCCGGGTCGTCCTCCATGTCGGCGTAGCGGACGTCCGTTTTCCCTTTCAGGATCTCCATCTTCACCGTGGCGGGGGCAGATACGTTGCCGTCCTCATCCCGGACGCAGAACGTGAAGGAATCCCACCCGGTCTTCCCCTCGGCGGGGGTGTAGACAAAGACGGCGCTGTTTTCCTCGTCCAGCGCCACTGTGCCCTTTTTCGGCCGCTCCACGATCTCATAGGTCAGCGCGCCGCCGTCGGGATCTGTGGCCCGCAGATTTCCCTGCATGCGCACGCCCCGGTAAGTCATGCACTCCTGATTTTCCGCGATAGGCATGGTCACCAGCGCGTCGGCACTGCCGGCGCTCTCCGGCGCTGCATAGGCCGGCAGCACCAGCGCCCCCGCCAGCACCGCCGCCAGTGGCGGAAGGACATATCGTTTCGATCCGTTCATAGAAAAAACCTCCCATATCCTGCATTTCATGCGTTTTATGGTAAGTATTGTTTGCCGTCCGGCCGCGGATATACGCCCCGCGCCCCGCCGCCCTCTGGTAAATTTTGCCCGCGGCGCAGAAAAGCGCCCGCGCCGGAAAGATCCGGCGCGGGCGCACAGCGTTTTTCTTTTTTCAATCCCGCAGCCACTCCGGCAGGGAGCGCATCTTGACGCCCGAGACCAGACCCATGGCCGCGAACATCGTGATCAGCGACGAGCCGCCGTAGCTGAAAAACGGCAGCGTCAGGCCGATGACGGGGGTGACGAACAGGCACATGCCGATGTTTTCGATCATCTGGAAGCCCAGCATTCCCGCCACGCCCACGCAGAGCAGCGCATCCATAGACGTCTTGGCCCGGCGGGCGATGACCAGGCAGCGGACGATGATGGACAGCAGCAGCAGCACGATGGCGATGCAGCCGATATAGCCCAGCTCCTCCCCCGCCACGGCGAAAATAAAGTCCGTATGGCCGGCAGGCAGACTGCCGGAGCCCGACTGGGTCTGGGTACCGTGGAACAGGCCCTGGCCGAACCAACCGCCGCTGCCAAAGGCCAGGAGGCTTCGGCCCTGGTGCCAGCCCTCGTTCATGGGATAGAGGCTGTGGTCCAGGATCACTTCGATGCGGCGCTGCATATAGCCGGGGATCCATCCCTGCCACCAGGCCAGAAGCATCGCGCCGATGCCGCCGCCGCCCGCCAGAGCAAACCAGCGCAGCTTGACGCCGGCGGCAAAGGTCATAAAGGCGAAGATGGCCACATAGACGAGGCAGCTGCCCGCGTCGCTGGAAATGCCGTAAAGCAGCACCAGCATGAACAGCAGGTGCCCCCCGTAAAACGCCACGGAGCGGATGGCGCTGAGGTCGTGCTCCTGATAATAGCTCAGCTGCTTTGCCAGCAGGATGATGAAGGTGATCTTGATGATCTCTGCCGGCTGGATATCCATGGGAAAGCCCGGGATACTGAGCCAGGCCCGGTTGCCGCCGCTTTGACTGGGGTCGACGCCCAGGGGCGTCAGCAGCAGGAGAATGAACAGCACGTTGAAGCCGAAGATCCACTTCCACTTGGCCGAAACGGCCGATTCCACATCCACAAAGGAAAAAAAGGCATAGAGAACGACGCCCAGCGCCAGGGCGACGGACTGCACCAGCACATAGCGGGGCGAGCCTGTATAATGGGTGGCGCTGGCGATCAGCAGGATACCGAACAGCGCCGCGCCGCAGCACAGCGCCAGCAGCACCAGGTCCGCCTGACCGAAAAAGCGCCGGATCTTTATAAATAAATGCTCTGTCATGGGTCTTATCCTTTCCAAAATGGGTTCTGCGCATCCATGATAGTTTCAGTGTACCATACCGCACAAAAGAAGTAAACAATTCTGTACACTTTGGCCGTTGTATGCTATGATGAGAAAAACCGCGGAAACCGCGCATCAGGTTCCGCCAAGCAGAAGGAAGTGAACGCCGATGGAATATCTCTCCCACAGCGAGGAGGAAACGGAGGCGCTGGGCGCGCGCCTGGCCGGCGCGCTGCACGGCGGCAGCGTGGTGGCCTACGAGGGCGGCCTGGGCATGGGCAAGACCGCCTTCACCCGGGGCCTGGCCCGGGGCCTGGGCTGCCCCGGGCGGGTGACCAGCCCCACCTTCACCATCGTCAACGAATACGAAGGCCGCCTGCCCCTGTTCCACTTTGACGTCTACCGCCTGGAAAACAGCGACGCCCTGCTGGACATCGGCTGGGACGACTATCTGGACCGGGGCGGCGTGTGCGCCGTGGAGTGGAGCGAAACCATCGCCGACGCTCTGCCCGCAGATACGGTTTTCGTACGCATCCGCCGCTGCGAAGGCCACGACACCTGGCGGGAGATCACCATAGAAGGAGCCGACGGACTGTGAAAATCTTAGGACTGGAATCTTCGGCCAAAGCCGCCTCCGCCGCCCTGACGGAGGACGGAAAGCTGCTGGCCCGCACCTATCAGAATATCGGACTGACCCACAGCCGCACGCTGCTGCCCATGGCGGAGGCCATGCTGCGCAGCTGCGGCCTCTCCATGGACGACGTGGGCGCCGTGGCCGTGGCGGCGGGGCCCGGGTCGTTCACGGGCCTGCGCATCGGCGTCAGCGCCGCCAAGGGGTTGGCCTGGGCCCGGGCGCTGCCCTGCGCCGCCGTTTCCACTCTGGAAGCCATGGCGCAGAATCTCGCCCATCTCGAGGGCTGCGTCATCGTCTGCGCCATGGACGCCCGCCGCAGCCAGGTCTACAACGCCCTGTTCCTGGCCGAGGGCGGGCAGCTCGCCCGCCTGTGCCCCGACCGGGCCGCGGCCCTTTCCCAGGTCTGCGAAGATCTGCAGGGCGAAACGCGTCCAAAAATTGTTGTTGGAGATGGCGCGCTGTTGTGTTATAATGCCCTTATGGATGCGGGCATCGCCTGCCGCCTGGCGCCGGAGGCCCTGCGCATGCAGGACGCCGTGGGCGTCTGTCTCTGCGCGGAAGCGGCGGCAAAGGCGGACAGGCTGATCTCGGCCGACGCGTTGCAGCCCGTGTACCTCCGCCTTTCCCAGGCGGAACGGGAGCGGCTGCGCAGACAGCAAGAATCCAAAGCCGAATAAGAAAAGGAGCGTACGGATTATGTACAACGAACATGTCCATATCATGGACCATCCCCTGGTCGCTCACAAGCTGAGCATTCTGCGCGACAAGAATACCACCACAAAGGATTTCCGCGAGATCGTTTCTGAAATCGGCATGCTGATGACCTATGAGGCCACCCGCGATCTGCCCCTGACCACCAAGGAGATCGAAACACCCATCTGCCCCGCCACCGTGCCCACGCTGGACGGCAAGAAGTTCGCCGTTATCCCCATTCTGCGGGCCGGTCTCGGATTGGTGGACGGTGTGCTGCGCATCGTTCCCAACGCCCGCGTGGGCCACATCGGCCTGTACCGCAACGAGGAAACGCTGGAGCCGGTGCAGTATTTCTGCAAGATGCCCAAGGATATCGCCGACCGCGACGCCTTGATCGTCGACCCCATGCTGGCCACCGGCGGCAGCGCCGACGCCGCCATCGGTTTCATGAAGGAATACGGCTGCCGCTCCATCAAGCTCATGGTGCTCCTGGCCGCGCCGGAGGGCATCGAGCGCCTGCAGAAAAACCATCCCGACGTGGACATCTACTGCGGCGCGGTGGACGAAAAACTCAATGAACACGGCTACATCGTGCCTGGTCTCGGCGACGCCGGCGACCGCATCTTCGGCACAAAATAACGCCGCCGCACCTCCTGGTGCATCCAGCCGTGCAGGGCAAGCTCTGCACGGCTTTTTTCAAATTCCCGCCCGGGGCAAGGCCCGGCGCGGAAGGAGGCGACCGCCGTGAAACTGACTGTGGCGTCCCTGCTGCTGCAGCCCTATATGAACGGGACCCGGCTCCTGGCCGGGAAAAAAGGGCTCTCCCACCCGGTGGAGTGCGTTTCCTTCGCAGAGGTCCCGTCCGCGCCCCACAATCTGCTCAAAAACACCCTGCTGCTGACAGACGTGTCCTTTTTCGACCTGCGAGACTCGGACGCCCTGGCCAGGACTTTCGCTTTTTATCAGACGGCAAAGGTCTCCGCCCTGGGGCTGAAGCTTCCCGACGGCGCAGAGCCGCCGGAGGATTTCCTCCGCCGGGCCGAACAGGCGGCCCTGCCCGTGCTGGCCCTGCCGGCGGACGTCATCCTCTCCTCCGTCATCAGCGGCGTCAGCTATGAGATCTTTTACCGCAACGGCTACAACCTCTACAATTCCTACGAGGACAATTTCATCCAGGAGATGATCCTGACCGAGCAGGACCGGCAGATGCTGGTCAAGCGCGCCCGGATGATGGGCATCAAGGTGGACGAGTACCTCGGCGTGCTGCTGATCGCGCCCCAGGACGTTTCCATCATTCCGAAAATTCACAAGATCTGCAAGGATGCCTGGGACACCAACTGCTTCATCTGCAGCCGCAACGGCATGGTGATGGTGATCGCCCGCATGCAGCAGCCTTTTGAATCCACCCGGGGGCGGCTGCATATGCGTGCGGAGGAGCTGTTCGCCCATCTGAAGCGCGGCCTGCCGGGCAAATCCTTCCACATCGGCGTGGGCCACTGCTATGAAGACGTCAGCCATGTGCGCAAAAGCTATTACGAAGCCCGCACCGCGCTGATCGCCGGCAAAATGGCCCGCAGCAGCCGCGGCCTGTTTTTCTATGACGAAATGGGCATTTACCGCATCCTGTTCGACCTGAAAAACCGTGAGCAGCTCTACGAGATCCAGGAGGAGACCGTCCACCGGCTGAAGAAATACGACGCGGAAAACGGCACGGCGTTCACCGAGACCATCCGCGCCTACTTCGCGGCGTTCTGTTCCGTGCAGAAAACCGCCAAGGCCCTTTATGTCCACTACAACACCATCCGCTACCGCATGGAGCGGATCAAGGCCCTGTTCGGCTGGGACCTGATGGACCTTTCCGACTGCGTTTACCTGTATGTCGGGTTCCATGTGGATAAATATCTGGAGGAAAGCCAGGCGTAACGCCCGGCTTTCCCGCGCTTTTTCAAAGGGGAGGGCGCCGCAGAAATGCCGCGGCGCCCTCCCCTTTTCGCGTTTTTCTTCATTGAAATATTTTTCAAAAATCAAAAGCAAATTTGCTGCTTGTTACGAAAAAAAGGCCCTGCGGCGCGTCCGATGTTGACACTGCCCCAAACCGCTTCTATCATGGATTTATAAGGATTATGCGCATAATCACTGGTTTTGAATGGAAAGGTTGTGATTTTGTTGCTTCAAGACGGAAAGATCCTACAGAATGTCCGCGTGGCAAAAGACATTTACGAAATGGTCCTGGAAGCGCCGGAAATTGCAAAATCTTCTAAACCGGGACAATTTGTCAATTTGAAACTCAGTGAAAAACTGGATCCGCTCCTGCGCCGCCCCATCAGTCTGCACCGCATCGACGCGGACCTGGGAACCCTGGCGCTGCTGTATCTGGTAGTCGGCAAGGGCACCGCCATGATGAGCCGCATGGAGCCGGGCGAAACTCTCAACGTCCTCGGCCCCCTCGGAAACGGCTGGGACTGCACCCTTCCAGGGCAGCACGCCGTCCTGGTGGGCGGCGGCATCGGCATCGCCCCGCTGTATCCCCTGGCCAAAGCGCTGACCGCCGCAGGCAAACAGGTCTCCCTGATCATGGGGGCGAAAAACAGCGCCTATCTGACCGACAGCACGGACTATGCCCAGCTCGGCGCGGAAGTCTGCATCGCCACCGACGACGGCAGCGCCGGCACGCCAGGCCTGGTGACCGCGCCGCTGCAGCAGCTGATCGCCGCGGGGCGCTGCGACCTGATTTACGCCTGCGGGCCGGTCCCTATGCTCCGCGCCGTGGAGGAAACGGCCCTGGCCCACGGGATCCCGGGGCAGGTCTCCACGGAAGCCCACATGGGCTGCGGCCTGGGCGTCTGCCTGTTGTGTCCGAACAAAGTCAAATCCGGCGGCTACAAGCACACTTGTGTCGACGGGCCCGTTTTTGCGATAGGAGAGTTGGACTATGCGTAACGTCAATATGAGCGTCCGTATCGGGTCGCTCGTCATGAAAAATCCGGTGACCACCGGTTCCGGCACCTTCGGCTCCGGTCTGCAGATGACGGACTATGTGGACCTCCGCCGCCTGGGCGCCATCACGATCAAGGGCACCACCCTGACGCCCCGGGACGGCACGCTCCCACCCCGCGTGGTGGAATCCGCCGGCGGCATTATTGCCTCCGTCGGTCTGGAAAACCCCGGCGTGGACACAGTCATCCGCGACATCCTGCCCAAGGTCGCCGTCTACGGGACCCCCATCATCGTCAATATCGGCGGCAGCACCGTGGAGGAATACGCCGAGGTGGCCCGGCGGCTGGACGCCTGCCCGCAAGCCGACGCCATTGAGATCAATATTTCCTGCCCCAATTTGAAAAAGGGCGGGCTGGGCTTCGGCACGGAGCCGGAAATGGCCGCCTCCGTCGTGAAGGCCGTTCGCCAAAGCACCGGCAAAACCGTGATCGCCAAGCTGACGCCCGCAGTGACGGACATCACCGCCATCGCCCGGGCCGTGCGGGATGCAGGCGCAGACGCCCTGAACCTGAGCAATGCTTACCCCGCTATGGCCATCGACGTCCGGACCCGGAAGCCGGCCCTCGGCAACGTCCAGGGCGGCCTGTGCGGCCCCGCCATGAAATCCATCAATCTGCGCCTAGTCTGGCAGGCTGCCCAGGCGGTGGATCTGCCGATCATCGCCCTGGGCGGCATCCTTACCGGGGAAGACGCCATCGAATACATCCTCGCCGGCGCCACCGCCGTTTCCGTGGGCACCGGCAACCTGCTGGACCCCTCTGCCACGATGCATGTGCTCGACGGCATCGAGCAGTACCTTGTCGAAAACAACATCCAAGACATCCGCGAACTCATCGGTCAGGCCTGGAAACAGGCGGGCTGACGCGTCCCTTTCCCTCCCTAAAACAGCGCGCCCGGCTAAAAAGCCGGGCGCGCCGCCGTTTCTATCTTTTTTCATCGTTTCACAGGCTTTGCAGGTAGCGGATGAACTGGCAGGCGCTGCGGGGGGTGCGGCTGGCATGCTCCCGCTCCCACTGGAGGGCCAGCTTGTTCAGGGCCTCCGTCTCCATGTCGACACCCTCCTGCCGGGCCAGGGCCTGCACCATGTCGAGATACTGGTTTTTGTTGAGGGCGCGGAACAGCACGCGGATGCCGAAGCGCTCGGACAGGGCCGTCCGCTCCTCGATGGACTCGCGGACATGGACCTCGTCGTCGCCCCGGTCGCTGAAGGTCTCGCGCATCAGGTGGCGGCGGTTGGAGGTGGCGTAGATGACCACGTTGGCCGGCCGCTTTTCGATGGAGCCCTCCAGTACGGTCTTGAGCACCGAATAGCCCACGTCCGCCGTTTCAAAGCTCAAATCGTCCACAAAGAGGATGAACTTCTGCCGCAGGCCCGCCAGGCGGCGGATCAGGGCCGGGATGTCCGCCAGCTGCTGCTTGTCCACCTCAATGATGCGCAGGTCGGAAAACTCCGGCACTTTCAGCAGGCTCTTGACCGTGGCGGATTTGCCGGTGCCTGCCGCGCCGTACAGCAGCATATTGTTGACACTGTGGCCGGAGAGCAGGGCGCGGGTGTTGTCGTACACCTCTTTGCGCTCGTCTTCATAGCCGATGAGCGCGTGCTCCTCCAGATCCGGGTCCGCCACCGGCAGCAGGGTGTGATCCGTCCAGAGGAAGGCCTTGTGGCGGGCATATTCTCCGGCGCCGTTTTCCCGGTAGGCCGCGGTGACGGCTTCAAAGGTCAGCGTATCGTCGGCCCGCCAGGCGGGCAGCAAGTCCGCCCCCTCGCCGGCCGCCGCGGCGACAGCACTCTTCCACACGCCGCTCTTGATGGCCGCCAGGGCGCCGAAGGTCTCGATGTCCTGCCGGGCGGCGGCTGTCAGGCTGTCGTTGGCGGCACCGCGGCCCGCGGCGTCGCCGTAGGGCGTTTCGTCGTAACGCAGATGCTCCCAGAGGTAGCCGCCCAGGGAATCGTGACCGGCCAGCTGCAGCTGGTAAAACGTCTCGGCATAAGCGTCCATCAGCGCGCCGCCGGCGCCGCCGGCAGCCAGCGCCCGCACCAGGCGGCCCAGGGCCTCCATCGCCGGCAGCTGCAAAAATTCCCGATAGGCTGAAACGGCGCACAGCCGCTGGGCAAGCTCCTTCCACTGTTCCACGGGGCAAGACTTCCTTTCCGGATCTTAATTGCATTTACCCTATCACACTTCAGCACGATATGCAATAAAAGTTTTCCTCCGCGCGACCATGTCCCGCGGGATTTTGTATATCTCTCACAAAAGAGGCGGAAAATTTCTCTTTCCATCCCATCATTTTTATGGTATACTATTTGCGCCGCAGGAGCGCACAGTGCAGATCCGCGGCAGAAGCTACGGAAAGAGAGAACATCATTTATGAGTTATGCAGACGAAGTATTCCAGCAAAACTGCCGCGAGATCCTGCATAGCGGCGTCTGGGATACGGATCTGGCCGTCCGCCCCCGCTGGGAAGATGGGACGCCCGCCCACACGGTCAAAAAATTCGGCATCGTCAACCGCTATGACCTGCAGAAGGAATTTCCCATCCTGACCATCCGCCGCACCTATTTCAAGACCTGCATCGACGAGCTTTTGTGGATCTGGCAGAAAAAATCCAACAACATCCATGACCTCCGCGGCCACATCTGGGACCAGTGGGCCGACGAGAACGGCTCCATCGGCAAGGCCTACGGCTATCAGCTGGGCCTGAAGCACCAGTATCCCGAAGGGGAATTCGACCAGGTGGACCGCGTGATCTACGATCTGCGGCACAACCCCGCCTCCCGCCGGATCATGACAAATCTCTATAATTTCGACGATCTGCACGACATGGCGCTTTACCCCTGCGCCTATTCCATGACCTTCAACGTCAGCGGCCATACCCTTAACGCCATCCTCAACCAGCGCAGCCAGGACATGCTGGCCGCCAACAACTGGAACGTGGTGCAGTATGCCGTTTTGGTCCACATGATGGCGCAGATCTCCGGTCTGCAGGCCGGCGAACTGATTCATGTGATCGCCGACGCCCACATATACGACCGCCATATCCCGATCATTGAGGGCCTGCTGCAGAAGACGCCGCGGAGCGCGCCGCTGTTCCATATCGATCCATCCGTCACGGATTTCTATCAGTTTACCCGCGACAGCTTTTCTCTGGAAGGTTACGACCCCTATCCGTTTGAAGAAAAGATCCCCGTCGCAGTTTGAGGAGGCGTCCGCCATGAACATGATCGTATGCGTCAGCCGCAATTGGGGCATCGGGAAAGACAATCAACTCCTGTTCCGCATCCCCGACGATATGAAACAGTTCCGCGCCCTGACGACCGGGAAAACGGTCGTCATGGGGCACAATACCCTCAAGTCCCTGCCCGGGGGAAAGCCCCTGCCGAACCGCACAAACATCGTCCTTTCCCGGGACCCCCACCTCCAGGTGGAGGGCGCCACGGTGTGCCACTCCGTGCAGGACGTGCTCATCAAGGTGTCTGCCCTGCCGCCCAGCGATGTGTTCATCATCGGCGGCGAGGCGATCTACAAGCTGTTTTTACCCTACTGCCGCCGCGCGCTGATCACCTGGGTGGATGCCGCGCCGGAGGCCGACGCCTTCTTCCCGGACCTTCTGGAGCATCCCCAGTGGAAGATCCGTCAGGAATCGGATTTCCGGGAACACGAGGGGCTGTCCTACCAATACGTGGAATACGTCAACGAGCATTGACTGCCGATCCCGCGCCGCCGGCGCGGGATTTTTTTATCCGGCGGCCATTCGCCGCCCTTTTCTTGTTTTTCCGCCACGCCTGTGGTACACTGACTGTCAGAAGAAACACGGGAAGGAGGTATGCAGGCCGTGAGCGATCTGTCCACCGATGTGCGCTATATCAAAGGGATCGGCGAAGCCCGGGCCAAGGCCCTCTCCAAGCTGGAGATCCGGACGCTGTACGACCTGATCTCCTATTTCCCCCGAACCTGGGAGGACCGTTCCGCCCTGTACACCATCGACACGCTGCCCCTGGGCGAGGCGGGCTGCGTCCGGGCCATGGTGGCCGCGCCGCCGGCGGCCTCCCACATCCGCAAAGGGCTGGACCTGCTGAAGGTCAAGGTGGTGGACGACACCGCCGCCCTGTTCCTGACATTTTTCAACCAACCCTATCTCAAGGCCTCCCTGCAGGTGGGCGAGACCTATGTGTTCTATGGCAAGGCCGAAGGGTCCCTCCTCCGCCGGCAGATGGTCAATCCCCAGTTTGAAAAGGAGAACGTCCGGCAGATCACCCGGCGCATCATGCCCGTGTACCCGCTGACGGCGGGCATCACCCAGAGCATGCTCCAGCGGGCCGTGCGCCAGGGGCTGGACGCCTGCGCCGCCCTGCTCCCGGATGTGCTCCCGGATGAGATCCGCCTGCGGTATCAGCTGTGCCACATCGGCTTTGCCTATGAGAATATCCACTTCCCCACATCCATGGAAGCGCTGCAGATCGCCCGCCGGCGGCTCGCTTTTGAAGAGTTCTTTCTGCTGTGCGCCGGGCTGCAGCTGCTGCGCCGCCGGCGCGCCGTGCTCAGCGCGTTCCCCTGCCGGAAAGTGGATATGGAGCCTTTTTACCGCGCCCTGCCCTTTCCGCTGACCGGCGCCCAGCGCCGCGCCATCGACGAGGCCATCGCCGACATGTGCGGCGCGCAGCCCATGAACCGTCTCTGCCAGGGCGACGTGGGCTCCGGCAAGACCATGGTAGCGGCGGCGTGCATCTACTTTGCCGTCAAGAACGGCTGCCAGGCCGCCCTGATGGCGCCCACGGAGCTTTTGTCCCAGCAGCACTACCATTCGCTGAACGCGCTGCTCGCCCCCCTGGGCGTCCGCTGCGCCCTGCTGACCGGCTCCCTGAGCGCCAGGGAAAAGCGGGAGATCCGCGACAAGCTGGCCGCCGGAGAAATCGACGCCGCCATCGGTACCCACGCGCTGATCTCCAAGGATGTGGCCTTCGCATCCCTGGGTCTCATCGTAGCCGACGAACAGCACCGCTTCGGTGTGGCCCAGCGCTCAGCGCTGAGCGCCAAGGGCAGCCATCCCCACGCGCTGGTGATGTCCGCCACGCCCATCCCCCGCACCCTGGCCCTGATCATCTACGGCGATCTGGACGTGTCCGTCATCGACGAGCTGCCCCCCGGGCGGCAGAAGGTGGACACCTTCGCCGTGCCCTCGTCTTACCACGAGCGGGTGTTCCGCTTCCTGCGCAGGCTCATCGGCGAGGGCCGCCAGGCCTATATCGTTTGCTCCCTGGTGGGCGGCGATGACACCGTCCCCAATGAGAAGAAAGCCGTGACCGACTACAGCCGGAAGCTCCAGGCCGAGGTGTTCCCCGACCTTCGCATCGGCTGCGTCCACGGGAAAATGAAGCCCGCCGAAAAAGAACGGGTCATGGCGGCCTTTTCCGCCGGCGAACTCGATATCCTCGTGTCCACCACGGTGGTCGAGGTGGGCGTGGACGTGCCCAACGCCGCCGTCATGGTGGTGGAGGACGCCGACCGCTTCGGCCTTTCCCAGCTGCACCAGCTGCGGGGCCGCGTGGGCCGCGGGAAGCACAAATCCTACTGCATCCTCTTCTCCGATTCTCCCAGCGATCAGACCCGCCGGCGGCTGAAGGTGATGACCCAGACGAACGACGGCTTCCGGATCGCCCAGGAAGATTTGGAGCTGCGCGGCCCCGGCGACTTTTTCGGCCGCCGCCAGCATGGCCTGCCCAATCTCAAGCTGGCGGACCTGCAGTGCGACGTTGAAGTGATGCAGCAGGCCCGCAGCGCCGCCGAGGAAATGCTCCGCGCTGACCCGGCGCTGGAAGCGCCGGCGCACCGGCAGATCGCCGAAAAGATCCGCACCCTCTTCGCCGACGCCGGCGGCGGCATGAACTGACCGCCGCAGCGGAAAAGAACGCAAAAAAACGCATCTGCCCCGCGGGGCAGATGCGTTTTCAAGCCGGTTTTACAGGAAGCGCCGAGAGGTTCAGTTCTCCGCATCGTCCAGATTGCAGATGCAGTTGAGCTCATCGTCGGCATAGTCGTCCTCTTCCCGATGGGCGCAGGGACACTTCATGCGCACTTCCGCCAGGAAGTCGCTGATCTCTTCCTTATATTTCACAATCAGCAGCACGGCGGCAATCAACGCGCCCACTACCGCCATCAGAACGGCCAGGACCCTGACCACGTCTTTCCATTCGCGATCCATATCTGTTCCCTCCATTTTTGTATATTTGTGCGGTACGTTTTGATATGATTGTATATTTTACACTCTTTCCCATAAAAATACAATCCATTTTTGAAAAATATCCCAACGACTTCCCCTTGTTATTTCACAAAGTATACTGTATAATAAGCTATTATTGATCGTGCCGCTCTGCGGCATTCCGCTGAACGCCGCCCCCCTTTCGGCGGGGCGGGTATCCATGTCGATACGGCTTTGGATCGATTTTTGAAACGAAAGGACGGTCCCCATATGATAAAGATGCAGTCGGATAAGGGCGAAATCGCCATCAGCAGCACTGTATTCACCAACATCACCGGCGCCGCCGCCACAAACTGCTTCGGCGTCAAGGGCATGGCCTACCGCTCCATGACCGACGGGCTGGTGCATCTGCTGCGCCACGAAGCCATGGGCAAGGGCGTGAAGGTCACCTACAACGATGACAACAGCATATCCATCGAGCTCCACATCATTGTGGAACACGGCGTCAACGTGCCTGCCGTGTGCCGCTCCATTATGAATGAAGTACGCTATGTCGTGCAGCAGAACACCGGCGTGATCGTGCGCACGGTGGACGTCTGCGTCGACTCCATCACGATGTAAAACAGCATCATTTGAAAGGAAGGTCTGATCCGTGAAAGACAGAATAGACGGTGCTTTGTTTAAGGAGATGGTGCTGTTCGGCGCGGCGCACATCTCCCAGCACAAGCAGAGCATCAACGATCTGAACGTATTTCCCGTGCCCGACGGCGACACCGGCACCAACATGAGCCTGACCATCGGCAACGCGGCCAGCGAGCTGCGCAAAAAGCAGCCCGTCACCATTGACGAAACTGCCAAGATCACCGCCAGCGCCCTGCTGCGCGGCGCCCGCGGAAATTCCGGCGTGATTTTGTCCCTGCTGTTCCGCGGCATCTCCCGCAGCCTCAAGGGCCAGAGCAGCATGGACGGCATCGCCCTGGCAAACGCCCTTCAGGAGGGCGTGACCGCGGCCTACAGCGCCGTGATGAAGCCCGCCGAGGGCACGGTGCTCACCGTTTCCCGCCTGGCGGCCAAACGCGCCGTGGAGGCCGCCGCCGAGCAGAACAGCGTCGAATATGTGCTGGAAGAGGCCATCAAGGAAGGCTACGCCGCCCTGGCCGACACCGTCAACCAGAACCCGGTGCTGAAAAAAGCCGGCGTGGTGGACGCCGGCGGCAAGGGCTTTTTGATCATCCTCGACGGTATGCTCTCCTGCCTGCGCGGTGAGCCCATGCCCGAAACCAGTGACGAGGAAAGCCCCGCCGTGCAGGACAAGGCCGATTTCGAGCAGTTCGACACCGCCGAGATCACCTTTGCCTTCGATACGGTTTACATCGTCCGCAAGCACCGGGAAGACGTGGACCTGACGCCCCTGCGCGCCTACCTCAACAGCATCGGCGACAGCCTCGTCATCGGCGAGGACGACGAATCCTTCAAGGTCCACGTCCACACCAACATCCCTGGCGATGCGCTGAACGAATCCCAGAAATACGGCACGCTGGAGTTGGCAAAGATCGAAAACATGCGCACCCAGCACGATGATCTGGCCGCCGGCCGCAAGGTCCAGAGCACCGACGATCTCGACGCGATCGAGCAAGAGCTGGAAAACGGCGAAGAATGCGAGAGCGGCGAACGCAAGATCGCCGCGCCGGAAAAGAAATACGGCTTCATCTCCGTCTGCGCCGGCGACGGCATCGCCGCGGTGTTCCGGGACTTGGGCTGCGACGCCATCATCAGCGGCGGCCAGACCATGAACCCCTCCACCGAAAGCATCCTCAACGCCATCGACCAGACGCCCTCGGAGGTCGTGTTCGTCCTTCCCAACAACAAAAACATCATCATGGCCGCCCAGCAGTGCCAGGATCTCTCCGACAAGCAGATCGTCGTGATCCCCACCGCCAGCGTGCCCCAGGGCATGGCCGCCATGCTGGCCGTGGATACCGAGGCGGAGACCGACGCCATCGCCGAGGCCATGAACGAGGCCATCCACAACGTGACCACCGCCCAGATCACATACGCCGCCCGGGATTCGGATATCGACGGCTTCGCCATCAAGGCCGGCGAATACCTGGCGCTGAAGGAAAACGACCTCTTCGGCAGCAACACAGACATCGCCGCCCTGCTGGACGGCCTGGCCCAGACCGCCAAGGAGCAGGATGCGGAATTCATCACCATGTTCTACGGCAGCGACGTGTCCGAGGAGGACGCCCAGAAAGCCGCCGCTATCTTCTCCGCCGTCTGCCCCGACGCCGAAGTCTCCCTGCTGCCCGGCAAGCAGCCCGTTTATTACTACATCATTTCCATCGAATAAGCGATACGAACCCGCCCGCAGGCGCTCCGCGCCTGCGGGCGGGTTTTTGCCGTGGCCGGTCGTTTCCTGTTGCAAAACGCCCGCCGGTGCTTTACAATAAGCGCATATCAAACAAACGAAATCAAATGATTCGGGAGGTCCTTTCCATGAAACAGCGCGCGCCATTTTTCGCCCGCCCCGCCGCAAGCCGAAAGCCGGCCATGAAACACACCCGCCTGATCGCGCTCCTGGCGGCCGCATGTCTGCTGCCGGCGCTCGCCGGTTGCGCTGCCGAGCCCGCCGCCCCCTCCTCCGCCGAAGATGCGCCGGGGGACAGCACCCCCTCCACCGTCGATTTCCGTCTGACCAGCGGCCACCACACCGCAGGGGTGGATTTCCCTGCCGGCACCTACGACCTCACCGCCATCGAGTGGTGCGGCCGCGTCGTCAGCAGCAACGGCGCGGTGGACACCGCCATGGGCGTCCCGGAATACAATACTGACGGACAGGACCTCTACACACAGTCCCTGGAGGACGTATCCCTGAAAAAAGGCACGGTGCTCTCCCTGTCCGGCGGCGTGATCCTGCGCCTGCACAGCGACGACGCCGACTCCTCCCCTCTTCAGCCCCGGGAGCAGGACATCACCGAGGATGTCACCCTCAGCGCCGGGCTCTACACCGCCGGGGTGGATTTCCCCGCCGGCGTTTACGATTTCACCGCCACCGACGGCGTGGGCAATGTGGAGAGCAGCAACTCCCACAGCGGCGGCATCTCCGACGTGATGGGCACCACCTGGCGCATCGCAGAGGGCTTCGGCTTCTGCGAGCAGAAATACCAGAACGTAGAGCTGCCCGAAGGCACGACGCTGTCGGTCTCCGGCGTAACGCTGCTGCTGCAGCCCAGCGCGTGAAGCGGCGGCGCTCCAAGGGAAACGAGTCCCGCCTGTACCAGCGGCCAAAGCGGCCCCGGTACAGGCGGGACTTTTCGCAAAAACGCGGGGATGCGCTCTGCGCCCCCCGCGTTCAGCAGTTATTTTGCGCTTTCTTCAGCGCTTTTTCAGAAGCTGTACCTCGCCCAAAACGGGCACGGGCTTTTCGCTGCCCTTCGCCGCGCGCACCAGGGCCAGGACCCACAGCACCACCACGCAGAAGCTCAGGATGCCGCACACCCCGCGCACCGCCACGGCGGCGGGGGCAACACTGGTATAGGTCGCCATGATGAACACCGCGTTGAGGCCCAGGTCCGCCAGCAGGATCGCCAGGGCCTGGTTGAGGTGGAAGCGGGAGGCCGCCCGGTCCCCGCAGAAGTAGGCGATCAGCCAGCCGATCAGCGTGAGATAAGCCACGACGTCTGTTCTGTGCTTGTTTTGGGAAAAGGGCACTTTACTGTTCGCCATAGCCCAGCTTCTCCATCTCGGCGTGGACGCCGTCCTCGCAGGCGCGCATGGCCAGGATCGTCTTTTCCATCAGCGTTTCCAGGTCCCATCCCAAAAGCTCCGCGCCCTGGCGGATCACGTCCCGGGAGCATCCGGCGGCGAACTTCTTATCCTTGAATTTCTTTTTCAGACTGGATACTTCCATATCCTGCACACTTTTGGAGGGACGCATTTTCGCCGCCGCGCCGATAAGGCCCGTCAGTTCGTCGCTGGCGAAGAGCACTTTCTCCATCTCATGCTCCGGCGCAACATCGCTGCACAGGCCCCAGCCGTGGCTGCACACGGCGTGGATCAGCGCTTCGTCCACCGCGGCGGCGCGCAGCAGCTCCGGCGCCTTTTTGCAGTGCTCTTCGGGCCAGCGCTCGAAATCGATATCGTGCAGCAGCCCGGCCATGGACCAGAACGCCCGGTCCTCACCATAGCCCAGATCTTCGGCATACCAGCCCATAACGCCCTCCACCGTCAGCGCATGCTGAATGTGAAAAGGCTCCTGATTATATTCCCGCAGCAGCGCCAGGGCCGCATCTCTTGTGATGGATGGTTTCATATCGGTACCCCGTTTCTTTTGTAAATTCATTGCTGCTATTATATACTGGATCTCCGCTGCAATGCAAGCCCTCACTGCGCCTGCATCAAAAGGCGCAGCAGGCGGTCCGCCGCGGCGTAATTTTCCGCGCTGAACCGCTCCAGGATGCGCTGCAGGCAGGGGTCCGCCGTGCCCTCCTCCGCCCGGGCGTAGTTGAAGCCGTTGCAGACGGCGGCGTGATAGCGCTCCCGCAGCATCGCCCGGTAGCTCAGCTGCGGCTGCACCACCACCGCCGCGGCGGCGGCGCGCTGCTCCTCCCCTGTAATCAGATAATGTACCGCTGCCAGCTCCTTCGCCCGCAGCCCCGCCTGACGGCCCAGCTCCCGCAGCACGGCGGCCGCCGTGCGGCTGGGCGCCATGCGGGAAAACTGGCGGTATGTCGCCTCATCCGCGGTCTCTTCCTGGGAAAACTGCTCCAGCACCGCGACCATGGTCCGGGCCTCCGTCCCCATGCAGCAGGGCTCCGCCTGAGCCCCCGGCAGCGCCAGCTCCCGGCTCTGGGTCCCCGGGGCCGCCGGCTGAGCCTGCGGGGCGGTCTCCCCCGCGGTGATCCCCGCCGGGGCAGGCACGGCAGAAGCCGCATCGGCAGGGACCGCCGCGCCGGCAGGGATCACCGCGCTGACCGGAATCACCGCGCCGCCGCGGGCCGCGCGTACCTCCGGATAGGGGTCCATGGCCGGCGCCACCCGCTGCCAGATGCGGTCATAGCGAGCGTAATCCGGCGCCGCGGCAGCGTTCCCCCTTTCCACACGTGTTGCATTTGCCATAGTATAACACTTCCTTTCTATGCCATCCTATGCATGGGGAATCGGTTTTGTGTAAGGCAGCGACAGCCGCGGCGCCCTGCGATCCTCTGGGCGGAGGAACGCCGCGGCGGTCCTGCCAAAAATGCACAGAAATCTTGCTTTTTCCAAATTTGTCTGTTATCATATCTAATTTAGAGGATTATGCCAATGCTCCTGTGTTTATCACAGCCATGAACAATAAAAGGAGAGATGTTCTATGCTGGAACTGAAAAATCTCAGCTACCGCGTGCCCACAGAGGACGGCGGGGAGCTCGCGATCCTGAATAATATCAGCCTGACCATCGACGACCGCCAGCTGGTGGTGTTCACCGGCCCCAACGGCGGCGGCAAGACCACCCTGGCCAAGGCCATCATGGGCCTGATCCACCCCACCTCCGGCCAGATCCTGTACAACGGCCAGGACATCACGGATCTGAGCATCACCGAGCGCGCCCGCCTGGGCATTAGCTACGGTTTCCAGCAGCCCCCCCGCTTCAAGGGGCTGAAGGTGCGGGATCTGCTGTGCATCGCGGCAAACGACGAAAACCTGCCCAAAAACGTCTGCTGCAACTACCTGACCCAGGTGGGCCTGTGCGCCAACGACTACCTGGACCGCGAAGTGGACACCAGCCTGTCCGGCGGCGAGGTCAAGCGCATCGAGATCGCCACCGTCCTGGCCCGCAAGGGCTCCCTGATGATCTACGACGAGCCCGAGGCCGGCATCGACCTGTGGAGCTTCGCCCGTCTGACGGAGACCTTCAACGAACTGCACCAGAAACACGACGCGACCATGATCATCATTTCCCACCAGGAGCGCATCATCAGCCTGGCCGATGAGATCATCGTCATCGCCGGCGGCGCCATCCGCCACCGCGGCACCAAGGACGCCATCCTGCCCCTGATCCTGGCGGACACGCTGGGCAACTGTGCCCTCGGAAAGGAGTGCATCATCAAATGAGCGAACTGAACAAGGAGATCAGCGCCATCGACGAAGTGGACGCCGAGCTGCTGGAAAAAATCGCCGACATGCTCGGCAAGCCCGTCGGCGCGTTCAACATCCGCAAAAACGGCGGCTGCGCCGCCCGCGAAAGCACGGAGCACATCAAGATCGATCCCCGGACCGACGGCCACGAGGGCATCGACATCCACATCCTGCCCGGCACCAAGGGCGAGACCTGCCACATCCCCGTGGTCATGACCAAGACCGACATGACCGACGCAGTGTACAACGATTTCTATGTGGGCGAAAACTGCGACGTGACCATCGTGGCCGGCTGCGGCATCCACAACGGCGGCTGCGGCACCACGGAGCACGACGGTGTCCACACTTTCCACATCGGTAAGAACTCCCGGGTGCATTACATTGAAAAGCATTATGGCGAGGGTGACGGCAACGGCAAAAACGTCATGAACCCCCAGACCGTCGTCTATCTGGACGAGGGCGCCGTGATGCACATGGACACGGCCCAAATCGCCGGCATCGACTCCACGAAGCGCTACACCCGCTTCGAATGCGCCGACCGCGCCGAGGCCGTCGTCACAGAGCGCCTGCTGACCCACGGCTGCCAGACGGCCCACTCCGACATGGACATCGTCCTCAACGGTGCGGACGCCAAGGGCCGCGTCACCTCCCGCAGCGTGGCCAAAGGCACGTCCAGCCAGGTGTTCCACCCCAATCTGGTGGGCAACAGCGCCTGCTTCGGCCATGTCCAGTGCGACTCCATCATCATGGACGAAGCCCATGTGGAATCCATCCCCGCTCTGACCGCCAACAACACAGACGCTCAGCTGATCCACGAAGCCGCCATCGGCAAGATCGCCGGCGACCAGCTGCTCAAGCTCATGACCCTGGGCCTGACGGAGGAAGAAGCGGAAGAGCGCATCCTGAAAGGATTTTTGGCATGAAGCTGATATCATTCACCGTTCCCTGCTACAACTCAGCAGAGTATATGCATATCTGCATCGACTCCCTGCTCACTGGCGGCGACCGCGTCGAGATCATCATTATCGACGACGGCTCCACCGACCGCACCGGGGAGATCGCAGACGCATACGCCGCTAAGTATCCCGACACCATCCGCGTGGTCCATCAGGAAAACGGCGGCCACGGCGAAGGCATCAACCAGGGGCTCAAACACGCCACCTGTCCCTATTTCAAAGTGGTGGACAGCGACGACTGGGTCAACGCCGTGGCGCTGCAGCATGTGCTCAACCGCCTGGAGGATCTGGAAGCCGAGGGCGGCGTGGATCTGATGGTCTGCAACTATGTGTACGAGCACGAGGACCGCAGCCTGTTTTCCACCATCCGCTACCGCAGCATTTTCCCGGAAAACCAGGTCGTCACCTGGGACCAGACCGGCCGTTTCCACGCCAACCAGTATCTGACGCTGCACTCGGCCATTTACCGCACCGAGATCATCCGCCAGAGCGGCATCGTGCTGCCCAAACATATTTTCTATGAAGACAATCTCTTCGTCTACGCACCCCTGCCGCTGACGAAAAAGCTGATCTACATGGACGAGGACCTTTACCGCTACCTCATCGGCCGGGAAGGCCAGTCCGTTTCCGAGCAGGTCATGATGAAGCGCTGCACCCACCAGATCGAGATCGCCCAACGCATCTTCGACATGCACGACATCAAAGCCGTCCTGCGGGAAAATCCAAAGCTGGGCCGATACATGTATCACGAAGCCTGCTTCATGCTTGTCATCGCCACGGTGTTCACCCGTCTCAACCGCACGGAGGAAGCCGAGCAGAAGGTGCGCGACATGTGGGCCCACTGCATGAAGACCGACCCCGTCATGGCAAAAAAGATGCGGCGCAATCTTCTGAATTTCGCCACGAACCTGCCCGGTTCCCTGGGCCGCAGCCTCAGCCTGAAGGGCTACTGGCTGGCCCACAAGATCGTCCAGTTCAACTGATACTTTCAAAAAAGCAAAAGGGATGCTCCTATTTGGGGAGCATCCCTTTTTACAATGTTTTATGATTTATCCGCATCCTCTTTCGCCCGGTTCTGTTTCTGATAACCCGCGCCCCAGGCCCACATGGCGTCCAGGACCAGCTTCAGGCTTTTCCCCAGGTCGGTCAGGCTGTATTCCACCCGCGGCGGTACCTCGGCGTAGACCTGCCGGTGGACAAGGCCGTTTTCCTCCATGTCCCGCAGCTGGGCAGTCAGTACTTTCTGCGTCACATTGCCCAGAGAGCGTTTCAGTTCTCCGAAGCGCTTGGTGCCGCCCATCAGATCCCGCAGGATCAACATCTTCCATTTATTACCAATGAGCGTCAACGTCGTTTCCACCGGACAGGCGGGAAGCTCCTTATGCATTGCTCCGTCCCTCCTTCTGCCGCCCCGGATTTTTGCCGGAGGGCTGTGCGTTCATTATACATCTGCCGCGCGCCGATTGCAATTCCTGTTCGCGCCGCGCCCATAGGCTCTCTGAACCTGCTCCGGCGGAATATTTCCGCCGGAGTTTTTCGTATGGTTTTCGTAAAATCCGGGAAACGTTTTTCTATGGAAAAAACAGGAAACGTAAAACTTTCGGGCGCCTTCGTAAAGCTTTGGGAAACTCTATTGTATTGGGATTTTCCGGATGCTATACTCGCCTTGCCTGCCACAGGCAATAAACTTTAAGAAAAGAAGGAATCTGGAAATGCATACCAACAAAAAGATCCTTTCCGGGCTTTTGAGCGGAGCGATCCTGCTGAGCGCTTCCCCCGCCGCATTCGCCGCCACGGTACACTACAACGACAGCAGTGTCACCGGCGGCAGCGCAGCGTGGAACGCCTATGTGGAGAACTGGTCCACCCTGGCCGCGGACTACACCAAGGTCTCCCTGACCCCCGGCAGAAACGAAACCGAACTGAACTTCGCCTGGTACAGCTCCGACAACGGCTCTGCCGCCACCCCCGTGGTCCACTTCGGCACGGACCGCAATAACCTGACCGCCTACACCGGCACCAGCGGCGACGTGGATGACAGCCTGACCGACGGCGCCGCCTATCACTACAACCATGTGACCGTGACCGGCCTGCAGGAAAACACCACCTACTACTACACCGTGGAAAAGAACGGCGTGCAGAGCGCCGTGGAGACCTATCGGACCGGCGATTTCGACAGCATCCAAATGCTGTATGTCGGCGACCCCCAGGTGGGCGCTTCCAAGGGACAGCCCCAGAACGGCGAGACGCTGAGCGCCGACAGCGGCGCCGCCAACACCGCCGCCCGCAACGACGGCTTTGCCTGGAACCGCACGCTGAACATCGCCATGGAGGAAAATCCCGGCATCGACTTCATCATCTCCGCCGGCGACCAGGTCAACAAGACCGGCCAGCCCAAGGAAGAGGAGTACGCCGCCTATCTGAGCGCCGACGTGCTCGCCTCCGTGCCCGTGGCCACCACCATCGGCAACCACGACTCCCTGAACCCCGACTACATGTATCACTTCAACAACCCCAACGCCACGGAATACGGCGCCACGGAAGCCGGCGGCGACTACTATTACTCCTACGGCGAGGGCCTGTTCATCGTGCTGAACACCAACAACTACAACGCCGCCGAGCACGCTAAGGCCATCGAGGAAGCCATTGCCTCCGATCCCGACGCCGCCTGGCGCGTGGTCACCATCCACCAGGATATCTACGGCTCCGGCCTGGACCACTCCGACACAGACGGCATGATCCTGCGCACCCAGCTGACCCCCATTTTCGACGAATACGACATCGACGTGGTGCTCCAGGGCCACGACCATACCTACAGCCGCACCAAGATGCTCTACGGCGACGGCAAGACCCACGGCACCTATGAGTTCCGCCTGAACGAGGACGGCAGCGACTACGACTGGGATCACGCCTACAACACCCAGAACGACCAGCAGATCCCCCTGTACCCCGAAGAGGGCGACGCTGCCGGCACCGCCGCCCAGGCCGCTTTCCAGCAGGACAACCTGTGCTACACCATCGAGCAGACCGAAGGCAACACCGTCCGCAACCCCGAAGGCATCCTGTACATGACCGCCAACTCCGCCTCCGGTTCCAAGTATTATGAGCTGATCTCCACCCAACAGGACTATGTGGCCGCGCGCAGCCAGAACTGGCTGCCCAGCTATTCCGTGATCACCATGGACGCCGATTCCTTCAGCATCGACACCTATCAGATCACCGACGACGGCAAGGCCGAGAAGATCGACGACACCTTCACCATCATCAAGGACGGCACCGCTTCCACTGAGGTGATCACCCGCGCCGATGCCGCCGCGTTCCTGTACAACCTGGCCGGCGCTCCCGCTGCCACCTCCACCGCCGCTTTCTCTGACGTGGACGCCGACGCGGATTATGCCGACGCCGTGGCCTGGGCCAAGGCCGAGGGCATCGTCACCGGCACCAGTGCCGCCACCTTCGATCCCGAATCTCCCGTGACCCGCGAGCAGCTGTATGTGATGGCATACCGCTACGCCAAGGCCATGGGCCTGTCCACCGTCGCGGAGGGCTCGGACATCAGCGGCTACAGCGACGCCAAGTACGTCAGCAGCTGGGCCCTGGAGGGCGTCCGCTTCGCCGCGGGCACCGGTATGCTCACCGGTTCCAGCATCGCCCCGAAGACCGCCGCCGCTTCCCGCGACATCGACGCGGCCCTGACCCAGCTGAACCGGCTGTGACCCATCGAAACGACCGATGAAAAAACGGATCGCATTCGCCCGGGGGCCTCATCTCTTTTTGAGATGGGGCCTGCCGGTGCTTATTATCATCCTGTTCCTGGCCTTTGTCATTTCCATCAACCGCGTGGAGAAAACGCAGCTGGTGTCCAGGGAGGGGCAGACCTTTGAAAAGGGCGTCGTCGTGGAAATCCTGCAGGACAACCTGCAGAGCGACGGCACCCGCCTGGGCGAGCAAGTGGTGCTGGTGGAAATGCGCACCGGCGTACGCGCAGGCGAAACCATCGAGACCACCTCCAGCGCCGGCTATCTCTTCGGCGCGCCCTGCCGCGAAGGGATGCACGTGGTGGTGATGCAGAGCGTGGCCGGCGATTCCACCATCGCCAGCGTCTACGCCCAGAGCCGCGAATGGGTCATCTATGCTTTTGCAGCCCTCTATCTTCTGATTTTGTGCCTGGTGGGCGGAAAGCAGGGCGTCAAAGCCTCCGGCGGCCTGATCTTCACCTTCCTGTGCATTCTCTTTGTCTACCTGCCCCTGGTCTACCGGGGCTGGTCGCCCTTCTGGGTTTCGGTGCTGGTGTGCGTCGTCACCACCGTCGCAACGCTCTATCTCATCGGCGGCCCCACCCGCAAGACCGCCGTGGCCACGCTGGGCACCGTGGCGGGCGTTATCATCGCCGGCTTCGCCGCCACGGTTTTCAGCGCCGCCTCCGGCATCACGGGCTGGAACGTTTCCGACATCGAAAGCCTGCTGACGCTGAACTACACCAACGGCATTCAGGTGGGCGGACTTCTGTTTTCGGGCCTTCTGATCTCCAGCCTGGGCGCCGTGATGGACGTGGCCATGTCCATCGCCAGCGCCATCAGCGAAATTTACGAGCAGAATCCAAATCTGAGCCAACGGGCGCTGTTTCGCGCCGGTATGCGCGTAGGCCGTGATATGATGGGGACGGACAGCAACACACTGATCCTGGCCTTCGCCGGCAGCAACATCAGCATGCTGGTGCTCAACTACGCCTACAATCTGCCCTATCAGCAGATCATCAACTCCAACAATATCGGCATCGCCATTATGCAGGGTCTGTCCGGAAGCTTCGGCATCGTGCTCAGCGTGCCCGTGACGGTGCTGCTGGCAGTCGTATTTTTCCGCCGCAGCCGTTCGGCAGCCGCACCGGCGCGGGACGGGGTCCTGCCGGCGGGCGAACCATAAGAAAATCAAGCCATAAGGAAAGAGCAGATAAGAAGTATGTATTGTGTCATCGACATCGGATCCAACACCATCCGCCTGGTCATTTTCCGGCAGGACGCCGGGATCCTGACCCCCGTTTTGAGCAGCAAGACCACCGCCGGCCTGGCCGGCTATGTGGATAAGAAAAACTGCCTGTCCCGCGAAGGCATCCGGCGGCTCATCTCCGTCCTGCGGAAATACCGGGACGTGACCGCCATGCTGCCGGACTGCCCACTGTACCCTTTTGCCACCGCATCCCTGCGCAACATCGTCAATACCGACCAGGTCCTGGAGACCGTGTGGCGGGAAACCGGCCTGGGCATCCAGGTGCTTTCCGGCTATGAAGAGGCCATGCTGGACTATCGCGGCGCCATCCGCCGCGCTTCCCTGCAGTCGGGCATCCTGGCGGACGTAGGCGGCGGCAGCACGGAACTGGTGGTCTTCCGGGACCGCACCGTGCTGGCGGCCCACTCCCTGCCCGTCGGCTCGCTGAATCTCTACAGCGCCTGTGTCGGCGACCTGATCCCCAAAAAGAAAGAGTTGCGGGAAATGCGGGAAAAAGTCTGCGCCATGATGCGCAGCGCCCTGCCGCCGGTAGACGGCTGCCTGGGGCAGCCTCTCTGCGGCGTCGGCGGTACAGCCCGGGCCGCGCTGGCCCTGTATCAAAACCTGAACAAGGCCGACGGCGCCGCCCCCGCATTTTATCCGCGTTCTTTTCTGGACGACGTGCTCGCCATGGCCGCCGGGGAACCCCGCAAGCTGATGCGCCGCATTCTCAAAGTGGCGCCGGAGCGCGTCCACACCCTGGTCCCCGGCATTCTGATCCTGCAGTGCGCCGCGGAGATTTACCAAAGCGAGCGCATTTTCACCAGCCCCTGCGGCGTGCGCGAGGGCTATTTGTCATTCATGCTGGAAAAGGAGGGCATATCCTGTGACTGACCAGAGCTTTATGCAGAACCGCGAATTGTCCTGGCTGGCTTTTAACGACCGGGTTCTTTCCGAGGCCACCGACGAAACGGTCCCCTTGCTGGAACGGCTGAAATTCGTCTCCATTTTTTCCAGCAATCTGGACGAGTTCTTCATGATCCGCGCAGGCAGCCTGTTCGATCTGATGCACGTCAAGGAGCACGCTCTGGACAAGCGCTCCGGCTGGTCGCCCAAGGAGCAGCTGGAGGCCATCTACAGCGCAGTCCGGCCACTCTACCGCAAAAAAGAGCAGATCTGCGCGGCGCTGGAAAAGCGGCTGCGTGTCCACGGCATCTGCTGCCTTTCCTTCGACGAGCTGGAAAACAGCGAAAAGAAATTCTGCACCCAGTATTTCAACAGCACCGTGGCCCCCATCGTTTCGCCCCAGATCGTAGACAATCACCACCCCTTCCCCCACCTGCGCAACGCTGTGCTGCACATCGGCGCCTGGGTCAAATTCAAGTCCCGGGAAGTGTTCGCCGTGACGCCGGTGCCGGAGGTGCTGCCGCCCGTCCTGTTCCTGCCGGGCGGCGACTTGCGCTACATCCTCATGGAGGAACTGCTCGCGGCCTTTTTTGACACCCTCTTTCCCGGCTACACCATCGAGGAAAAGGTAATCTTCCGCGTGACCCGCAACGCCGACATCAATCCCGACGACGAAGCCTTCGATTTTGACAACGACGACTTCCGCAAGAAAATGAAAAAAGTCCTCAAGCAGCGCATGCGCCTGGCGCCGGTGCGGCTGGAACTCTCCCAGCCCATCAGTACCGCCTTCCGCGGCTATCTCAAGGAGCGCCTGCCCGTGACGGACCGGCAGATCTTTATCACTTCTGCGCCGCCGGACCTGGGCTACGCCTTCTCTTTAGCGGACAAGCTGCCCGAAGGAAAGCGGCGTGCCCTGCTCTACCCCGCCTTCACCCCCTGCCTGCCCGGCGATTTCCATCCCCGCGAAAGCGTCATCCAGCAGGTCCAGCGCAGGGACCGGCTGCTGTCCTATCCCTTTGAAAGCATGGCCCCCTTCCTGCAGCTAATCCAGGAGGCGTCGGAGGACCCGGCGGTGGTCTCCATCAAGATCACCATATACCGCCTGGCCCGCCAGGCAAAGCTGGTGGACTATCTCTGCGCCGCGGCGGAGCACGGCAAGGACGTGACCGTGCTCATCGAGCTGCGGGCCCGCTTCGACGAACAGCACAACATCGACTGGTCCGAGCGGTTGGAGGACGCAGGCTGCACCATCCTCTACGGCTTTGAAGAATACAAAGTCCATTCCAAGATCTGCCTGATCACCCGCCGGGAGCACGGCAAAGTGCGATACATCACCCAGGTGGGCACCGGCAACTACAACGAGAAAACGGCGAAGCAATATACCGATTTGTCCCTGTTGACGGCAGACCAGCGCATCGGCGCCGACGCGGCGGAATTTTTCAAAAACATGTCCATCGGCAACCTGGAGGGGACCTACCGCCATCTGCTGGTGGCGCCCAGCTCCCTGAAAAGTGCCGTGCTGCAGCACATGGACGCGGAGATCGCCAAGCGGGAGAAGGGCCGCATCCGCATCAAGATCAACTCCATTACCGATGTGGACATCATCGAAAAGCTCATGCAGGCCTCCTGCGCCGGCGTGCAGATCGACATGATCGTCCGCGGCATCTGCTGCATCCTGCCCGGCGTGCCCGGAAAAACGGAGAACCTCCGCATCCGCAGCATCGTGGGGCGCTATCTGGAGCATTCCCGCATCTACTGCTTCGGCGACGGCGCGTCGGAGAGCATATACATCTCCTCGGCCGATTTCATGACCCGCAACACCCAGCGCCGGGTGGAGATCGCCTGCCCCGTATACGACCCGGCGGCGCGCGCCAAGCTGCACGCCATCCTCGACGCCTGCCTGGCGGACAATGTCAAGGCCCGCGCGCTGCAGTGCGACGGCAGCTACCGCCCCTTCGACCGGCGCGCGCCGGATATGGACAGCCAGCAATTCCTAATGGACGAGGCGCTGGCCCACCAGGCCCAGGAAGCGGAAGCGGAACCGCCGGCGCGGAAAGCGGGTGGTTTCCTGCGCGTTCTGAAGACCTTTTTCCAAAAATAACGGCTCAAGGGAGCGGACCGCCCGGGTCCGCTCCCTTGTTTTTCGCTTTTTCCCTATTGCCGTGCCGCTTTTTACCGCTCCATCCAGCAAACCGTTTCTTCGGACACGCGCATGCCGAGGGCGCGCTGGAGGGCCAGGGACGCGGCGTTGTCCGGTGCCACCTGGCCGAAGGGCAGCCAGCCCCGGGCCAGGATCCGCAGAATGGCGCAGCGCTCCAAATATGCGCCCAGTCCCTGCCGCCGGTATTCCGGCAGCACGGTCAGCATGCCGATGGAGCCCTCCTGATGGTGGCCCGCAAAGCCCGCCAAGCGGCCGGAAAGATAGAGACCGAACACCGCGCCCACCGCCATGCGTCCGGCGAGATAGGCCTCCGTCTCCCCCAGCGCCTCCGCAGCCGCGCCGGGCAGCGCGTAGTACCGGGCCAGCTCTCCGGCCTGCTCCGGTCCCAGGTCGCGCACCTCCGCCCCCTGGAGAGGCGGCAGCTCCGCCGCCGGGCCGTCGAACCAGGCGTTGCGGTAAAATTCCACGCAGGCGGGCCGGAACCGCTGCGCCAGCGCCGCCGCCTGATCCGCCGCCTGCACCTCCAGCATGGTCACGTCCGCCGGAAGCTGCGCATACAATCGAAGGGCGGCGCGCTCATTCTCCGCCGCCAGCTGCCAGATCTCGCCGGCCACCTGCAGAAGGCACCCGTCTTCCTCTGCCGCGGCCACCCGGGCAAGGCCGTCCTGCAGAGCTGCCAGCATATTGATATTCCGGTCTTTCCGGCGCAGCAGATACCGCCGCGCCGCCGCTTCCCGCTCCATCGCCGTCATCCTTTCCGCCGCGGCGCAAAAGACGCGCGGCCTGTACTGTGGGTCCAGTATACCACCATCCTTTCGCTTTTACCATCGCCCGGCGATTTTTTAACTTGTCACCGTTACTTTTGTATGCTAAAATAATAAATTAGCGGGGCTTTTCGACGGCCCCCTTTCTATTATTTATTCCTGTCTATTTTTTATGAAAGGAGTCGAAAGACGTTGTTCAACGAGCGCATTTACAATTTTTCCGCCGGTCCCTCGATGCTGCCGCTGCCAGTATTGCAGGAGGCGCAGCGATCTATGCTCAACTGGAACGGATCGGGCATGTCAGTCATGGAGATGAGCCACCGATCTTCCGCTTTCGCCTCCATTTTTCAGGACACGAAAGACCGCCTGCGCCGCCTGATGCAAGTTCCTGAGGAATATGAGATCCTCTTTCTCCAGGGCGGCGCCACCACCCAATTTTCCATGGTGCCCATGAACCTGATGGGAAGGACCGGCAAGGCGTCCTACGCCCTCACCGGCAACTTCTCCACCAAGGCCTATGAAGAGGCCCAGAAATTCGGCCAGTGCCTGGTGGCCTGCTCCAGCGCCGACAAAAACCACACCTATATCCCCGCCCAGGAGGCCCTCTCTGTGGACAGAGACGCTTCCTATTTCCACTACTGCGCCAACAACACCATCTACGGCACGGAGTGGCACTACGTCCCTGAGACCGGGAACGTCCCCCTGGTGTGCGACATGAGCTCCAATATTCTCTCCAAACCCGTGGACGTGTCGAAATACGGTCTGATCTACGCCGGGGCCCAGAAGAACATGGCCCCCGCCGGCGTGACGGTGGTGATCCTCCGCCGCGACCTGGCCGGCAGCGCACCGGAAAACACCCCGGTCATGCTGGACTACGCCACCCACATCAAAAAGGATTCCATGTACAACACGCCCCCCTGCTGGTGCATCTACGTGCTGGGCCTGGTGGCAAAATGGCTGGAGGAGGAGATGGGCGGTCTCGGCGCAATGGAAAAAGTCAACGCCGAAAAAGCCGCCGTGCTCTATGAATACCTCGACGAGAGCCGGCTGTTCCGCAGCAGCGTCGTCCCCGCGGACCGCAGCCGCATGAACGTGACTTTCCGCACCGAAAGCGCCGAGCTCGACGCCCAGTTCGCCAAGGAAGCGGGCGAGGCGGGCTTTTCCAACCTGAAGGGCCACCGCCTGGTGGGCGGCATGCGCGCCTCTCTTTACAACGCCATGCCCCTGGCAGGCGTGAAAGCCCTGCGGAACTTTATGGCAGATTTTGAAAAAGAACACATCTGAAAGGATTTGAAATTATGTTTAAGGTCAAGACCCTCAACCACATTTCCCCCTCCTGCCTGGAGATCATGACGCCCGACCGCTACGAGATCTCCGACACCATGGAAGATCCCGACGCCATTTTCGTCCGCGCCACGGATATGCACAATTACGCGTTCAATCCCTCCCTGCGCTGCATCGCCCGCGCCGGCATCGGTGTGAACTCCATCCCCCTCAAGCGCTGCAGCGAAAACGGCATCGTGGTGTTCAACACCCCCGGCGGCAACGCCAACGCCGTCAAGGAACTGTTCCTCTTCGGCCTGGGCATGGCCTCCCGCGACCTGATGGGCGGCATGCGCTGGGTCTATAACTACGACGATCCCGACGTGCCCGTGGAAGTGGCCATGGAGAAGATCAAAAAGCAGTTCGCCGGCCCGGAATACTACCGCAAGACCATCGGCGTCATCGGCACGGGCAACGTGGGTTCCCTGGTGGCCAACATCGCCCTGGACATGGGCATGAAAGTCTACGGCTACGATCCCTACCTGTCCGTGGCCGCCGCCTGGCGCGTGTCCCGTCACGTCATCCGCGTGGACGATCTGGACACCCTGCTGAAAAACTGCGACTACATCACCCTCCATACGCCCCTGACCGACGAGACCCGCGGCATGATCAACGCCGAGCGCATCGCCAAGATGAAGGACGGCGTGCGCATCATCAACTACGCCCGCGGCGAAGTGGTGGACGAGGACGCTATCCTCGACGCCCTGCACAGCGGCAAAGTGGCCCGCTTTGTGGCAGACTTCCCCACCGCCCGTTTGATTCCTGAGCCCAACGTCATCCTGACGCCCCACCTGGGCGGTACCACCGTGGAGGCCGAGGCCAACTGCGCCCACATGGCCGCCGAGGAGATGGATGATTACCTGCGCAACGGCAACATCAAAAACTCCGTCAACATGCCCGACCTGCACCTGGACCGCAGCGGCATCGCCCGCATCTGCATTATCCACCGCAACCTGCCCGGCATGCTGACCACCCTGCTGCCCATCTTTGCCAAGGACCAGGTCAACATCGAAAACATGACCAACAAGTCCCGGGGCGAATACGCCTATTCCGTCTTCGATCTGAACAGCGCGGTGGACGACGTGGTGGTTTCGGAGCTGAAAGCCGTGGAAGGTGTGCTCCGCGTCCGCGTGCTGCACTGAGCGCCCAGACTCCATAAAAAAGCAAAAACACATCCGCCGGCTTTGCTCCGGCGGATGTGTTTTTTCATCCGGTTGATATTTTACAGCAGGATGCCGCAGCCGGGATAGCCTTCCGGCCGCTCCAGCGCCGCAAAGCGGTTCATCAGCCGCAGCATGCCCAGCGGCGCTTCCGCGGCGCATTCTTCCCGGCCCAGTGCCTCCGCCAGGGCCCGCAGGGCCGCCGGGCGCTGGGCCGCCGGGCACAAAAGCTCGCGCACCTGCACCGCGCCGCCGTCCGCTGTGGCCAGAGCGCAGCCCTCTTCGCCGCCGGCGCGCACCAGGAACATCCCGCCGCCCTTCTGCTCAGCCAGCTCCCGCTGCCAGGCGGTGACCAACGGGCCGGCCACGGCGTGGTTCACGCCGTGGAGCAGGCGCTCCCGCACCCGGTCGTATTCCGCTGGCGCAGCCCGCCGCACCGACGCGCCGCCGGGCAGGTCCGCCGCCCGCCAGCGCCCGGCCTTCGGCCGCGGCAGCGTCCAGAAGCCCTGCATGGAAAAGAACAGCTCCAGCCCCTCGTCCGGCAGCAGCGTCCACACGGCGCCGGCGCCCTTTTCCACCATAAAATCGCAGGCTGTTTCCACCAGCCAGCTGGCGTACTTTTGATGGCGGCGGGCGCCGTCCGTCGCCAGGCCCACCAGGCAGGGCGCAGGGGCGCAGCCCTTCTGCGCGTCGCTCCAGAACGTGGGCAGGAAAAATGCCATGCTGCGGATCACGTCGTCCTCCAACAGGACCAGGCTGGACTGGACCTGGCCGGGCACAAAGCACGTTTCCGTCAGGCGCGCAAACAATTGCCCGCTCCCGAAGCTTTCGCGCCACAGGGCGCGCAGCCGGGGCAGATCCTCCTCCCGGGCGGCGCGCAGCCGGATCGCTCCCTGCTTCACAGCCTCACGCCTCCGGCAGCAGCAGCGCCGCGGCGAGATAGACGATCAGCAGTGTGCCGATGCTGCCGAAGCCCAGCAGCACCGCGATAATGCGCACGATATTGGGGTCGATATTGAAATACTCCCCGATGCCGCCGCAGACCCCGGCCAGATACCGGGAGGTGCGGGAACGATACAGTTTTTTCATAGGCGTGTTCATCCTTTCTTCACAGCCGTCAGCGTCCCATCTTCGGCGACTTCCACGGGCGTGATGACGTTTTTGGTAAATTTGGCGATCTCATCCAGCCGCACCATGGCCCCGTAATCGGAAACGAAGGTGTAGGCCGTTCCGTGGCGCTTGGCCCGGCCCGTGCGGCCGATGCGGTGGACATAATACTCGTTTTCCTCAGGCACGTCGAAATTGAACACCGCGTCCACATCGTCCACGTCGATGCCCCGGGCGGCCACGTCGGTAGCCACGAACACCCGCAGCTTTCCGTCGCGGAAGCGCTGCATAACCTTTTCGCGCTTGGCCTGGGGGATGTCGCCGTGGATGCACTCGGCGTCTTCTCCGGCCATCTGCAGATACTTGGTCATCCGCTCCACGGAGCCCTTGGTATTGCAGAACACGATGACGCGCTCATAGCCCTCCTTGTGCAGGATGCGCGCCATCGTTTCCACCTTTCGGTCCATGTCCACGTCGATCCGGTACTGGACGATGTCGGGCTTATTTTTCTCATCCGCCTGCACGGTGATCTCCTCGGCGTCGCGCTGGTAGACCCAGGCGATATCCATGACCTCCCGGGAAATGGTGGCGGAAAACAGCCCCAGATTCCGGCGGTGGGGGATCTTGTCGAGAATGCGGGTCACATCGTGGATAAAGCCCATGTCCAGCATCCGGTCCGCCTCGTCGAGCACCACGGTCTGCACCGCGTCCACCTTGAGAGTACGGCGCTTCATATGGTCGCTGAAGCGGCCGGGGGTGGCCACCACGATCTGGGGATGGCGCTTGAGGGCGTCGATCTGCTTGCCGATAGGCTGGCCGCCGTAGCAGCAGACGATCTTGACCCCCTCCATAAAGGCGGCCAGCTGGCGCAACTCGTCGGTGATCTGCAGGGCCAGCTCCCGGGTGGGCGCCAGGATCACCGCCTGCAGATTTTCGCTTTGTGCGTCGATATGTTCCAGGATGGGAATGCCGAAGGCATAGGTCTTGCCCGTGCCGGTGGGGGCTTTGGCGGTGACGTCCTTCCACGCCATCATGGGCGGGATGGCCCCGGCCTGGACGGGCGTTGAAACCTCGTATCCCTTTTTCTCAATGGCGCGCATCAGCGGCGCCGACAGCCCCAGCGTGTCGTAACGAACACCTTGTGTTACTTCCATAATTCTCTATATCCTTCATCAAAAAATTCTACCCGCGCCGCCGCCGGGCCTTTTCCCTGCCGCCGCAGGGCTTTTTCCCGCCGGGCGGGTCCAAATGGATTAAATAGTATTATATCATAATTCCCCCCGCCGCGCAAGCAATCGGCGGCTTTCCCACCCGGCGGCGCGGCGCAGTCCGCTTTCTTCCAAAAATCGTCAAAAAAATCATAGTTTTTTTCAGAATATCTGCTATAATTATACTGTATTATTATGTGCATAAAAGGAGCAATTCACTTATGATCACTGTGACAGACCTGGGACTGCAGTACGGCGGCAGCGTTCTTTTTTCCCACGCCGACCTGCAGTTTACCCGAGGCAACTGCTACGGCATTATCGGCGCCAACGGCGCGGGCAAATCCACCTTTCTGAAGATCCTCTCCGGCGCGGTGGAGCCCACCTCCGGCACGGTGGACATCCTGCCGGATATCCGCATGTCCGTCCTGAAACAGGACCAAAACCAGTACGACGCCTACAGCGTGATGGACGCCGTGATCATGGGCAATCCCCGCCTGTATGAGATCGGCAAGGAAAAGGACGCCCTTTACGCCAAGGCGGAAATGACCGACGAGGACGGCGTGCGCGCCTGCGAGCTGGAGGAGGAATTCGCGGAGCTGGGCGGCTGGGAGGCCGAGAGCGACGCTTCCCGCATCCTGCAGGGCCTGGGCGTGGAGGTTTCTCTGCACCAGACGATGATGGCCGAAATGGACCCCCGCCTGAAGGTCAAGGTCCTGCTGGCCCAGGCGCTGTTCGGCAATCCCGACCTTCTTTTGCTGGACGAGCCTACCAACAACCTGGACATCGCCGCCACCAACTGGCTGGAGGATTTCCTGCTGGACTTTTCCGGCACCGTGATCGTGGTCTCCCACGACCGCCACTTTCTCAACACCATCTGCACCCACATCGTGGACATCGACTACGGCAAGATCAAGATGTATGTGGGCAACTACGATTTCTGGTACGAATCCTCCCAGCTGATCCAACAGCTCATCCGCAATCAGAACAAGCGCAACGAAGAAAAGATCCGGGAACTGCAGGACTTCATCGCCCGTTTCTCCGCCAACAAGTCCAAATCCAAGCAGGCCACCGCCCGCCGGAAGCTGCTGGACAAACTGACGGTGGAGGAACTGCCCGCCTCTTCCCGGCGCTATCCCTACGTGGCCTTCTCCCCGGACCGGGAGGTGGGCAAGGACATTCTCTTCGTCACCGACGTGTCCAAGACCATCGACGGCGTGAAAGTCCTGGACCATGTGTCCTTCATCGTGGAGCACGGGGACAAGATCGCCTTTGTGGGAGAAAATGAAAACGGGCAGACGGCGCTGTTCAAGATCCTCACCGGGGAGATGGAGCCCGACGAAGGCACGGTGAAGTGGGGCCAGACCGCCACCTTCAGCTATTTCCCCAAGGACAACTCCCCCTATTTCAACGACAACGACGACAATCTGGTGCAGTGGCTGCGCCAGTATTCCAAGGACCCCCACGAAACGTATCTGCGGGGCTTCCTGGGCCGGATGCTCTTCTCCGGCGACGAGGTGTACAAGCCCGTCAAGGTGCTCTCCGGCGGCGAAAAGGTGCGCTGTATGCTCTCGCGCATGATGCTCTCCGGAGCGAACGTCCTCATGCTGGACCAGCCCACCAACCACCTGGACCTGGAGTCCATCGCCGCGGTGAACAGCGGTCTGGAAGCGGTGAAGTGCAACGTGCTGCTGGCCTGCCACGACCACCAGCTGGTGGAAACGGTGGCCAACCGCATTTTCTGCTTCCATCCCGACGGCACCGTCTCCGATCACCGCATGGATTACGAAACATATCTCGAAAGAACCGGCGCCGCGGAAGAATGATCCGCCGCCATGGATCGATTATAAGGAGGACATCACATCATCATGAAAACTGACATCGTCATCGTCGGCGCCGGCCCCGCCGGCATTTTCACGGCCCTGGAACTGATCCGCCGGGGCAGTAAAAAGAAGATCATCCTGGTGGAAAAGGGCGCGGCCATCGAAAACCGCCGCTGCCCCAAGAGCAAAACCCACAAATGCGTCAACTGCAAGCCCTACTGCCACATCACCACCGGTTTTTCCGGCGCCGGCGCCTTTTCCGACGGCAAGCTGTCCCTCTCCTGCGAAGTGGGCGGCGACCTGCCCGACCTGGTGGGCGCAGACCTGGTACAGGACACCATCGACTACGCCGACAAGATCTACCTGGAATTCGGCGCGGACACCCACGTGGAGGGTATCTCCGACGGCGACGAGATCCGCGCCATCCGCAAGCGCGCCATCGCCGCGGGCCTGAAGCTGGTGGACTGCCCCATCCGCCACATGGGCACCGAAAAAGCCCACGACATCTATATGGCCATCGAGCACTATCTGGCCGACAACGGCGTGGAGCTGCTGTTCGGCATGGAGTGCGTCAACATCATCCTGCGCGACTCCGTCTGCCAGGGCGTTCTGGTGAGCGACGGCAAAACGGATCTGGAGATCTACGCCGACGAGACCGTCATCGCCGCCGGCCGCCGGGGCGCCGACTGGCTGGAAAAAGTCTGCGCCGAGCACCACATCGCCCACCAGAGCGGCACCGTGGACGTGGGCGTGCGCGTGGAAGTGCGCAACGAGGTCATGGAAACCGTCAACCGCGCCCTGTACGAGAGCAAGCTCATCGGCTACCCCAAGCCCTTCAAGAACAAGGTGCGTACCTTCTGCCAGAACCCCGGCGGCTTTGTCAGCCAGGAGAATTACGACAACGACCTGGCCGTGGTCAACGGCCACTCCTACAAGGAGTTCAAGTCCGACAACACGAACCTGGCCATCCTCTGCTCCCACAATTTCAACGAGCCCTTCAACCAGCCCATCGCCTTCGCCCAGAAGGTGGGCGAGCTGACGAACATGCTGGGCGCGGGCCACATCCTGGTCCAGCGCTACGGCGATATCCTGGACGGCAAGCGCACCTGGGCCAAGGAACTGGCCCGCTCCAACGTGCGCCCCACCCTGCCCGACGCCGTGGCCGGCGACATCACCTCCGCCATGCCCTACCGCTCCATGCTGAACATCATCAATTTCATTCAGGCCATGGATCTGGTGGTGCCGGGCTTTGCCGCGCCGGAGACCCTGCTCTATTCCCCGGAACTGAAATTCTACTCCAACCGCATCAAGATGGACACCCATTTCAACACCAACGTGCAGGGGCTCCACTGCCTGGGCGACTCCTCGGGCTGGACCCGGGGCCTCATGATGGCTTCCGTCATGGGCGTGCTCATGGGCCGCTATCTCACCGAGGTGCAGTAAGGCCCTCCTCCGTCCCGAAAAAAGAGTGACCGGCGTCCCGCGCGGCTTGCGCGGGACGCCGGTTTTTGCTTTCCGGCAGGAGCTTTTTTACTTCTTCAGCGTCCCGTTGGCCGACGCCGTCAGGTAGGCGTTAATAAAGCCGTCGATGTCGCCGTCCATGACGTTGTCGATGTTGCCGGTCTCGAAGCCGGTGCGGGTGTCCTTGACCATCTGATAGGGCATGAACACGTAGGAGCGGATCTGGCTGCCCCATTCGATCTTCATCTGCACGCCCTTGATATCGGAGATCTTTTCGGCGTGCTGCTGGGCCTTGAGCTCCATCAGCTTGGCCCGCAGCATCTTCATGCAGTTGTCCCGGTTCTGGAACTGGCTGCGCTCCTGCTGAGAGGAGACCACGATGCCCGTGGGCTTGTGGATCAGGCGGACGGCAGAGGAGGTCTTGTTGATGTGCTGGCCGCCGGCGCCGGAGGAGCGGAACACCTGCATCTCGATATCCTCGTCGCGGATCTCGATGGAATCGTCGTCGTCCATTTCCGGCATGACTTCCACGGCGGCGAAGGACGTCTGGCGGCGGGCGTTGGCGTCGAAGGGGGAAACGCGCACCAGGCGGTGGACGCCGTTTTCGCTCTTGAGGTAGCCGTAGGCATTTTCGCCCTCGATGGCGATGGTGGCGGACTTGATGCCGGCCTCGTCGCCGTCTTCATAGTCCAGGATCTTATAGGTAAATCCGTGGCGGTCCGTCCAGCGGGTGTACATGCGGTAGAGCATCTCCGTCCAGTCCTGGGCCTCGGTGCCGCCGGCGCCGGAATGCAGGGCCAGGATGGCGTTGTTGGCGTCGTATTCGCCGGAGAGCAGGGTGGCCAGGCGGCGGTCGGCAATCTCCTTTTCCAGCTTCTCATAGGCCTCGCTCAGCTCGTCCAGCAGCGACTCGTCGTCCTCCTCCAGGGCCATTTCGCACAGGGCCATGGCGTCGTCCCAGTCGGCGCAAAGCTTTTCGTGAGCGTGGATCTTGTTTTCCAGGCGCTTGATCTGCTGGGCCACCTTCTGGGAGTGCTCCATATCGTTCCAGAACCCTTCCTGGGCGCTCTCGTCCTGCAGGCGGGCGTATTCCTCCCGGGCAGCGTCGATATTCAGGGCCTGCTTCAATTCTTCCAGCACCGGCTTCTGGGCCAGCAGCTTTTGCTTATATTCATCGTATTCGATCATACTCATGGCATTCGTACTCCAATAACATCAAAATTCACATACAGTATTTATTATATCGGATGCCTCGGCGGCTGTAAAGGAATTTTTCTGCAAATCCGGCCCGCCAGCCGTCGTTTTTCATTTCCGGCGACAAAATGGCCTTCTCCTTTTTGAAAATTTCTCTGTGTGCCAACAAAAGTCTATCTGGCGCGGACATTTTCCTCCCTTTTGGATGTCCGCCGTGCAAGCCCTGCCAAAATACGCCCGTGCTCTTGCAATTTAATTCGTTATCATATAAAATAGACACATGTATTTTTACTGCGGACACTTCTGTGCTCCGCCTTTCCGGCATAGTTTTAAGAGAGGGGCGCTGCCCGCCGCAGGGCCCGGCAGTTCACAAGGAAAAGAGGAATCAATACAGTATGGACCAATTCATGAACATTTTAACCGTGATCGACAACCATATCTGGGGCATCCCGCTGTGCGTCCTGATCATCGGCTGCGGCATCTGGCTGACGCTGCGCGTGCGCCTGCTGCAGCTGCGCCATCTGGGGCGCGCGCTGAAATACATGGTGCAGAACGAATCGGGCGGCGAGGGCGAAGTCACCAGCTTCGGCGCCCTGTGTACCGCCCTGTCCGCCACCATCGGCACCGGCAACATCGTCGGCGTGGCCACGGCCATCGCCGCCGGCGGCCCCGGCGCCCTGTTCTGGATGGAGCTGGCCGCCTTCTTCGGCATGGCCACAAAATATTCCGAGGGCCTGCTGGCCATCAAATACCGCACCGTGGACAAAAACGGCCACGCCCTTGGCGGCCCCTTCTACTACATTGAGCGCGGCATGGGCAAGAACTGGAAGTGGCTGGCCAAGACCTTCGCCTTCCTGGGCGCCACCGCCGGCCTGCTGGGCATCGGCACCATCACCCAGGTGAACGGCATCACCTCCGCCGCCCAGAACTTCTTTGACCCCGAAATGAGCCATGTGGTCTTCACCATCGGCCAGGGCGACAGCGCCGCGGCCATCACCGTCACCACCATCGTCGCCGGCGTGCTGGTCACCCTGGCAGCGGCCCTGGTGATCATCGGCGGCATCAAGCGCATCGCCAGCGTTTCCCAGATCATCGTCCCCTTCATGGCCATCAGCTATGTGGCCTTTGCCCTGATTTTGCTGTTCTGCAACCTCTCCGCGCTGCCCGGCGCCGTGGTGACCGTCGTCACCTCCGCTTTCGCGCCCCAGGCGGCCCTGGGCGGCGTCATCGGCGCCACCATCAAGGACGCCATCCAGAACGGCGTGGCCCGCGGCATCTTCTCCAACGAGGCCGGCCTCGGCTCGGCCCCCATCGCCGCCGCGGCCGCCCAGACGAAGGAGCCCGTGCGCCAGGGTCTCGTCACCATGACCGGCACCTTCATCGACACCATCATCGTGTGTACCATGACCGGCCTTTCCATCGTGCTCACCGAATCCTGGCTTCCGGAACTGGGCCTGCAGGGTGTGGAGATCACCAGCCGTGCCTTCCAGGTAGGCCTGCCCTTCCCCACCCAGGTCTCGGCCTTCGTTCTGATGATGTGCCTGATTTTCTTCGCCTTCACCACCATCCTCGGTTGGGATTATTACGGCGAGCGCTGCCTGGAGTATTTCACCGGCGGCAGCAAGATCGCCGTAAAGTGCTACCGCTGGCTGTACATCGCCGCCGTCTTCGTGGGGCCCTACCTGACCGTGGCCGCCGTGTGGACCATCGCCGATATCTTCAACGCCCTGATGGCCATCCCCAATATCATCGCCCTGCTGGCCCTCTCGGGCGTGGTGGCCAGGGAAACGCGGGAGTATTTCCTCAAAGACCGCCAGCGCCAGCTGTATCGGCAGCGGCACTGACTGACGCCCCCCTAAAAACAAGGGCGGCCTGCGCAAGTTTTGCGCAGGCCGCCCTTGTTTTCTTGTTCATTCGTCTTTCTGGATGCCCCTGCGGGTGAGAAAGACTTTCATGCTCTGCATGCCGAAGATCACCGCGCCGCCCAGCAGGAAAAAGAGGGGGCGGAAAGTCTCCAGCGTCATGGCCTCCCGGGGAACCTCCAGCGTCGTGGGGCCCAGCACCACCGAGTAGAGGGAGCCCAGCATCAGGCCGATGATCAAAAAGATCATCTGGGGCCGGTAGGCCTCCATCAGATAGCGCAGGAGCCGGATAATCAGCGCGACGCCGCTGATCACGCCCAGGGCAAACACCACCACCATGGGCAGCGCAGAAAAATCAAAGCCCATCACCGCGCGCACCGCCGTGATCACCGGGACATAGAGGCCCATGATCAAAAGCAGCGTGGAGCCGGAGATGCCCGGCAGCACCATGGCAGAAATAGCCACGATGCCGCCCAAGTAGACGTAGAGCAGCCCTGCGGCGCCCTGGCCCGCGCCGCCGCCGGTAGCCGGGCTGAAGGACGACACTGCCGCCACGAACACGACGCCGATCAGCACATAGAAAAACCACTTCCAGCGTCCGCGCAGCGTTTCCCGTTCCTCCGCCACCACCAGAGGGATGGCGAAGAGGATGAAGCCGATAAACAGCGAGCTGATGGCGTAGATATGGGTCTCAAACACCTCCGCCAGCACCAGGATGGCAAGGCCCATGCCCACGGCCCAGCCGACGCCCAGCTGAACGAGGAACCGGAAGGCCCGGAACCGCTTTTCCCACGGTCCGCGGATCAGGTCATCCAGCGACGAGATAAAGCGGTCGTAAAACCCCAGCAAAAAAGCGACGGTCCCGCCCGAAACGCCGGGCACGCTGTCGGCCAGCGCCATGCAGAACCCCCGCACCAGATTGATCAGCAGCAATTTTCATATCCTCCCGTTCCTGGCAGCAGGCAAAAAAAGCCTGTCCGCCGCTTGTCTGCGGCGCGCTTAAGCGCGCCGTTTTTCTATTTTCGCGCCATGGCGCGTCAGGTCTCCTGTTCCTGCGCCGGGCGCAGGGTATCCAGGCTCATCTGGGCGCCGGCGTGGCCCAGCTGGGCCGCCTGCTCCCAAAAGGCAAAGGCCATGTCCTTGTCCCGGCTCACGCCGTCGCCGTAATAGCGGCACACGCCGCAGTAATAGAGGGCCTCGGCATTGCCCAGCTCCGCCGCCCGCTCCCAGAGCTGCAGGGCGGTTTTGAGATTTTTGTCGCGGCCGCGGCCGTAATAATAGCTCTCCGCCAGGCGGGCGATATGGGCGCCGTCGCCGCCGGCCAGGGCGGCGGCGATCACCTTCTGTTCCTGTTTTGAGGCCATGCCGCTCCTCCCTTCCGCGTTATGTCAACGCGCAGTTTCGCTATTCAATGTACCATATTCCCGCGCATTTTGCAAGCCGGGCGCGGAAAAGGGCAGATCCCGGCAGAACGCGAATTTTTTTTGCGGGAGCATCTTCCCATTTCCGAGGGGGTATGGTATAATCAGGCTGTATCTGAAAGCAGCAGAAAAAGGGGTTGACAGCGCATGTGTCTTCGCCATACACTGACGGCAGAGCAGAGCAGAGCAGAGCAGAGCAGAGCAGAGCAGAGCGCTTCTCTGCCCCTTCGTGTTGTCCAAAATAATGCAAACAACGCCCGTTGGCTTATAAGAAATGACGCTTTCACGGCATAACTATGCCTGAAAGCGTCATTTTTGCGTTTGATAGGCTCCGCTCATTCCCGGAATGTCAGAAGCCGGGCGGGGTCTATGCTCAGCACGGCTGCGATATTGAAGAGAAGATCCAGCGAGATGGGGCGGCAGATGTTCGGCGCTTCGATCGCGCCCATGTGCTGGCGGCTGATGCCCACCCGCTCGGCCAGCTGCTCCTGGGTCAGCCCAGCGTGCTTGCGGTAATAGGCAATGTTGTAACCCAGTTCGATGAATTTCTGCGTATTGTCAAATTCCGGGTTTCGCTGTTCCGCCATAGTCCTCACCTCTGCCCTTTATTTTAAGAGCATTCCGGCTTTTATAAAATTAGATGTAATTTAACTATTGATATTTAATATATAACAATTTATAATTTGCATCAGAACCATGACCTCGTTGGAATATCAGGCGGCCTGCCGCCTGTCCAAATAAAAGTAAATTAAGGAGGAGTAAGAAAATGAAGAGACGCATACTGTCCATCGTTATGGCGATAGCGATGACAATCTCTTTGATGGCTGTCCCTGCGTTTGCGGCGGAGGGGGACGGCGACACCGGAAATACGCCGTCTACAGAAACGACGTATGTCGCCAAGATCGGCGATACGAAATATGCTACCCTGCAGGCTGCGGTGAACGCGGCGCCTACGAACGGCACGGCGACCACCATCACTCTGCTGAGCGACGTGGCGCTCACGGAAGGTACGTCTGTTTCAGCTGCTACCAAAAAGCTGACTATCCCTGAGAAAAGCAACGTCACGCTGGATTTGAACGGGAAGACGTTGACTGTCGGATATCGCATTGAGGTCAAAGGAAAATTGACCATTCAGGGTACTGGCACGATCGAATCTGCTGCTAAATACACGACCACCGCATATGCGGTTTTTTATGTCTATAATGACGGGGAGCTTGTGCTAAGTAATGGAACTGTGAATGCCGCAAAAGACGGTGCTGGTTATGCCCTCTACACCCAGACGGCAGCGAACGCATCCGTGAGGGGCGGCTTTCTGAATGGCCAGATCGATGCGAACGCCGGAACGTTGAGCATAACGGGCGGCCAATTTACCGCGGACATCTCCCCCTATCTTGGGGCTGGCAAATACGCCGCTAAGGGTACAGACGGATATTATTCGGTTTCTTCTGATACGCTGACTGCTAATGACGCCGCCGCGCGAATCGGTGACAGCGAATATTATGCAACCGTGGCTGGCGCGCTGGCCGCGGCGGAAGGAAACGAAACCGTCACTGTGCTTAACGATACGACCGAAACCACAGGTATCACCTGTTCCGGTGAGAACGTCACGCTGGACCTGAACGGCAAGACCGTGGACATGGGCAGCAAAAAAATCACGGTCAGCGGCGGACTGACAATCAAAGATGGCAGTAGCCAGTCTAACGGTACAATTACTGGTACGGCTGGTCAGATGCTTACTGTCTCTTCTTCCCTCACATTAGAGAGCGGGAAGATTGTGACGACAGGATATGGCGCAGTCAGAACAAATAGCGGAGCGACGTTTACCATGACCGGCGGTACGGTGCAAGGGAATCCCGCTGTTCAGGGCTATAACGGTACCGTTAATATTACCGGCGGCTCTGTGCTGACTAATGAGTCTGGCTCGCTGGCGATCGAGAATGATGGTGCCCAAATTACCATCGGAACTAAAAATGCGACAAGCCACGAAACTCCGTATATCGAGGGCGTTGATGTAGGGGAGAATACGTTGGTCAATCTGTACAGCGGAACTGTCACATCGGTTGAGGGTATACTGCCCGCAAACGCCGCTATGACCTGTCAGTTTACCAGTGACATTACAGATGCGCTTCCGGCGGGAATGGCCTGCGTTCAGGAAAATGGCTACTGGAAAGTAGTTGCATTGGAAGAAGCAAATGCGGCAGCAAAAATCGGTGATACTCTGTATGCTTCCGCGGCAACGGCGGCAGAGGCATTAAAGGATGGTGAAACGCTGACGCTGTTGAAAGATATTACTGGCGAGGGCGCCGGCGACGACGGCCTTTTGGAAATCGAGGCCCGAAATGTTATCATCGACCTCAATGGACACAGTGTGACCAACAACGCTGTTGACGGTGTCGGTATCAGCGTCAAGAATCCGAATAAAAGCCCGCTTGCAGATTGTACAGCCACTATCAAAAACGATGGGGCTCCGGCAAAAATTACAGCCAAGGTCCCAGTGCGATTTTCCAGCGGCAACAGCATGTATAAAATAACCGGGCAGCTGCAGGGAGACATCACGCTAATCACCACGGATACCAGCAAAAATGCGCAGCAGATTGAACTGAGCGCGGGCGCTCTCCTTGCCTATTCCGAGGCTGCGGCGGATGCTCTCGGCAACGGTGGATTTAAGGCGACCAATGCAAATGGTGATCAATACATTTATGCGACCGCCAGTGAAGCCATAGCGGCAGATGCAGACAGCACGGCGTTTCTGCTCAATGATTATATTGGTGGTACCTCTCTTCAATTGAATGGCGATACTGGGACTGTCGACCTTGGAGGACATACTTACGTTTACACTAATACGATCGCTGCCATTGTAGCAGATGAAAGTAATACAAATTTGACCGTCAAAAACGGCACCGTTATCAGCGGAGAAAATGCCGTAGACGGAGTTCATGTTGGCGTACCGGCTGAAAGCAGTTCTGGACAAGTCATCCGTAATAATGTCAGCCTCACTCTGGATAATGTCAAAATGACTGTCAGCGCAGGGACATTCGGCATCGTAACAAATGGCAATTCTAAGAGCGTTTCGGTGACATTGAAGAATGGCAGTATCCTGACCGCACCGGGCACGATAGGCATCTACTTCCCGGTGACCAGCGGCACTTTGACCATCGAAAACTCCTCCATTACCGCCGGTACTGGCGTCGCCGTGAAGGGCGGAACCGTCAACATCAGCGGAGACAGCGTGATCCACGCCACCGGTGCGAAAGTCGTTCCCGATGAAGCTCTGGGTAGCGGCGTCAACAGCACCGGCGACGCGGTGTATCTGGAGGGCAACTACGAGAGGGCGACGGCCATCAATATCACCGGCGGCACCTTCACCAGCGACAACGGCTACGCTGTGCAGATGCTCTTTGCGGGGGATGCCGAGGATAAGACCATCTCCATCTCCGGTGGCAGCTTCTCCAGCGACCCCAGCGCCTATGTGACCGAGGACTACATCGCCCTGGTTGAAAACGGCCAGTATGTGGTGCAGGAGAAGGGCGAAAATGTCCAGCCCGCGGAAGTGGTAGCAGGTGCTCCCGATACCACAGTGAGCGGTGTAGACGAGGAAGACGTTGAAAAGGTGGAAAACGCAGTCAACGGAATCCAGGCCGGGGGATTGACCGGCGAGGCCAACGCCGAAGCCAGTACCAATACCGTGACGGTGGACAAGGGCACCGAAGAACTGAAGCAGGAACAAGTGAATGTTGAGAACAAAACGGTCACCATCGTGGTGCAGCCCTACCTGGAAATCAAAGTGACCGGGTACGAGGCCAGCGGAGAGACTTCTACTCCCAACACCATGACCCTGGATATCACCCCCATGGTCCGCACCGTGGCCACCACCGCGAATTTGGATAGCAATGAAGAAATTTATCTGAAGGCCGAGGGCGAAAACGAAAAGAACGCTGTCATCATGGAGACCGGCAAGGAAATGTCCGTGACTACGCCGATCACCCTGACCATCCCCCTGCCCGGCGGCTTTGTGGATAGCACCACCACGCCCGTCTATGTCCAGCACAAGGGCTACGAGTACACCGCGAATGTGACTGAATCCGGTGAGGAAAGCAACAAGACCTACACCGCCACCTTCATCAACCCCCACGGGTTCAGCACCTTCACCATCAGTACTGAGAGCCAGACGGTGGCGACGGTGAACGGCGACAGTTACACCAGCTTCCAGGATGCCGTAAATGCCGCCCAGAACGGCGACACCATCACCATTCCTTCCGGCGCTTCCGTGCCCCCCGAGGGTCTCTCCGCCACCATCTCCGGCTCCGCCGGCAAGAGCGTCACGGTAAAGAACGAGACCGGCAATAAGATCACCGTCACCATCAACGGTGTGAAGCAGGAGATCGGGTCCAACGCGACCAGTCAGCCTTTCACCTACACCCCCAGCCACGGTTCCTCCTCCGGTTCCAGCGGCTATGCGATCACGGTGCCTTCCGACATCAAGAACGGCGATGTGACCGTGTCGCCCAGCCGGGCTACTGCGGGCACGGTGGTGACCATCACCGTCAAGCCTGACAGCGGCTATGAACTGGACAGCCTGACCGTTACCGACAAGAACGGCAAGACGGTCGCGCTGAAGGATATCGGCAATAACACGGACACCTTCACCATGCCCAGCGGCGCGGTGAAGATCGCGGCGGAGTTCGTCGAGGAAACGCCCGTCAGCACCCTGCCCTTCGATGATGTGGCGGCTACGGCCTGGTATTATGACGCCGTCGAATACGTTTACGACAACGGCCTGATGAACGGCACGGCTTCTGACACCTTCGCCCCCAATGCCACCCTGACCCGCGGCATGCTGGCCACGGTCCTGTGGCGCATGGAAGGCAGCCCCGTTGTGAATTACGCCCTGCCCTTCGAGGACGTGTCCGGCGACCAGTGGTACACCGAGGCCATCCGCTGGGCGGCCAGCGTGGGCGTCGTCAACGGCACCAGCGCCACGACCTACGCCCCCAACGCCAACATCACCCGCGAGCAGCTGGCGACTATGCTCTACCGCTATGCGGCCTATAAGAGCGGCAGCGTCAGCACATCCGCCAGCCTGAGCGGCTTCACCGACGCCGGCAGCGTGTCCGATTACGCGGCAGACGCCATGGAGTGGGCCGTTGCTGAAGAGATCATCGGCGGCATGACCAGCACCACGCTGGTCCCCCAGGGCAGCGCTACCCGCGCCCAGACGGCCACCATGCTCATGCGCTACTGCGAAAACGTGCTGTGACCGATGTGATATAACATAACTGAACGGCAGCACGTCCCAATATTCAAAAAAGCCCGCCGCCTGTCACGAACGACAGGCGGCGGGCTTTTTGTTGATTGATTTTATCACCGGGCCGCTTCCAGCAGCTGGCGGGTGTAGGGGTGCTGGGGATGGTCGAACAGATCGTCCACCGCCGCTTCCTCCACGATGCGGCCGTCTTTCATGACGATGACACGGTCGCAGAGCTGGTAGACCACATTGAGGTCGTGGGAAATGAAGAGATAACTCAGGTCGTATTTCTGCTTTAGCTCCGCCAGAAGCTCCAGGATCTGGGCCTGGATGGTCACGTCCAGGGCGGATACCGGCTCGTCGGCGATCACCAGTTTGGGCCGGACGATCAGGGCCAGCGCGATGCACACCCGCTGCCGCTGGCCGCCGGACAGCTCGTGGGGCCGGCGGGCGGCGCACTCGGGCGCAAGCCCCACCTGCTCCAGCATCTCCGCCACCCGGCGCCTGCGCTCCGCAGCGCCGAATTTTCCGCTGATCTTCAGCGGCTCCTCCAGGATCCAGCCGATGGTCCGCGCCGGGTTCAGAGCGCTGAAGGGGTCCTGAAAGATCATCTGGGGCCGCTGGGAATAGTGGATCACCTCGCCGGTATAATCGGTCATAAAGCCCAGGATCGTTTTGGCCAGGGTGGATTTCCCGCAGCCGCTCTCGCCCACCAGGCCCAGCACCTCGCCGCCGTGGATGGTGAAGCTGACATGGTCCAGCACCTGCCGCTGTTCCTTTTTCCCGAACAGGCGG
>CAJFFX010000006.1 GCA_904374485.1 Candidatus Pseudoscillospira falkowii | reverse complement strand
CCGCGTGGGCGGCGCTGCTGGGCGCGGTCCTCTTCATCGGCGGGCGGCTGATGCTGGCGATCTATCCCGCCGGCACCACGGTCATGTGCGTGGCGGTGCCGCTGCTGGCCCTGGCGGGCTTCGTTTATTACCTGTACCAGCGGGAATTTTTCTGCTGCGGTCTGGGCCTGGGCCTGGCGGTGGCGGGCATGTGGCTGGCCCACCGGGCCGCCGGCAGCGCTTCCTGGAGCAGCCGTTATATGGTGGTGGAAGCGGTGCTGCTGGTGCTGGTGCTGATCCTGCTGGCGCTGACGGTGGTCATCGGCCGCAACGAGGGCAAGTGGGGCAAGGGAGAAAAAGCCGTGCGCGTTTTCTCCGGCGCCACGAATTACGCCGTGGCATACGGCGCGCTGGTCCTGGCGGCCGCCGCGCTCCTGGCGGGCATTTTCGCCCCGGCCGCGGCGCTGTACCTCATGTGGGCGGGCATCGCGCTGCTGTTCGTGCTGGCGGTGTACTACACCATGCACCTGATGTGATTTTATTCAAAAGGATCGATTTGAAACGAGCGGGGGACGGGCGGCAGCTGTCCCCCGTTTCCGCATTTTCGCATTGGAAAAACCTGGGACAAGATACAAAGGAGGAACTGCATCCCATGAAGATTGTAAGAAGGATCGCGGCGCTTTTGCTGGCGGCGGCGCTGAGCGCGGCGCTGCTGTGCCCGGCGGCCCTGGCGGATGAAACGTCCGGCACGCCAGAAAAGGCGGCCCCGGAGATTACCCTGAGCCAGACGTCGGCGGTCATGGCCGCGGGCGATACGCTGCAGCTCACGGCGCGCGTCAGCGACGGCCAGGACGTCACCTGGCAGAGCCTGACCACCGCCGTGGCGTCCGTGGACGAAACCGGCCTGGTGACGGCTCTCTCCGAGGGCCGGGTGGTCATCCGTGCCACCGCCGCTGACGGCAGCGTGTTCGCCAACTGCACCATCAACGTTTCGATGGCCTTCCCCTCCTATTCCCTGCGGGTGGGGGAGAGCGTCTCCCTGCAGTCTTCCCTGGGCGGCAGCGTGACCTGGCGCAGCGTCGATTCGTCGGTGGCTTCAGTGAACGGCTCCGGCACCGTGACGGCCCAAGGCTTCGGCCGGACCCACGTCATCGCCTCCAACGGCCGCGAGAGCGAGGGCTTCGCCATCACCGTGGGCGCCCATGTGGGCATCGACATTTCCTCCTGGAACAATGAGATCGACTGGGATGCCCTCAAGGAGCAGAACATCGAATTCGTCATGATCCGCGTGGGCTACGGCGAGTCCGATACGGACAAGCGCTTCGTGGAGAACATCGAGGGCGCCATCGCCAACGATATGCCCTTCGGCGTGTATTATTACAGCTATGCCAAGGATACGGCCAAGGCCGGGCGGGAGGCGGCCTACTGCCTCAAGCAGCTGGAGCCTTATAAGGAGTACCTGACCCTTCCTGTGGCCTATGACCTGGAGGAATACAGCGACCTTTCCGGCGCGCAGCTGGTGGCCATCGCCGAAACGTTCTGCACGGCGGTGCAGGACGCGGGCCTGAACGCCATGGTGTATGCCAACGGCAATTTCTTCTCCAAAATGGACTTGTCTTCTTTGAATGATATGGGCGTGGACCACTGGTACGCCTGGTATCCCACCGTGCCGGACCTGAACAGCATCCACACCATCCGCGGCACCTCCACGGACCCGGTGATGTGGCAGTACAGTTCCTCCTGCGTGGTCCAGGGGGCTCAGGCCTCCGGAAAAACGGACATCAACGTCCTCTATATGCCGGAATATCTCGACTTTGAAGCGCCGGTCCTCCAGGCGGCGGGCACCGCCGCCGGCGCCCAGCTCTCCTGGGGCGGCAGTACATACGCCGGCAGCTACACGGTCTACCGCCGGGACGCCGCGGGCAACGTGTCCCAGGTGGGGACTTACGACGGCGCGACCCACCGCTGCACCGACAAGGAGTATCTCCCCGGCATGGGATATTTCGTGACCATGACGATCTGCGACCCCATCGACGGGACGGCTTATGACACCTATACCAGCGAAACGGTCTATCCCGCTTCGGCGTCCTACGACGTGCGCGTTTCCGCCGGCGAGGGCGGCTCCGTCAGCGGCGGCGGCTCCTTCGTGGTGGGCAGCACGGCCACGGTGACGGCGGAGGCCGCCGAGGACTATACCTTCGCCGGCTGGTACGACGCCGCCGGCAAGAAAGTGTCGGACAGCGCCGTCTACACCTTCACCGTCACTGCTTCCGTCTCCCTGACGGCGCGCTTTGAAAAGGATGAGGAAACGCAGCCCGAGAGTGTTTTCACCGACGTCAAGCCCACGGACTGGTACGCCGACGCGGTGGCCTACGCCGTGGAGAACGGCCTGTTTGCCGGCACTTCCCCCACCACCTTCGCGCCCAACGCCACCATGACCCGCGGCATGCTGGTGACGGTGCTGTACCGCCAGGCCGGGGAGCCCGCGGTCAGCAACCATAATAAATTCTCCGACGTGTCCGCCGACATCTGGTATGCCTGCCCGGTGACCTGGGCCTACAACAACGGCATCGTCACCGGCACCGGCGAAAAGACGTTCTCGCCCAACGAGCCCGTCAGCCGCGAGCAGCTGGCCACGATCCTGTACCGCTACACCGTGGCTAAGGGCGAAAGCGCGCCCCTGAGCGGCGACCTTGGGGTTTTCACCGACGCGGCGCGGATCTCCGACTGGGCCCAAGACGGCGTGACCTGGGCCGTGGGGCAACGCATCCTCCAGGGCAAGGGGGAGAGCCAGCTCGATCCCAAGGGTGGCGCCACCCGGGCCGAGTGCGCCACGATGCTGATGCGCTGGCTGGATCAGTAAATAAATACGCGCAGCCCGGTCCATACCATGGTACGAACCGGGCTGCGCGCTTTGCCGCCGGGCGTTATTTTTCGATCGTGATGGCCTGGCCCCAGCATTCCAGGGCAATGTTTTCAATGAATTTCTGGTCCTCCGGACGGGAGGGGTCTTCATAGTAGTCCACGCCGTTCTCGGACTTGAACAGCGGCAGGACCATGCGGATAAACTGGCAGTGGCCGCAGCAGCAACAGCGGCTGTTGTCGATTTTGATCATGGCGGGAACCTCCCCATCAGTTTTCTTGTAAGGCCATTATAGCAAGCGGGGGAGAGAAGTCAAGGCGGCGGGCGAATTTTGCCGCGCTGCGTTTTGCCGCGTCCCGGCCGTGAGCGCCCGGCGCCCGGGCCGGGACATGGACGTTTTTACCAATTTGTGACGGAAAGCGGCCCGGTTCGATAAAATATCCCCCAAAAACAGGATCTGGAAGGCGGTTCTCTCTTGTATTGCGGCGGGATTTATTATAAAATAACCTATTAGGAATCTGAACGCAGTCCCGCCCGGCGGGAACGATATAGAACCTGCAGATCAAATCATAACGGAAGTGAGTGCCCATGTATCATATCGGCATCGACATCGGTTCCACCACGGTCAAAGTGGTGGTGCTGGACGAAGCGAACCATCTGCTTTTCCGCTCCTACGAGCGCCATTTTTCCAAGGTGCGCGAAAAGACCTGCGAGATCCTGCACCGGATCGAGGGGGACTACCGCGGCCAGAAGATCAAATTGACCATCACCGGCTCCGCCGGACTGGGCGTGGCCAAGGCCAGCGGCCTGGATTTCGTGCAGGAGGTGTACGCCACGGCCCAGGCCGTGGACACCCTGGACCCCGGCACCGACGCGGTCATCGAGCTGGGCGGCGAGGACGCCAAGATCATCTTCTTCGGCAACAGCCTGGAGGAGCGCATGAACGGCTCCTGCGCCGGCGGCACCGGCGCCTTCATCGACCAGATGGCGACTTTGCTGAACGTGACGGTGGACGAGCTGGATGAATTGTCTCTCAAGCACACAAAGCTCTATCCCATCGCCTCCCGCTGCGGCGTGTTCGCCAAGAGCGACATTCAGCCCATCCTCAACCAGGGCGGACTGAAGGAGGACATCGCCGCCTCCATTTTCCAGGCCGTGGTGGACCAGACCATCTCCGGCCTGACCCAGGGCCGGGAACTGACGGGCAAGATCGTCTTTCTAGGCGGCCCGCTCCATTTCCTCCGGGGCCTGCGGGCGCGCTTTGTGGAAACGCTGCAGCTGGATGAGGAGCACGCGGTCTTCCCCGCCGACGGCGACTGCTACGCCGCCATCGGCGCGGCCATGTGCGCGGCGGATTATCCGGAGCTGCTGTTCGACGACGCCCTGGACCGTCTGGAAAAAGCCGTGGACGCCACCCAGAGCATCAACACCCTGCCGCCCCTGTTCACCTCCCGGGAGGAGTACGACGCATTCGTGGCGCGGCACAACCAGAACCACCTGCCGGAAAAGGACATTTCCACCTATACCGGCATGGCCTACCTCGGCATCGACGCCGGCTCCACCACCACGAAGATGGTGCTCATCGCCGAGGACAGCAGCATCCTCTTCTCCTATTACGGCTCCAACGAAGGAAACCCCGTGCATATCGTGCTCGAGCAGCTGCGGAAAATTTACGAGTTGTGCGGCAAGCGCATTCAGATCGCCGGCAGCGCCGTCACCGGCTACGGCGAGGACCTGATCAAAAACGCCTTCCGCTGCGATCTGGGACTGGTGGAGACCGTGGCCCATCTGGCTGCCGCCCAGTATTTTGACCCCAAGGTGGACTACATCATCGACATCGGCGGCCAGGATATGAAGTGCTTCAAGATCCGCAACAACGCCGTGGATTCCATCATGCTCAACGAGGCCTGCTCCTCCGGCTGCGGCTCTTTTATCGAAACCTTTGCCAAGGCCATGGGCTACACCATCGGCGACTTTGCAAAGCTGGGCCTGTTTGCCAAGGCCCCGGCCAACCTGGGCTCCCGCTGCACGGTGTTTATGAACTCCTCGGTCAAGCAGGCCCAGAAGGACGGCGCGCCGGTGGAGGATATCTCCGCGGGCCTGTCCATCTCCATTGTGAAAAACGCCATCTACAAAGTCATCCGCGCTTCCAGCGCCGACGATCTGGGCCAGAACATCGTGGTCCAGGGCGGCACCTTCCTCAACGACGCCGTGCTGCGCAGCTTTGAGCTGGAGATCGGCCGCAATGTCACCCGGCCCACCATCGCCGGGCTCATGGGCGCCTTCGGCGCGGCGCTGACGGCCAAAGCCCGCCGGATCGACGCGCCGATGCTGCTTTCCGCCGGCGACCTGGAGGACTTCACCCACACGGCCAAGCCCGCCACCTGCCATCTCTGCACCAACAACTGCGCTTTGACCATCAACAAATTCAGCGGCGGCCGCAGCTATATCTCCGGCAACCGCTGCTCCCGCCCCCTGGGCCGGGAAAAGGCATCCACGCCGAATATGTACGCCCTGAAATACGCCGCTTTGCGCCGGATGCAGGGCAAGGGCCGGGGCAACGGCACCCGGGGCACCATCGGCATCCCGCTGTGCCTGAATATGTATGAGAACCTGCCCTTCTGGTTCCAGTTTTTCACGGCCCTCAATTTCGAGGTGGTGCTCTCCGACGAGTCCTCCCGGGCGCTTTATATCAAGGGCCAGCGCACCATCCCCTCGGACACGGTGTGCTACCCCGCCAAGCTGGCCCACGGGCACATCATCAGCCTGATGGAAAAGGGCGTAGATTACATTTTCTATCCCTGCATGCCCTATAACTTCGACGAGGGCGACAGCGACAACAACTACAACTGCCCGGTGGTGGCCTATTATCCGGAGCTTCTGGCCGCCAATATCCCGGGGCTGAAAAAGACGAAATTCCTCATGCCCTATTTCGGCCTGCACCGGCCGGCGGACTTTAAGAAGCACGCGGCCAAATATTTCAAGAAGGAAATGAACGTGGGCTACGACCAGATCGGCATCGCCACGGACATGGCCTACAAAGCCTATCAGAAATGGCGCCGGAACATCGACCGGACCGGCGCGCGCATCATCGAAGAGGCCCGCCAGCAGGGCAGCCGCATTCTGGTGCTCTGCGGCCGGCCCTACCACATCGATCCCGAGATCAGCCACGGCATCGACGAGCTCTGCGCCGAATACGGCTTCGTCATCGTCACCGAGGACGCCGTGTTCGACCACATGAAGTACCAGAAGCGCACGGTGCTCAACCAGTGGACCTATCAGGCCCGGATGTACAACGCTGCCCGTTATGTCTGCAAGCAGCCGGACATGGAAGTGGTGCAGCTGGTCTCCTTTGGCTGCGGCACCGACGCCATCACCGGTGACGAGATGCGCGCCATTCTGGAAAAGCGCGGCAAGCTCTATACCCAGCTGAAGATCGACGAGATCTCCAATCTGGGCGCGGTGCGCATCCGTATCCGCTCCCTGCTGGCAGCCATCGAGGCCCGGGAAGCCCGGCAGAAGGAGGAGGCGGCGCGCAAGGCCGAAGCGGAGAAACAGGAACGGACCGATGCGCAGCCCGAAAAGAAGCCCTGGGAGCTTTGAGGCTGCCGCGGCAAAAGGAAGGAGCATTTCCCACATGGCGGAATTGGTTTACGACAAAGACGGACGCCTCCTGTTCACCCAGGAGATGAAAAGAGAATATACCCTGCTGATGCCCCAGATGCTGCCGGTCCACTTCGGCATGTTTCAGAAAATGCTGCAGATGGAGGGCTATAAGGTGGATATGCTGATGACCCGCCACCACGCTATCGTGGAGGAGGGGCAGAAGTATGTACATAACGACACCTGCTACCCGGCGCTGCTGGTCATCGGCCAGCTGATCGATGCGGTGAAAAACGGCGGCTACGATCCCCACAAGGTGGCCCTGCTCATCACCCAGACCGGCGGCGGCTGCCGCGCCTCCAACTATATCCATCTGCTGCGCAAGGCGCTGCACAAGGCGGGCTACGACTATATCCCCGTGATCTCCGTCAGCTTCGGCGTGGAGAAGAACCCGGGCTTCAAGCTGTCCCTGAGCCTGATCCGCAAGCTGGCCTACGCCATGCTCTACGGCGACGTGATCGTCAACCTGGCAAACCAGGTCCGGCCCTATGAAGTCAACGCCGGCGCGGCCGACGCCATGACCGAGCGCTGGGAAAACGAGCTGGTGGAGAGCTTCGGCAAGGGCCGCCGGATGCGCTTCCCCCAGTTCGTGAAGACCATCAAGGAGATCGTGGCGGATTTCGAGTCCATCCCCGTGCGGCAGGAAGAGAAGATCAAGGTCGGCGTTGTGGGCGAGATCTATGTAAAGTTCTCCCCGCTGGGCAATAATAACCTGGAGCAGTTCCTCCTCAGCGAGGGCTGCGAGGTCATTGTGCCGGGCCTGACGGACTTCATCATTTTCAAGATCTTCAACCGCATCACCGATATCGAGCTCTACGGCGGCAGCAAGGCGAAGTACGTCGCCTGCAAGGCGCTGATGGAGTATGTGGTCCGGCGGCAGAACGTGATGATCGACATCATCGGCAAGTCCCGCTTCCGTGCGCCCACCCATTTTGAAGAGATCCACAAGAGCGTCCACGAATACCTGGGCGACGGCAACAAGATGGGCGAGGGCTGGCTGCTCACCGGCGAAATGCTGGAACTGATCCACGACGGGGTGCCCAATATCGTCTGCACGCAGCCCTTCGGCTGCCTGCCCAACCACATCGTGGGCAAGGGCATGATCCGCCCGCTGAAGGACGATTACCCCGACAGCAACATCGTGGCCATCGACTACGACCCCTCGGCCACGGCCATCAACCAGGAAAACCGCATCAAGCTGATGCTGGCCAACGCGCGCCAGAAAATGAAGCGCCAGCGCGCGGCCTCTGCCGCGGCACAGCAGGAAGAGACAAAGGCGGCTGAGACTGTCCGCTGAAAAAACCGGCCGCGCAGCGCGCGGCCGGGATTTTTTGAACAGAGAAAAGGAGAGGAACGGTCATGGCGATCGAACAGGTCAAAGAATATTTCCGCGCCTTCGGCATGGAAGAGCGCATTCAGGAGCTTTCGGAATCCAGCGCCACGGTGGAGCTGGCGGCCCAGGCGCTGCACTGCGCCCCGAAACGCATTGCGAAAACGCTGTCGTTCCTGCTGAATGACGGGGCCATCCTGGTGGTGGCTGCCGGGGACGCGCGCATCGACAACCCGAAATACAAGGCGCGCTTCGGCGCCAAGGCGAAAATGCTTTCGCCTGAGCAGGCGGAGACTATGGTGGGCCACGCCGTGGGCGGCGTGTGCCCCTTTGCGGTGCGCCCGGGGGTGCGGGTGTTCCTGGACGAATCCCTCCGGCGCTTTGAAACGGTGTTCCCCGCCTGCGGCAGCGCCAATTCCGCCATCGAGCTGACGCTGCCGGAGCTGGAGCGCTATTCCGGCGCCGAGGACTGGGTGGACGTCTGCAAGGGCTGGGAGGCCTGAGGACGCCGGCGGAAGAGAAACGCGGCGGCAGGCCGGGAAAAAGGGACCGGAAGAATGGGGAGGAACGCGCTGTGAAAAAGAAAAAGATCCTGCTTTTAACCACCGGCGGCACCATCGCCTCTCAGCATACGGAGGGCGGCCTGGCGCCCACCATCACCGGCGAGGGCCTGCGCGCCTTCGTGGGCAGCATGCTGGACGCCTTCGACGTGACGGTGCGGGACATCCTGCACCTGGATTCCTCCAATATGCAGCCGGAGGAATGGGAGTTCATCGCAAAAAACGTGTATGAAAACCGCCGGGCCTTCGACGGCATTGTCATCACCCACGGCACCGACACTATGAGTTACACAGCCGCGGCCCTGAGCTTCATGCTGCAAGGCATCCCCATCCCGGTGGTGCTGACGGGGGCCCAGCTGCCCATCACCCACCCTTTGAGCGACGCCACCGACAATCTGCGCACGGCCTTCGCCATGGCGGCGGCGGGCTATGGCGGTGTTTATCTGGCCTTTGACCGGCGGGTGATCCTGGGCACCCGGGCCGTCAAGACCCACACCATGGATTTCGGCGCTTTCGACAGTGTCAACGCCCCCTTTGCCGCGGAGGTCAACGCCCACGGCCTGGTGGTGAACGAAGCGGTGCTGCCCGGCTGCGATCCCCACTTCCCCCTGCAGGACGGCCTGTGCCGGGACGTGTTTCTGCTCAAGCTGGTGCCCGGCGTGGACCCGCGCATTTTCGATGCGCTGCTGCACCTGGGCATCCGGGGCATCGTCATCGAGGCCTTCGGCGCCGGCGGCGTGCAGTTCATCCGCCGGGATCTGACGGCCAAGCTGCACGAGGCCATCCACAACGGCGTCAGCGTGGTGGTGTGCTCCCAGTGCCTGTATGAGCGCAGCGATTTTTCCCTGTACGAGGTGGGGCAGCGGGCCCTGGAGCAGGGCGTGATCCAGACTTTCGACATGACCAGCGAAGCGGCGGTGACAAAGCTGATGTGGGTCCTGGGCCGCACCTGCGACCGGCTGGAAGTGGCCAAGTGGTTTTCCGCGAACCTGGTGGGGGAGATCTCTCCGGGCGTTTGCTGAAAGGGCGGCGCAAAAAAGAAACCGCGGCCCGGCGCCGCGGCGTATTCAGAAAAAAAGATCCCCGTCGCGCCGCAGGATGCGGCGCGACGGGGAATATTTTTGCGTTGGCGCGCGGTCTGTGCCCAAGGGCGCGCCCTCACTGCCCGTCGGCTTTCAGGCGCCGGGCAAAGACAAAGCTGAGGCCGGCCAACAGATACGCGCCGATCCACAGCGCGCCCAGGCCCGCTGCGCCGCTTTCCGGAAACACGGCGATGCGCAGGTAGAGGAACAGCGCCAGCAGCGCCACGCAGGCGTAGCGGGGATAGGCCACCAGCAGCTTCTGCATGCGCAGGGCGCGCCGCGCCATGCGGCGGTGGCGGCTGCGCATGGAAGGATGGGGCGCGGCGGCCGGCGCGGAAAAGGCGATCACCTTTTTCGGGTCGTGCGGATGCACATCGCTGTAATTGATCACATCCGGCGCGGCGTATTCCAACTTTTTCGCTGCGGTTTCATAACTGATCCTCATCAACCATCCCTCATTTCCTGGCAAAGCTCAATAGTAGAACTCTTGTTTCTGTATTGCGGATTATAGAACATACGTTTTCAAAAGTCAATCAGTAAATAGAACAAAAAAACGATTTTGTAATTCTGCATAAAAACAATGGCCACTTTTTGGGCTTTTTGTAGAGATGCGCTATGGAGCGCAGGGGAAAAGGGGCGTATAGTAAAATAAGGATATTTCAGGAAAGAAGGCCGTAGGTTTGGAAACGCTGCAGGGAAAAGAAATCTCGTTTTCCAATCGGGATCTGCGGCGGCTGATCGTGCCGCTGCTGATCGAACAGCTGCTCAACTGCACCGTGGGCATGATGGATTCGCTGATGGTGTCCACCGTGGGCGAGGCTGCAGTTTCGGCGGTGTCGCTGGTGGACTGCGTCAACGTATTGCTGCTGCAGGTGTTCGCGGCCCTGGCCGCCGGCGGCGCCATTGTGGCGGGGCAGTATATCGGCTGCCGGGAGAGCCGAAAAGCCTGCAAGGCGGGCCAGCAGCTGACGCTGTTCATGGCGGTGTTTTCCGTCGCCGTGATGGCGCTGATGTACGGCATCAGCGATTTCCTGCTCAACGTGGTCTTCGGCAGCATCACAGCGGAGGTGGAGGGCTACGCCCGGACGTATCTTCTGATCGTCAGCGCGTCCATCCCCTTCATCGCACTGTATAACGCGGGGGCGGCGCTGTTCCGCATTATGGGCAACTCCCGTGTTTCCATGCTGGTGGCCCTGCTGATGAATGGGATCAATGTGGGCGGCAACGCGCTGCTGGTGTTTGGTTTTCACCTGGGGGTGGCGGGTGTCGCCATTCCGACGCTGGTGTCCCGCATCGTGGCGGCGGCGGTCATTCTGGGCCTTTTGTGCAGCGCAAAGCACGAGATCCATTTCGAGCGGAGCATGTCCCTCCGGCCGGACTGGAACATGATCCGCAATATCATGTCCGTGGGCATTCCCAACGGCGTGGAAAACAGCCTTTTCCAGCTGGGCAAGATCCTGATGCTCAGCCTGATCGCCTCCTTCGGCACGGCCTCCATCGCGGCCAACGCCATCGCCAACAACTTTGCCCAGTACCAGATCCTGGGCGGGATGTCCGTGGGCATTGCCATGGTCACCGTGGTCAGCCAGTGCGTCGGCGCGGGGGATTATGAAAAGGTGCGCCGCTACACCCGCAAACTGATGAAGCTGAGCTATCTGTTCCTTGTCATCATGGTGGTTGTGACGCTGGCGCTGATGCCGCTGATCCTGCGCCTTTACAATGTGTCGGCGGAGGCGGACGCCTATGCCGTCCGGTGCATCCTGCTCCACGGCGGCATGGCCTGCCTCATCTGGCCCATGGCCTTCACCCTGCCCAACACCCTGCGCGCCGCCGGCGACGCCCGCTACACCATGGTCGTCAGCGTGCTGGTGATGTGGGTGGTGCGCATCGGCTGCGGCTACCTGCTGGGCGCTTATTTCGGCCTGGGCATTTTGGGTGTGTGGATCGCCATGATCCTGGACTGGGCGGTGCGCATCCCCTTTTTTCTCCTCCGCTACCGGGGCAGCCGGTGGGAGCACATGTCCCTGGTGCATTGACAGCGGAAGAAAAAAGGGTCCGGCCGCTTGCGCGGCGGCGGGGGGCTGTGGTATCATATCTGCTGACTTGATCGAAAAGGAGCAGCGCCATGCACTGTGATTTTGCGCCGATGGAGGGCGTCACCGGCTATGTCTACCGCAATCTGCACCGCGCCGTGTTCGGCGGCGCGGACCGCTATTATCTCCCCTTTGTGTCCGTCGGCCAGAGCCGCGCCTTTTCCCGCAGGGAGTGGCAGGACCTCTGCCCGGAGCACAATACCGCCGGCGATCTGGTGCCCCAGCTTCTGGGCAAGGACGCCGAGGGCTTCATCTGGGCGGCCAGGGCTCTGCGGGAGCTGGGTTACAAAGAGATCAATTTGAACCTGGGCTGCCCCTCGGGCACGGTGACGGCCAAGGGCAAGGGCGCGGGCTTTCTGGCCCATCCCGAGGAGCTGGAGCGGTTTCTCGACACGGTTTTTTCCGCCCTGGAGGGGCCGATCTCCATCAAAACGCGCCTGGGCTTTGCCGACCCGGCGGAGTTTGAAGCCCTGGCGGCGCTGTACGGTCGCTATCCGCTGTCCGAGCTCATCATCCACCCTCGGGTGCGCCGGGATTTTTACAAGGCCCCCGTGCGCATGGAGGCCTTTGCCGCGGCGCTGCCGGGTATCCGCTGCCCGGTGTGCTACAACGGCGATTTGCTGAGCCGGGAGGACTGCGCCGCCCTGCTGGCGCGCTTTCCCCAGGTGGAGCGGGTGATGATCGGCCGGGGACTCATCGCCGACCCGGCCCTGCTGGTTCCGGAAAAGCGCAGCCGGGAGACCCTGCGCATGTTCCACGAGGCGCTTTATGAAGAATACTGCGCCATGTTCGGCAATGAGCGCAACGCGGTGATGCGCATGAAGGAGGTGTGGTTTTACCACATCCACCTGTTTGAAGACGGGGAGAAGCTGGCCAAGCGCATCCGCCGCGCCGCCAGCGGCGCGGAATACCGCAGCGCGGCGGCGATGGTCTACGACACGCTGCCCCTGCGGGGAAAACCCCAGCCGGGCTGGGTATGAAGAGGAAACGGAAAGCGGGCGGCGCACATTTTGTGCGCCGCCCGCTTTCGCTGTAACAAGGCTGAATGATGGAAGAGAAAACGATTTAGGGGGCAAAATGGGAGGTCAAAGTTTAACGCTTACCCGATAAGCAGTATGGATTGCATCCATAATCTTGCCGGGTTTCACAGCGTCACCTACTAAGTAAACCTCTTTGCCTGCGGCTTTCAGCTCCTGGTAAAGATCCTGGCAGCTCCGGAAGCCGAGCGCGAGGATGACAGTGTCTGCATCCAATGCGAAGGTACCCTGCTTCTTGTTGGAAACCAGAACGCCTGTGTCGGTCACTTCCTCCAGGCGGGTGTTGGTAAGGGCCTTCATATCGGTTTTGGCGATCCGCTCGCTGTACACCATAAAGTCGGTGGCGGCGACGTCGTTCATAATCTGGGGCAGCATTTCAACAACGGTGACGCTGTGGCCGTTTTCAGCCAGATCCAAAGCGGTTTCGGTGCCGACCAGGCCGCCGCCGATGACCACGACTTTCTTGCCGACCTTATTGGTGTTGTTGATGGCTTCCAGGGCATCCATGGCAATCGCCTTGTCTGCGCCGGGGATTTTGGGCTTGACCGGGGTGGAACCAGTGGCGCTGATCACAGCATCGAAGTCTCCCAGATCAGCTGCAGTGGTCATCTTGTGGATGACGGGGATATCCAGCTTCTGGATCTGAGTTTCCAGATATTTCTGGAAATGACGGATATCAGATTTGAACTCCGGTGCAGCGGCCTCGTTCAGCAATCCGCCCATCTTTTTCTGAGCCTCAAAGATGGTCACATCATGGCCGCGGAGCTTTGCAACCCGGGCAGCTTCCATGCCGGCGGCACCGCCGCCGATGACGGCGACCTTTTTCTTGGTGTCCGCGGGATGGATTTTCAGCTCACCCTCACGGCTGATGACGGGGTTGAGGGCGCAGGTAACTGCTTTGTAGTTATAGAAGGTGCGCTCCAGGCAGCCTTCATTGCAGCGGATGCAGGGACGGATGTCTTCCGGACGGCCCTCTTCTGCCTTCTTGGCCCATTCGGGGTCTGCCCACAGCGGACGGCCGAGTACGACAAAGTCACCCTTGCCGCTGGAGAGAATGTCTTCTGCGTATTCAGGCAGCGTGATGGAGCCGGAGGCCATGATGGGGATAGACAGTTCTTTCTTCAATGCTTCTGCTGCCCATACATTGTGGCAGACTTCGATGGCCATGGGGCTGGTCTGATGAATCATGGTGTGGTGGTCGCCGCCGGAGACGTCGATGGCGTCGATGCCGCGTGCTTCCAAACCCTTGGCCAGATAAATGGTATCTTCAATGCTGAATCCGTCGGGCTCGTAGTCGGTGCCGCTCAAACGAATGGTGACGGGGAAATCGGGGCCGACCTTTTTGCGGACATCCTCAATGATTTCAAAATAGATGCGGCAGCGGTTTTCCAAAGTGCCGCCATACATATCAGTGCGGTGGTTCGTGGTGGGGGAGAAGAAATTGGTGAGCAAATAGCCGTGGGCACCGTGGATCTCCACCAGTTCAAAACCGGCGATCTTGGCACGCAGTGCGGCATCGCCGAAGCATTTTACGATTTCGTGAATTTCGGGAATGGTCAGTTCCTGAGGCACAGCTTCCAGGCCGTGCTGTGCATAGAGCTTGGGCCACGGAATGGCAGAAGGTGCCTTGATAGGCTGTGTGCCGAGGAATTTCTGACGGCCGCAGTGTTCGATCTGGATTGCAGGAACAGCACCCATTTCACGGATATTTTCTGCCAGCCATGCGAGGCCGGGAATATGTTCATCGTTGGAAATGCCCAGATGGCAATGGGCGGATTTGGCGCCGATATCATCTACATAAGCATATTCCACAATAATCATACCTGTGCCGCCGGCAGCCTGGTCACGGTAATAGCGGATGGCGCGCTCGGAAACCGTGCCGTCCTTGTTGTTCATACCGGAGGACTGGGGCGCTTTGCAGATGCGGTTCTTGATTTCGAGATTGCCGATTTTGCCCGGGGTGAAAAGATGGGGGAACATGTTTGCCATACTGAAAAACCTCCTTGTTTTTTAACACACTGTGGATTGCAAAAACCTTCATCCATATCAACCATATGCTATAGCTTAATTTTTAACAATTCTCGTTGAAAATTAAAATATCATATGATATATTAGATAAAAGAAAACTTTGATTTTTTTATTTTTTGTACAGAATGCTCATAAACGAAAGGAATAATCTTGCAAAAATTACAAAGGGGCGATGATGGTGAGCATGAAACAGACACAGACAATCATCGATCCGCAGATCAGCTATGTCATCGAAAATGATATGGAAGCCTATCGGAATTTATTCCTGCCGATCTGCACAACAAAATATGCCTATTCAAAGGACACGATTTTCAGCCGCAGCGGAGAAATCAGTCCGCAGATGTACTTTCTGCTGGAGGGCATTGTGAAGGTGTATACGGTCAATCCCAATGGGTATATCCGGATTTTAGGCTACCACCGGAACAATACATTTTTTGCCATGGACTGCTTGTGCGGGGAAAAGAGTGCGGTGGTGACCATTGAAAGCATCACACCGGTGGAAGTGCTGCCGGTGAGCTGGCAGGAACTGCGTGCTGCGGGCAAAGCGGATCCGCGGTTTATGGAGGATCTGGTGCGCTATTACGGCAGTGTGCTCCGCCTGATGTGTTTTGATGCCGAGAGCAACAGCGTGTGTGATGCGTCGGCGCGTTTGGCAACTTTTTTGTGCCTGTTTCTGCGGTATCGCCGTCAACAGGGGGATACCCGAAGCAATGCGATTTTTTTGACCCAAGACGAGCTGGCTTCCGCAGTCAATGCTTCCCGCATTCAGATTGCCCGCATTTGTGCGGACTTTAAAAACAAGGGTCTCATTCAGTGTGCCCGGGGTGCCATCACGGTGCTGGACCAGGAAGGGCTGGAAAAGATTTCTAAATATGGAGGCTATTACGCTGCCGGGAAATAAAAGAATTTTGCACGGTGTCTGCAGCGGAAGGCAGAGGGGGCAGCCGCAAACGGTTGCCCCTTTTTTGTGCCGCTGATGCGGCTTGAATCGTATTAACAGAGAAAAGTGAAGCCATAAAGGGAGCGGCTGCACTTCCCTTTGCCGGCAATCTTTGCTATAATGGGCCATATTTAATTAAAAGGAGCAGGCATGGAACTTACAGAACGTTTGGCAGAAGAATTAAAGCAGCCGCTCACATACGTGCAAAACGTGGTGCGGCTGATTGATGAGGGCAATACCATTCCGTTCATTGCCCGTTATCGCAAAGAATTGCACGGCGGTATGGATGATACCGCACTGCGGACGTTGGAAGAGCGGCTGCAGTATTTGCGGAATTTGGAGAAACGGCGCGAAGAGGTCAAAAGTGCCGTTGAAGGACAGGGAAAACTGACGGAGGAACTGGCGGCTGCCATTGACAGCGCGGAAACCCTTGCCGAGGTGGAGGACTTATACCGCCCCTACAAGCAAAAACGGCGCACCCGCGCCACAGCGGCCCGGGAGAAAGGGTTGGAACCTTTGGCGCAGGTGCTCTATGCCCAAAAGGCAGATTGTCCCAATCCTGAGCAGGCGGCGCAGCAGTTCCTGGATGAGGAAAAGGGCGTGGCGACGGCGCAGGAGGCTTTGGCCGGAGCGGCGGATATTATTGCCGAGTGGATTTCCGACGATGCGGCACTGCGCAAAACCCTGCGTGAGCTCTATTGGAAACAGGGTGTGCTCCTTTCCTGCGCGAAAGAGAGCGAACCGGAGGACAGTGTCTATCGGCTGTATTATGACTTTTCTGCACCGGTATCCAAAGTGCAGGGACATCAGGTGCTGGCCATTAACCGCGGCGAGCGGGAGGGCTTTCTCAAGGTGAAGGCGGCGCTGGACCGGGAAGAGGCGCTGGTCGCCCTGCGCCGGGCGGTGGTAAAGCCGGGCAGCGCGGCCATGGCCTTTGTCCGCGCCGCGGCGGAGGATGCCTGGGACCGGCTGCTGGAGCCCTCGCTGGAGCGGGAAGTGCGCGGCCAGCTGACGGAGCGGGCCCAGGAGGGGGCCATCCGCACCTTCGCGCTGAACCTGCGGCCCCTCTTGATGCAGCCGCCGGTGAAGGGGCGCGTCACCATGGGTCTGGACCCCGGCTACCGCAACGGCTGTAAAGTGGCGGTGGTTGACGCCACAGGCAAGGTGCTGGACACCGCCGTGGTCTATCCCACCTACGGCGAAAAGCAGAAAAACGCAGCCATCGAGACCCTTGCGCGCCTGATCCGGAAATACGGCGTGGCACACCTGGCCATCGGCAACGGCACCGCCAGCCGGGAGACGGAGCAGATGGCCGTGGAGCTGATCCGTGCCGTGGGCGGGAATGTCAGCTATATGATCGTCAGCGAAGCCGGCGCGTCGGTGTATTCAGCTTCGGAGCTGGCGGCGGAGGAATTTCCGGAGTACGATGTGAACCTGCGCAGCGCCGTGTCCATTGCCCGGCGGCTCCAGGACCCGCTGGCGGAGCTGGTGAAGATCGACCCCAAGGCCATCGGCGTAGGCCAGTACCAGCACGACTGCCCCCAGGGGCAGCTCAGCGAAGCGCTGGACGCGGTGGTGGAGGACTGCGTCAACGCTGTGGGCGTGGATCTGAACACGGCCAGTGCGCCGCTTCTGCGCCGTGTGGCGGGGCTGAACGCCGCCACGGCGAAAAACATCGTCAAATATCGGGAAGAGAACGGGATGTTTACCGCCCGCAAACAGGTGTGCAAAGTGCCAAAGCTCGGCCCCAAGGCCTTTGAGCAGTGCGCGGGCTTCCTGCGCGTCAGCGAGAGCGCCAACGTGCTGGACAACACCGCCGTTCACCCCGAGTCCTACGGCGCCGCGGAAACGCTGCTGGCGCTGTGCGGCTTCACCCTGGCGGACGTGAAGGCGGGAAAGCTGGAGGGCTTGGATCAGAAGATGAAGGCCCTGGGCGAAGAAGCGCTGGCGGAGCGGTGCGGCGTGGGCGTGCCCACGCTGCTGGACATCGCGGCGGAGTTGCAAAAGCCCGGCCGCGACCCCCGGGACGAGCTGCCAAAGCCCATCCTGCGCACCGATGTGCTGTCCCTCGCCGATCTGAAGCCCGGCATGGAACTGACGGGCACCGTGCGCAACGTGGTGGATTTCGGGGCGTTTGTGGACGTCGGCGTCCATCAGGACGGCCTGGTGCATATCTCGCAGATCTGCGATCGCTTTATCCGGCATCCCTCGGAAAAGCTGGCGGTGGGCGACGTGGTGACGGTCTGGGTGCTGGAGGTGGACGAAAAGCGCTGCCGCATCAGCCTGACCATGAAAAAACCGGCCTGACAGGGCCGCAGGCAACCTGGGGTTGCGCGAAAAAGACGGAAAGAAACGCCCGGTTGGTGGCGCAGAGAGTGCGCTTTTGCCATGATAGAGGCAGGGAAACACGCTTTTTGCGAAAGGAGAAAAGGGCTATGACCACATTTGGAAAAAATCTGACCCGCTACCGCCGCGCCGCCGGACTGACCCAGGAGGCCCTGGCCGAGGCGCTGGGCGTCTCCCGCCAGGCAGTGGGAAAATGGGAGGCGGGCGCGGCTTACCCCGAGGCGGAGAAGCTGCCGCCCCTGGCCGACATGCTGCACTGCTCCCTGGATGCGCTGCTGCGCGGCGCGGAAGAGCCGGAAAGCGCGGCGGAGCCGGAGAACGGCGATCGGGAAGGGGCCGCGGCCGCGCCGGAAGCGGCGGCAGACCCCGCCGCCGCGGCGGCCCGTTTCTGCGAAAGCCCGGAAGGCCGCCTGGCCTTTGAAAATTACGACGCCCACAAAAACCGCTTTGCCCTGAAAATCGCCGTGGGCGTCGCCCTGATCCTCACGGGCGTTTCGGCCTTGCTGCTGCTGGAAACGCGCAGCGAAGGGATCGGCGTCTTTGCCCTGCTGTCCTTTATCGCAGCGGCGGTGGTGCTGTTCATCACCGCCGGCACGGCGGAGAGCGCCTTCTGGCGGACGTTCCCCGCGGTGCCGGATCTCTACGGGGCGGAGGAGAAGGCGCGCTTTCAAAAATTATTCGGCCCCGGCATCGCCGTGGGCGTGGTGGTGATCCTTCTGGCTGTGGCGCTTCTGGTGCTGGGGGAGGACCGGCTGGGGGAGAACGCGGCCGCGGCGGCGTTTCTGATGGCCGTGGCCGGCGGCGTCAGCGTTCTGGTGTATCTCGGCATCCAGCACGGCAAGTATTTTCCGGAGCGGCGGCAGTGGGGCCTGATCCTGCCCGACGAGGATGATATGGACGAAGGGATTGCCGCGGCCATCGAAGAGCAGGTGGACCGGGAACTGGGCCGGGCGATGCGGCAGGAGTACGCCGCCGCGGCGGGGCCCGACTGGGACGGGGCCATCATGCTCGCGGCCACCGGGATTTTCCTGCTGGCAGGTTTTCTGTTCAGCGCCTGGGCCGTCGCCTGGGTGGTCTTTCCCCTGGGCGGCATCCTCTGCGGCATCGCGGAGTGCCTGGGGCGAAAAAAACAAAAAGAGGAGGCGCAATAAATGATTTTGTCCTTTGACGAGGTGGGCGAAATTCTCGACGAGATGGCCGAAACCTTCCCGGAGGTATTTTACCGGGACCTGAACGGCGGCATCTCCCTGCTGCCCGAGGCGGTGGAGGACCCGGAGTTCCCGCCCGGCGAGATCTACATCATGGGCGAATACTGCAACGACCAGATGGGGCTTTATATCAATCTCTATTACGGCTCCTTCGCGGCCCTGGCGGAGAAAGAGGACTGGACGCGGGAGGACTGGGAGGACGAGCTCTACACCACCCTGGCCCACGAGTTCACCCACCACATCGAGGGCCTGGCCCTGGAAAACGGCCTCGACCGCAAGGACGAGCAGGAGCTGGCGGAGTTTCGGGCCTATTATCGGGAACACTACGGAAAAGACGAAAGCTGAATCGCGCGCCCCCGGCGGATGTTCGCCGGGGGCGCTTGATGGTTTGACAGAAATATCAAATATAGCAAATAAAAAGTAATATATACTTGACTTATGGTTTGATATATGCTACGATACAGACGAGGTGAGACCATGGCGAAAAATTTGAAGCTCAAGGCCGCCCGAGCCGAGCGGGATATGACGCAGAAGGATCTGGCCGCCGCGGTGGGCGTGTCCCGACAGACCATCAACGCCATTGAAAAGGGCGAATACAATCCCACCATCAAGCTCTGCCGCGCCATCTGCCGCACGCTGGGCAAATCTTTGGATGAACTGTTCTGGGAGGATGAGAGTGATGAAACTGTTTGAACGGCTGACGAAAAGCAAGCTGGATGAAATGCAGGAGCAGAAGCTGGCCAGGATCGAGCGCAATATCAGCCGCATAGCCATTTTCGGATTGCTGGCGCTGTTTCTGATCGAGCTTTTTCTGTTCGGATACGACTGGAAGGTCATCGGCGGCGAATTCATTTTGCTGATGATCCTGTGTTTTTATGAGATCATCGCCTCGCTCCGCGCCGGCGTGTGGAGCCGCAATATCGCCCCCACCCGCAGAAACAATGTGCTGGCCGCCCTGGCGGCGGGCTTGATCGTGTTCGTCTTTTTCCTGTTCATGACGGTGCGCTGGTGGGACCTCTATCCCCTGGCGGGCGTGATCACCGCGGCCATCAGCGGCGTCGCGACTTTTATGCTGACCTATGTTCTGCTATGGGTCTCTCTGCGGGAGTATGAAAGACGCCAGAAACAGCTGGACCAAGAAGCGGACGAGGAAGAAAAACCGCAGCCGCCGGAGCGCCGCGAAAAATAAAGTTTTGACAGGAGGAAACAGCATGGAACGCTTTCAGAGGATTTACAAACAGGGCGTGGTCGATCTTTTTGAGATCTGGGTCGACACGGAAACGGGCGTCTGCTATCTGTACCATGCAAGCGGCCCGGCGGCGGGCTTCACGCCGCTGCTGGACAGCGAGGGCAAGCCAGTGATCCGCCGCTGAGGCGGGCGCGAAATTTTACAGAAACCTAACCGCGATATGGTAGCGCCGCGGCGGCGGGAGGGGATATACTGAGTGCGAAGCAAAAACCCTTGCACTTGATTCTCAGGAGGAATGTCCCATGCTGCCGTGTCAATCGTCCTGCCCGTCCTTTTGCCCGGGCTGCCACAAGACCTGCGCCCAGTGGAAGCAGTTCCAGCAGGCCCAGCGCGAAACGCGGGAGGCCAAAAAGCAGTACCTGCGGTTTTACCAGGCGCTGTGCGGCCAGGTGACCCGCCAGTACCGCGCCATGCAGGTCCGCCGCCCGGCCTGGTGACAAAGATAAAACCAAGCGCGCGCAAGCCTTTTGGCTTGCGCGCGCTTGTTCGTTTCAGGTGTCCAGCGCGTAGTAATAGAGTGCGCCGCTGTCGGTATCGTACAGGGCGGCGGTGAAGTTGAAGGAATAGCGGTCCCACAGTCCTTCGGTGCTGTGCTGGTCCCGGCTTTCGTCGCTGCGGTCCAGGAAAAAGTAGTATCCGTTTTCCACGGTGGGGAACAGGGGGGTGCGGTCCTCGTCGGCGGCCAGGGGGCCGAGACCGTAGGTCATGCCATCCTTTTCGTATTCCAAACCGTAAAATACGGCGGTCAGTTCGTCCGGAAGCGGCAGGGGCTTCCAGGCGTCGTTCCGGGTGATCTGATTTTCAATGGCGCTTTTGTCCTCCCAGGTGAAGATGGCGACGGTTTCTCCATCGCCGTGGAAGCCGCCGTGGGTATCGGTGTGGGCAGCGATGGTGCAGTTTTTCAAATCGAGGGCGAGGGTTTTGGACACTTCCTGGCGCAGGCGGGCGGCTCCCCAGGGGAGATCGGCAGCGCTGACGGGTGTGCGCTCCAGCTCGATCAGCAGCAGATTGACCGCCCCGCCCGCGGCCAACACCAGGGCCAGCGCCAAGGAAAGGACCATGGCCAGGGCGCTTCGAAAGCAGCCGCGGCGGGAAAACCACCACAGAAAGAAGAACACCGCCGCCGGCAGGGCGGACAGAACGCAGCGGCCGTAAAAAGGCGCGGTGCTGATCAAAATGCCTTCGTAAATCGTGAGCAGGCAGCCCAGGGCGGCGAGGATTGCCAGAACCAGGTAAAGCGTACTGGCGGCGCTGTTTTTGGGCGCGGTCATGGTTCGTCCCTCCATTCCAGAATGTCGCCGGGCTGGCAGTCCAGCGCGCGGCAGATTTTATCCAGGGTTTCAATTTTAATGGCTTTGGCCTTTCCGTTTTTCAGAATGGACATGTTGGCCAGGGTGATGCCCACGCGCTCGGAAAGCTCCGTCACGCTCATTTTGCGCCGGGCCAGCATCACGTCAATATTGATCACAATCATGGCGCGCCCTCCTCAGATGGTGAGATCGTTTTCTTCGCGGATCTTGGCGGCCTTGTATACCAGATGGGAAAGGCAGGCCGCCGCCGCGGCGACGGCCACGCCGAGGAAGACCACGAAACAGGAAACGAGAAAAATAGCAGGGTGGTTCATGTTCAGGAAAAGGTAGAGAACGTTGCCCGCGAAGAAAAACAGGGCGTCTCCTGCGGCCAGCAGGGCGATATTGCGCAGGGAAACGGCGTTTTTGATGGAAAAGGAATTGTCCCGCCCGATCTCCGCCGCGATGCTCCAGCCGAAAAAGAGGGTGATATAGCAGGGCACGGCGGTGAGCCACAAAAAGATCAGCCAGGGCCAGTAGCAGCGGGCAAATTCCGGGTAGGCGGCGGCAAACTCGGCCCCGAGCACGGGCAGCACCCAGAAATACACGATGGCCCCCGCGACCGCGAAGCCCGCGAGCACCAGTTTCAAAACAAGGGAAAGGGTTTTTTGTTCCATGGGATGACCTCCTGTCGATCAAGAAAAGAAATGGATCGCCTGCAAGGCCAGTATACGGCGGGTTTATCCGAATGTCAAGAAAAATTTATCGTAAAACAATAAATATTATCCGAAAAACAAAAAACGCCCGGAAGGAAGCCGGGCGCTTTCGCTTAGCGTTCAGCGCTTTTTTCGCCGCTTTCCCCGGCGCGCAGGCGCGCCAGTTTTTCCGCTTCCTCGTCGAACATGGTGAGAAAATCGGGGCCTTTGCCGTGGTAGTTGAAGCCCAGGAGGGTGTCCACGTTCACATCGTGGATGGCGTTGAAAATGTTTTTCTCCAGCTGGGGGCAGTTGGCGCGCAGGGCGCGCAGCAGCATTTTGATCTCCTGGCGCTTGGAGTCCCCCTCGCCGGTGGCGCAGTGCTCGGTGAAGCGGCAGGCGCACTGGAGGAATTCGAGATGATTGTAGTTGCGCCAGGCGATGATGTCCTCCTCGTGGACGCAGAACAGGGGGCGGATCAGCTCCATGCCGGGGAAGTTGTTGCTGTGGAGCTTGGGGCGCATGGCCTGGATCTGGCCGCCGTAGAGCAGGCCCATGACTGTGGTCTCCACTACGTCGGAAAAATGGTGGCCCAGGGCGATCTTGTTGCAGCCGATGGACTGGGCGTGGTGGTAGAGATACCCCCGGCGCATCTTGGCGCACAGGTAGCAGGGCTTGCGCGCGTCCATGCGCTCGGACACGGCGAAGACGTTGCTCTCGAAAATGCGGATGGGGATCTCAAGGCGCGCGGCGTTTTCCTCGATGCGCGCCCGGTTGGCCGGGGCGTAGCCCGGGTCCATCACGAGAAACGAAAGGTCGAAGGACACGTCGCTGATGCGTTGGAGCATCTGCATCAGTTTGGCCAGGAGCATGGAATCCTTGCCCCCGGAGATGCACACGGCGATGCGGTCCCCTTCCTGGATCAGTTCGTAGCGCTTGATGGCGGCTACAAAGGGTCCCCACAGCTCCCGACGGTATTTTTTCTGGATGCTCCGCTCGGCGATCTGGCATGGCGTGAAGGTTCGGCTCATAAAAATTCTCCTTGGCACCGGCGCCTTGGCCGGTCATTTCGCAAATTCGCCGGCGTGGCGGCGGAAAAAGTCGGAATAAGTGCGCACGCTCTCGAGTTCTGTCCAGTGTTTGACGGCGGCAGGACTTTCATCCAGGTCGTAAATCTTTGCGCCGGACAGGGAAAGCAGAAAAGGGGAATGGGTGGCAATCACCAGCTGGCAGTGGTAAAAGCGGACGGAATCCTCCAAAAACTGCTTCAGCTCCAGCTGCCGCTGGGGAGACAGGCTGTTTTCCGGTTCGTCCAGCAGATAGAGGGCGTTCTCGTCGATGGCTCCGGTAAAGAATTCCATGGCGCTTTCTCCGTTGGAGCGCTCGGGCATATTGTCCATCAGGCGGCCCTGAACATAGCGGGATGCGCTTTTGCGCTGGGCATCCACCATTTTGGAAAAAGCTTCGTAGTCTGCCAGGGAGCCCAGCTGCACGGCTGCATGCCGCGCCTGTGTATACTCTTCAAACAGTGCTGCGCGCTTTTGGTGGATGCCCTCGTTCAGCTCCCGGATGCCCAGCACATGATCGAACACATCGTCGCTGGTCAGGATGCGGCTGCCCGCGGGCGCGGCGCCCTCCCAGGCGCACAGGGAAACGTAGTCGCCGAAAAAGTCCGTGCGGTTATAGACCGCGCCGCGCCGGACTTCCAGCGCCGCGGCGATCACATTGAGCAGAGTGGATTTGCCGCTGCCGTTGCCGCCGTAAAAAATCGTGATGGGGGCGAACGTGAACGTCCCCGGCGCGCGGCGGCGGAACACGCCGAAGGGGTAATGGGTGGTGTAGCAGGTGCGCCGGGCCTTGGGATTGGAAAAATCCCAGAAATTTTCTTCCTGGGCCTGGCTGGCCAGGGTGAATGAGCGCAGATAAACCGTCATGGCGGTCAATAGGCGCTGATGTCCATGGAGGCGTCGTCCTCGCCTTTTTCCACGGTGCGGATTTCCACAGTGTATTTCATCTCCGGGCTGACGGTGATCTCCACCCGCTCGCCCGCTTTGTGTCCCAGCAGCGCTTTGCCCACGGGGGATTCTTTGCTGATCAGCCCCTTGAGGGGATTTTGGCGCAGGGTGGTGACCAGCTGAATGGTCTGCTCCTTTTGCAGTTTTTCATTGAACATGGTCACCTTGTCGAAAAGGCCGATGCCCTCGCCGCCGCTGCCGCCGTCGATGACCCTGGCGGTGGCGATCATGCGCTCGAGATAGCGGATGCGGCTGTCGTTGCGGTTTTTGTCCCGCTTGGCGCACTTGTATTCAAAATTTTCGCTCAGGTCGCCAAAGCCCCGGGCGATCTGCACGTCCTCGATCAGCTTCGGGCGGAGCACCGTTTTGCGGTAGGTGATCTCTTCTTTCATTTTGTCGATGTCCACCTGGGTCAGCTCGTCATACATCCACTTCCGGCTCCTTTCGCGGCAGAGGGGCTGCCTTTCGTATTATATCAGCGCCGGCGGCGGCTGTAAAGGGCGCGGCGGCGTTGCCAAACGGGGCGCGCCATGCTATGATGGGGGAAAACGGAAGCAAAGGGAGAAGCGCGATGAAACTGCTGCATCTTTCCGACCTGCACCTGGGCAAGCGGGTCAATGAATTTTCCATGCTGGAGGATCAGGATCACATCCTCCGGGAGATCGTCTCCATCGTCCGCGCGGAAAAACCGGACGCCGTGCTCATCGCCGGGGACGTTTACGACAAGACTGTGCCGCCGGCGGAGGCGGTGACGCTGTTCGACCGCTTTCTGACCGCCCTGGCAAAAGAGCGCATCCCCGTTTTTCTCATCAGCGGCAACCACGATTCCGCCGAGCGCCTGGCCTTCGGCGCGGCACTGCTGGACGGCCGGGGCGTCTATGTGGCGCCGGTGTACGACGGCGCGGTGCGCTCCGTGACGCTGGAGGACGGTTGTGGGCCGGTGGAGATCCACCTGCTGCCCTTCCTCAAGCCCGCCGCTGTGCGCCACGCCTGGCCGGAGGAGGAGATCGAAAGCTATAACGACGCTCTGCGCTGCGCCGTCGCCCACATCGCCCTGCGGCCGGATGCGCGCCACGTGCTGCTGTCCCACCAGTTCGTCACAGGTGCGGCGCGCTGTGAATCCGAGGAGGTCAGCGTGGGCGGGCTGGACAATGTGGATGCGGAGATCTACGCCCCTTTCGACTATGTGGCCCTGGGCCACCTCCACGGCCCCCAGAACGTGTCTTTCAATGCCCGCTATTGCGGCACGCCGCTGAAATACTCTTTTTCCGAGGCCAAGCAGCAGAAATCCGTCACCATTGCGGAGCTGGGGGAGAAGGGCAGCCTTGCCGTCCGCACCGTGCCGCTGACGCCCCGGCGGGATCTGCGGGAAGTGCGAGGCAGCTACCTCGACCTGACCTGCCGGGACAATTATGCGGGCACGGCGGTGGAGGATTACCTCCACATCATCCTCACCGACGAAGAGGAGGTGCCCGACGCGGCGGCCAAGCTGCGCACCATCTATCCCAACCTGATGCGCCTGAGTTATGACAACCGCCGCACGGCGGCGGAGACGGCGGCCGAGGGCCCGGCCGCGCCGGAAAAGACGCCCCTGGCGCTTTTGGAGGAGTTTTACGAGGCGCAGAACGGGCGGCCCCTGGCGCCGCAGCAGCGCGATTTTGCCCGGGCGCTGATCGAAAAGATCTGGGAGGAAGAACCGTGAGACCGACAAAGCTGATTCTCTCCGCCTTCGGCCCCTACGCGGGAAAGACGGAGATCGATTTGACAAAGCTGGGGGACCGGGGGCTGTATCTCATCACCGGCGACACCGGCGCGGGAAAGACGACGATCTTCGACGCCATCACCTTCGCCCTTTACGGCGAGGCCAGCGGCGCGGAGCGGGAGGCGGACATGCTCCGCAGCAAATACGCCGACGCCAAAACGCCCACTTATGTGGAGATGGAGTTTCTCTGCCGCGGAAAAACATACCGCATCCGCCGCAACCCGGAGTATCAGCGGCCCAAGGGCCGCGGCGAAGGCATGACGATGGAGCGCGCCGACGCGGAGCTGACTTTTTTTGACGGCCGCCCCCCGGTGACGAAAAGCCGGGAAGTGACCCGGGCCGTGACGGAGCTGACGGGCCTGGACCGGGGCCAGTTCACCCAGGTGGCCATGATCGCCCAGGGGGCGTTCCTCAAGCTCCTCCACGCCAAAACCGAGGAACGCAGCAAGATTTTCCGGGAGCTGTTCGGCACCGGGCGCTACCAGATCCTGCAGGAGCGGCTCAAGGCCGAGACCCGCCGGCGGGCCGAACGGTATCAGGCCCTCAGCGCCGCCATCCGCCAGTCGGCAGACAGCCTGCGCTGCGCGGAAGGAAGCCCCCTTTCCGGGCGGCTGCAGGCGGCCCGGGAGGCCGCCGCGGTGGCCAGCGCGGCGGAGCTTGTGGCCCTGGCGGAGGAACTGCTGGCGGAGGACGCCGCTGCCGGAGATGCGCTGGACGCGCAGCAGCATGCCCTGGAAGAGCAGATCACGGCCCTGGACCGCCGGCTGGGCCGGGCCGAAAACGAAGCGCGCGCCCGCACGGCGCTGGATCGCGCTGCGGAAAACGCCGCCGCGTTGGAGAAAGAGCTGGCGGAGGCGGAAGAACAGTATGCCGCGGCCTGCAGCCGGGAGGAGACGGGCGCGGCCCTGGCGCTGGAGATCGACCGCATCGCCGGCGGCCTGGCGGATTATCAGACGCTGGAGGACCTGCGCCGGCAGGAACAGCAGGCGGAGCACGACCTCGCCGCGGCCCGGACGGCCCTGGAGGAAAATGGGGAGCATACGGAAACGGCCCGGCGGCATTTGGAAAATCTGCGCCGGCAGTGGGCGGTCCTCTCTGCCGTCGGGGCGGAGCTGGAGCGCGTTCGGGGGGCGCAGGCAGATCTGCTGCGGATGCGGCAGGAGTTGAGCGCCCTGTGCCGCCAGGAGGAGGAAACGGCGCGTGCCCGCGCGGCTTTGGATCAGGCCCGGCGGCAGTATGAGGAAAAGCGGGACGCCGCGGCGGCGCGGCACGCTGAAGCCCTGCGGCTGGAGCGCGCATTTCTGGACGCCCAGGCGGGCGTTCTGGCCCAAACGCTGGCGGACGGCGCGCCCTGCCCGGTGTGCGGCGCGCTGCACCATCCCGCCCCGGCGGCCCTGCCGGAAGAAAGCCCCACCCAGGACGCCCTGGAGGAAGCCCGGGCGGCGGCGGACGCGGCGGACCGGACCGCCGGTGAGGCGAGCCGCGCCGCCCACAGCCTGGGCGGCCAGGTCCGGGCGGCGGAGGAGCAGCTGGCCCGGCAGCGCGCGGCGCTGCTGGGCGAAGGCGGCGCCAGCGCGGCGGAACGCCTGGCGGACGCTGAGGAAACGCTGAAAAAGCAGGCGGCCCGCCGCGCCGCCCTGGAACAGCAGGCGGCCCTGCGGGAAAAGCTGGAAGGGATGCTCCCGAAAGCGGAGGAGGATCTGGCGGCGCTGGAACGCGCGGCGGAAACGCTCCGCACTACTGCCGCCGACGGCCGGGTGACGCTGGAGGGCCTGCGGGCCCGGCGGCAGACGGTGGCGGAGGGCCTGGAATTTGAAAGCGCCGCGGCGGCCCGGGCGCGGCTGGACGAACTGCGCCGGGAAAAGGACGCCCTGGCGGCGGCCCTGCAGGCGGCGGAGAAAGAACGCGAGGACTGCCGCAGCCGCCTGACGGAGGAGCGCGGGCGCATCGACACGCTGGAAAAACAGCTCTCCGGCGCGGCGGAAGAGGATGCGCCGGCGCTGCAGGCGGCCCTGGAGGAGCTGCGCGCGGCCCGGCAGGCCCTGCGCGCGCGCAAAGAGACGCTGGCCGGGCGCATGGGCGTCAACCGCCGCGCGGCGGAGGAACTCCGGGGCAGTGCCGAACAGCTGGAGCAGGCCCAGCGGGAATGGCAGTGGATGGGCGCCCTGTCCGCCACGGTGAACGGCACCCTCAGCGGCCGGGACAAGATCATGCTGGAGACCTATGTCCAGACCGCGTATTTCGATCGCATCCTCCGCCGCACCAACGTGCGCCTGATGGCCATGACCGGCGGGCAGTACGAACTGAAGCGCCGCATCGGCGCGGAGAATCAGCGCAGCCAGAGCGGCCTGGAGCTGGACGTGATCGACCATTACAACGGCACGGAGCGCAGCGTGAAGACCCTTTCGGGCGGCGAATCCTTCAAGGCCTCCCTGGCCCTGGCCCTGGGCCTTTCCGACGAGATCCAGTCCTGCGCCGGCGGCATCCGGCTGGACACCATGTTTGTGGACGAGGGCTTCGGCTCTTTGGATGAGGAATCGCTGGAGCAGGCCATCCGCGCCCTCAGCGCCCTGACGGAGGGCAGCCGTCTGGTGGCGATCATCTCCCATGTGGCGGAGCTCAAGGAGCGCATCGACCGCCAGATCGTGGTGACGAAAGACCCGGCCGGCGGCAGCCGCGTGACGGTCCGGGCCTGAAAAACGGAACATTGAAAAAAGGGATGGGACCGGAGCACGGTCCCATCCCTTTTTATTTTTTTGCGCCGGCGAACAGGTCACAGGCAGAAGCGCTGCAGCATGGTCACGGCCCGGGCGTGCAGTCCATCGCCGTGTTCTGCAAAGAGCACGGGGCCGTCTGCCGCTTCACTCAGGAAGAGGGCTGGTTTTGCCTGCAGCTGGTGCTGTGACGATCGCTCGGGCACTTTGCAATGCGGCTTATAAGGGGTCTCCGCCACTGAGAGGCGCGCCGGAGAAGGCGCGCCAAATCAGCACGCCCTTTTTCTGGTAGCCCAGGCGCTTGCGCTTCCAGTCGCAGCAGCGCAGGTCGGCGGTGCACTCGGCGGCGTTTTTCCAGTGGTTGTCCGCCCCGCAGGCATCGAAGAGCAGGCGGGAAAAGGCCGTGCTCCCGCGGATACGGCCGCCGTAGTTGGCCAGGGCTTTCAGCCCTTCCTCCGTCCAGCCGCGGACGGGCACCTTGTACACATTGCGGCGGATCTCGCCGCCGTCGAGCAGGTCGCAGAGGACGGCCACGTTTTCGTCGATATAGAACACTCCGGCACAGCGCTCTAAAATGGCGGCTGCGCCGCCGCTGGCGCGGTCGTAGACCACCACATAGGACCGGTCGCGGTAAGCCGCCGCGCCGTTTTTCTCCGTGTGCTCCTCAAAGGGGCCGAGATAGGTCACAAACAGCCAGCTGCGCCAGCAGAGCAGGTCCGTCAGCGTTTCGGCGGCCTCCATAAAGGGGTACACCCGGCCTTCCCGGTCGGCGAAATAGATCGTGGGCGCGCGGTAGAAATACATCCCCTCGGGGGCGGAAGAGAGGATCTGAACGCCGCGCAGGGCTTCAACCTCCTGCTCCGGCGCGCCGGTGGCGCTGTGGAAAAACCACTGCCCGCCGCCCTTTTCGATGGGGCCTTGGCCGCCGGCGTAATTCATGGAGAAGGGTTCGAGGAAGCCGTACATCCCCGTTCCGCGGAAGGTGTAAAAGCTGCCGTCAGCGCCGAAAAAGCGCTGGACGGAACCGCTAAAGGGGTGGGGATTGCAGACGGCGGGCACGCGCACGCCGTCGAGGGGCGCGCCGGCGGGAGCCGCCACGGGCTGATAAGCCGCCGGCGCGGCTTTTTCCGGCGCGGGGATGCGGATAGTGCGCCCGCCGCCCAGAGGGATCTCCGGCGGGCGGCCCTGATGGGCGCCGCGCAGGCGCGGGGCCTCCTGCTGCGGCGGCGCGCTTTCCAGCGCCGCGCCGCAATAGCTGCAAAAGCGGCTGCCCTCGGGCAGAGAGGCGCCACAGCGGGGGCAGCGGGGCGCGCGTTCCACTTCCCGGCCGCAGAGGTGACAGAAGCGGGCGTCATCGGGCAGCGCCGCGCCGCAGAAACGACAATAGAACATGGAAAAGACCTTCCTTTGGCAGTTGCTGTTTATAGCATACCCGCCGCCGCGCCCGCTGTCAATACGGCGGCGGAAAAGCGGTTGACGGCGGGGCGGACACATTTTATAATAAAAGGCGTTCTCAACAGGAAAACGGCGGCCCGCCGCAAAGCGGAAAGACGGGCCCGAAAAACGATTAGGAAACAGAAAATCGTAAAATAGAACAATAAGAAAAAGGAGAATGAAGCAATGGATTTTCAGGAACTGGCAAAGCAGCGCTATTCCGTGCGCAGATACGCGCCGGAGGCTGTGGGCGCCGTGGCGCTGAACATGGTGCTGGAGGCGGCGCTGTGCGCTCCCACGGCCCACAATCTCCAGCCCCAGCGCATTTTTGTGCTGAACCGGCCGGAGCTGATCGAAAAGATCGATCGCTGCACCAGCTGCCATTTCGGCGAGCCCTGCGTGCTGATGGTGGGCTATGACGACCGCGTCAGCTGGAAACGGGAGTTCGACGGCAAGGACCACGGCGAGATCGATGCCTCCATCGCTGCCACCCAGATCATGCTGGCGGCGGCCGACCTGGGCCTGGGTAGCTGCTGGATCGGCTACTACGATCCGGCGAAGCTGGCGGAGGAATTTCCCATGGACGAGCATATCCACATCATGGCCCTCATCGCCCTGGGCTACCCTGCCGAAACGGCCCATCCCGCTAAGCTCCACGAAGTCAGCATCCCGATGGAGGATATGGTACAGTATCTGTAAAAAACTGCCGCGTGGCGGAAAAAACAAAAAAGAAGGCCTTGGGGCCTTCTTTTTTTGTTTTACAGAATCGTTTCGGCGTGGCGCAGCACGTGGCAGCTCATATTCAGCCCGCAGGGCAGCCCTGCGATATGGGTCGGGGCGGTCTCGATATGGACGGCCAGGGCGGTGGTGCCGCCGCCGAGGCCCTGGGGGCCGATGCCCAGGCGGTTGATCTTCTCCAGGAGCCGGGCTTCCATGTCGGCGTAGAAGGGGTCGGCGTGGCGGCTGCCCACCTTTCGCAGCAGGGCGCGCTTGGCCAGCTCCATCACCTGCTCCGACGTGCCGCCCAGGCCCACGCCCAGCACGATGGGCGGACAGGGGTTCGAGCCGGCGGTCTCCACGGCGGAAACGATGAAGTCCTCGATCTGCTCCACGGTGGCGGCGGGCTTGAACATTTTGAGCACGCTCATATTCTCGCTGCCGAAGCCCTTGGGGGCCACGGTGATCTTCAGCTGATCGCCGGGGACGATGCGCAGGTGGATGACGGCGGGGGTGTTGTCGTTGGTGTTGCCCCGGCGGATGGGATCGGCTACCACGCTCAGGCGCAGCAGCCCGTCCACATAGCCCCGGCGCACGCCCTCGTTCAGCGCGTCCTCCAGATAGCCGCCGGTGATGTGGACGTCCTGGCCCAGTTCCACAAACAGAACGGCCATGCCGGTGTCCTGGCAGATGGGCAGGCGCTCTTGATCGGCCAGGCGGTAATTGTCCACCAGGTCCCCGAGAATGGAGCGGCCCACCTCCGAAGGCTCGGTTTCCCGGGCGGCGCAGAGACTTTTGCGCACGTCTCCGGGCAAAAGACAGTTGGCGTTGATGCAGAGGGTCTTCACTGCCGCGATGATCTGTTCACAATCGATTTGCCGCATGGTTTGTTTCCTTCTTTTCTTTTGATTTCGGTTCTGGCCGCGACCAGTCAGCGGATGCGCCGGCCGTCGACAAACACGGCGCGGAGCCGGTTGTCCAGAGACAGGGGGTGGGCGGCGCAGACCAGGATGTCCGCATCCTTTCCGGGCTTCAGGGAGCCTACCCGGCTGTCGATGCCGGCGATGCGGGCCGCGGTGATGGTGATGGCGCGCAGGGCGGCGTCCTCGTCCATGCCGGCGCGCACGGCCATGGCCGCCGACAGGGGCAGGTACTGGACGGGCAGCTCCGGGTGATCCGTGCAGATGGCGGTCTCCACGCCGGCGCGGTCCAGCAGGGCGGGATTTTCGATGCACTGGTGGGAAAGCTCCGGCTTGCTGCGGTCGGTGAGCAAGGGGCCGCAGATGACCCGGGCGTGCTCCCCGGCCAGGATATCGGCGATGCGGTGGCCGTCGGTACCGTGGACGATGACGTAATCGAGATCGAATTCTTTGGCGATGCGAAGGGCCGTCAGGATATCGTCGGCGCGGTGGGCGTGGAAATGGGCGGGCAGCTTCCGCTCCAGAACGGGCAGCAGAGCTTCCAGGGCGGCGTCGTAATCCGGGGGATCGGCCTCGCCGTCAGCGGCGGCACGGCGCAGTTTTTCGCCGTACTGCCGGGCTTTGTACAGGGATTCGCGGATGAGGGCGGCGGTGGCCATGCGGGTCATGGGCGTCTCCCGTTTTTCGCCATAAGTCATTTTCGGGTTTTCGCCCAGGGCGAATTTCATGCAGGCCGCGCCCTTGACAGCCATATCGTCGACACAGCGGCCCACGGTCTTCATGGCCAGGAACTGGCCGGCGATAGCGTTGGCGCTGCCCGGGCCAGTGAGCACCGAAGTGACGCCCGCGGCGGCGGCCTCGGCAAAACAGCGGTCAAAGGGGTTCACGCCGTCGATGGCCCGCAGCTGGGGCGTGACGGGTTCGCTCATTTCGTTGCAGTCGTCCCCCTCGACGCCGGTGCTGTCGCCGCAGATGCCGATGTGGCAGTGGGCGTCCACAAAGCCGGGGAGCACGAAAGCGCCTTCGGCGTCCAGGATCTCCTCCCCCGGCGCGGCGGCCGGGGCGGCGTCCATGGGGCCCAGGGCGGCGATCTTCGCGCCCTCGGCGATCAGGTATCCGCAGGGGATGGGGGCCCCCTCCATGGGGAGCAGGCGGGCGTTGACAATGCGCACGGCGCAGCCTCCTTTCAGTGGGACAAAGGATGAGATCGGATCGGGAAACCGATGCAAAGAAAGAAATGCACAGCACGGAGCTGTGCATTTCGAAAAACCGTTATCTTTTGCGGCCGCGCTTGTCCATGGCGTGGTTCCAATCGGAGATGCGGCCTTCGGATTCGGTCATAAAGGCCTTGAGCTTGGCCTCGAAGGACTCCTCCGCCGTCATGGGCGCGGCGCTCTGCACGGCTGCGCCGTGGCCGTGGCGGACGCCGGCGGCCGGATGCTGCTGGGACGGACGGCGAGGGCCGTGCGCGCCGGCACTGCGGCCGCCGCTTTGCGCGGCGCCCTGGGGCGCCGGCTGGGCGCGCTTGATGGACAGATTGATGCGCCCGTTTTCATCCACCGCCAGCACCTTGACTTTCACCGTCTGCCCTTCCTGCAGATGGTCGTGGATATCGTTGACATACGTGTTTGCGATCTCGGAGATGTGTACCAGGCCGGATTTGTGCTCTCCCAAAGACACAAAGGCGCCGAATTTCGTGATCCCCGTTACTTTTCCTTCCAGAATGCTCCCTACGTCAAACTCCATACTGTTTGATTTTTCTCCCTTCGCCAGGCCGGGCCTGTCTGATCTTTCTGCTGGGGCGCGCGGCGGTCAGTAATTGGTGTCGTAAAACACCTTTTCGCCGCTTTTCACCATGCCCAGTTCGTCCCGCGCTACGTCCTCCAGTTTTTCCTGGTCGCCGGCAGCGGCGATATCGGCGCGCAGCGCGCTGTTTCTATCTTCCAGATCCTGGACCTGGGCGGTGAGCTGGGTCTCCTGTTCCTTCGCCGACTGGATCTGCTGCTGCAGGTTGTACAGCGTGACGGCGCCGTATACCAGCAGGACGATCAGGATGACCCTGGCCAGGATGCCGGCTGCGCCCAGGGGCGCTTTTGCCTTTTCCCGTTTTTCGCGCTTCATGTGACCGGCTCCTTTCCCGCTGGCGGTGGATCAGGACAAACTCCCATCTGTAATTAGATATTTTAACCCATTTGCTCCAAAAATGAAAGAGTTTTTTCGCCCGCCGGGCGATTTTTTGCAAAAATTTTGCGCCCAGACGCAGCGGGAGCACGCTCAGGCGGCCGAAGGACACCGCCGCATCCATCCAGAAGTCCCACAGCGGGCGCAGCGGCGCGCTGCAGAGGCAGAAATAGAACACGCTGCCCAAAAGCGTTCCCAGCAGGAGATAGAGCCGCAGCTCCCCGTCGCCGGCGGCGAGGGCGTAGCCGATGACGCCGGCGGCCACGGCGGCGCAGAACAGCAGGTCGCAGGGGATCAGCAGGGCCGGGATGCGCCTGCGCACGGCACGCAGCAGGTCGTAGGCCAGTCCCAAAGCGGCGCCCAAGGCTGCCGCGCCGCACAGCAGGCGCACCTGCTCGGCAATGTAGATCTCCATGGTCAGCCGAACAGGCGGGAGAAGAAGCCGCCGCCGCGGGCCGGTTCGTCCTCATAGGCCAGGGAATCGATGCGCCCGTCCACGTGGAGTTCCCCGCCCTCCAGGCTCAGCTGGCCGATATGCAAATTGCTGCCGGTGACGATCAGCGTGCCGGCGCTGGTGGTCATGACGATGCCCGTTTCGTCGAAGCGGCCCACGTCCTCCACCCCGGACACAGTCAGCTGCTCCCGCCCCTCCAGGCGCAGCGCGTGCTGAACGGCCTGGGGGCTGTTTTCTCCGTACATCATGAAAGATCCCTCCATAAACTCAAGGCTCAACCTCAGTTTATGAAGGGATCGTTCGCTTTATGAATCTGCGGCGGCCACTTCGCGGTACAGGGCGCCGGCGTCGGCCTTGCCGGCCGTTTCGCTGACGGCCAGGACTTCCACCGTGACGGTCTTTTCGCCGAAGCGGATGGAGATCCGGTCGCCCACCTTCACGTCGTAGGACGCCCGCTGGACGCGGCCGTTGACGCTGACGCGCTCGGCGTCGCAGGCCTCGTTGGCCACGGTGCGCCGCTTGATGAGCCGGGAGACCTTCAGGTACTTGTCCAGCCGCATGGCCTTATTTTGCCAGGGCGTCCTTGAGGGCCTTGCTGGGCTTGAAGGCAGGGGCCTTGGACGCGGGGATCTCAATGGCTTCCTTCGTCTTGGGGTTGCGGCCGATGCGGGCGGCGCGCTGCTTGACTTCGAAGGAGCCGAAGCCCACCAGCTGCACCTTCTCGCCCTCCTCCAGGGCGCTGACGATGGTGTCCAGCACGGCGTTCAGCATGGCCTCGGTATCCTTTTTGGAAAAGCCGGTCTTTTCGGCGGCAGCGCTGATCAGTTCCTGTTTATTCATGTCTGTTTTCCTCCTGTCGTACATCCTGTTGTTGTTCTGTCTGTTTCCATATCCGGACCGTTTCCTCCGGTGCGAGGTCTGAAAGGGCGCGGCCCTGCCGCGCGGCTTCCTGCTCGGCCAGTGCGAAGCGGGCGATATAGGCGTCGCTGGCCTCGTTCAGGACCTCCTCGGGGTCTTCGCCCGCCAGGCGCGCCGCAGCCACCGCCGCGAACAGCACCTCTCCCAGCGCCTGCCGGACGCCGCGGCCTTCTGCTTCAGCACGGCGGAACGCCTCCAGCGCGGCGGACAGCTCGTCCGCTGCTGCGGCGGTGTCCGGCACCGTGACGCCGGCCTTGGCCGCCTTTTTCTGGATCTTTTCCGCCCGCCACAGGGCCGGCAGCGTGCGCGCCACGGCGCGGAGCGTGTCGGTATCGTTGGTCTGGCCTTTTTCTGCACGCTTGAGAACGTCCCAGTTCTGCAGCACCTGCTCAGAGGTGTCGGCCTGCGCCGTGCCGAAGACGTGGGGATGGCGGTAGATCATCTTTTTGCAGATGCCGTCGGCCACGTCGTCCAGGGTGAAGCGGCCGCCGTCCTCGGCCAGGGAAGCGTGGAACACCACCTGCAATAAAAGATCTCCCAGCTCTTCGCAGAGCAGCGCGTCGTCTTTGCGGTCGATGGCTTCCAGCACCTCGCAGGTCTCCTCCAGCGTACAGCGGCGCAGGCTCTCGTGGGTCTGTTCCCGGTCCCAGGGGCAGCCCCCCGGGTGGCGCAGGATCGCCACGATCCTGCGCAGGTCCTCAAAGGTATAGTGGTCCTGGAATTCAAAATTTATCATAATTTTTCACTCTTTGCAACAGTTTTTCCATTTTTGCCCAATTTTTTATGGCAACAGAACGGCGGAGCGGCTTTGCGGGGCGGAAAACGCCCCGCAAAGCGCCTGCCATTTTTTACCGATTGTCAGCGGATGCGCAGCCAGCGGGCGATCTTTTCGCCCTTGGGCATCAGCAGAAGATCCTCCCGGGTGACCATGCGCAGGGCCAACACCAGGATGCCGTACAGCACGGCGGCGGCGGCAATATCCGCCAGCACCGCCAGGCTCGGCGAGAGGCCCAGACCCACGAGGGCACCGAAGCCGAAATGGGCGAAGAGACCCATGAGGGCCGTGGCCGCCACGGGCTTTGCGAACAGGCGCAGATAGTTGGGCCGGTTTTTGCCCAGCACCGCCGCCGCAGCCGCCAGGTTCAGGGACGCGATGACAACATAGCACAAAAGGGTGCTGATGGGCGCACCCTTGATGCCGAAGTCGGGGTTTCCGCAGAGGGTGTAGGTGGTGGCGATCTTCACCGCGCCGCCGATGACGGCGGTGACGATGGGGATATACACCCGGCCGCAGGCCTGCAGGATCGCGTTGGTCAGGATCATCAGGCACACGAAGATCACGGCCACGCCCAGGATCTGCAGGTGATACGCCGCGGCGGCCGCCGTGTCGGGCACGGCGGGATAGAGCAGCTGCAGGATCGGCCCGGCCAGCACCGAAAGGCCGATGCCCGCCGGCAGGGCCAGCATGGCGATGAGCCGGAAGGATGAAGAGATCAGCCGGTGGGCCTGCAAATCGTTTTTCCGTGTCAGCGCCGCGCTCACCGCGGGGATCAGGCTGATGGTGACGGGATAGACGAAGGTGGGGGGTAGGTTGAAGAGGGTCATGCCGAAGGTGTACTGGCCGTACAGGGCCGCGGCGGCATCTTCGGCGAAGCCCAGGGCGTTCTGCAGCCGGGCCATGACCACGGTCTGGTCCACCAGGGTGATGATGCTCATGACGCTGGAACCCGCTGTGATGGGCACGCCGATGATCAGCAGGCGCTTCAGAATGGCGCCGCTGCCGTCGGGGCGGTCGTCAAAATTGCCCCGCAGGCGGTGGCGCAGCAGCCACACGCCCAGCACCAGCATGGCCACCACCGAGCCGGTGGTGACGCCGAAGATGGCCGCCGCGGCGCCGATCTCCACCGGCGCGCGCAGGACCTTCATCACATACCAGGCAAGGCCCAGACCCACCACCAGCTTGCAGGCGGCCTCCAGGATCTGGGATAAGCCCGTGGGCACCATGTTGCCCCGGCCCTGGGTATAGCCCCGGCAGCAGCCGATGAGGCACACGAAGAACACCGCGGGGGAGAGCACCCGGATGGGGTAGTAGGCCAGGGAGTCGTGCATCAGCTCGGAAAGGGGCGCGGCGCCGAAGAACATGATGGCCGAAGCCGTCAGGCCCAGCACGAAGAAAAGCCCCGCCGCCACCCGAAACTGGCGGCGCACCTGGTTGCCCCGGCCCAGGGCCAGGGCTTCGCTGGTCAGCTTGGACAGGGCCAGGGGAAAGCCCGCCGTGGACAGCTGCAGCAGGAAATTATACACATTGTAGGCCATGTTGAAATGGCCCATGCCCTCGTCGTCGAGGATATTGCCCAGAGGGATCTTGTAGACGGCGGAGATGAGTTTGACGATGACGGCCGCCGCCGCCAGCACGGCCACACCGCCCAGAAAATTCTGTGACTGCCTGTTTTTTGCCATGTGCAGTGGATCCTTTCCCGCTTCAGCGGAACAATTTGGGAATGGCGTAGCGCTCTACTTCCCGGTAGATCTCATCGAGGTCCAGCGTCAGGAAGTTCCCGTTTTCATATATGACGCTGCCCCGCGCCATATTCATGCAGACGTTGCTGCCGTGGGCGGAGTAGATCAGGTTGGCCGAAACGTCGTGGCAGGGCTGCAGGTTGGGACTGCGGAAGTCCACCAGGATCAGGTCGGCCTGGGCGCCGGCCTTCACTACGCCGGCATTGCGCCCCTGGGCCTTCGCGCCGTTCACCGTGGCCATTTTCAGCACGGCTGCGTCGGACAGGGCCATAGGGTCCATGGAGGAGACCCGGGCCAGCAGGGCTGCCAGCTTCATTTCCTCGAACATGTCGTGGTTGTCGTTGGAGCTCATGCCGTCGGTGCCCAGGGCCACGTTGACGCCGGCGTCCAGCATGGCCGCCGCCGGCGCGGCGCCGGAGGCCAGCTTCATGTTCGAGGCCGGGTTGTGGACCGCCGTGACGCCATGGCGCTTGAAGATCTCCCAGTCCTCGGGCGTCGTCCACACACAGTGGGCGGCGATGGCCGGGGTGTTCCACAGGCCGTATTCCTCAAAGACCGCCGCGGGGGTCTTGCCCCAGCGCTGGAGGCAGGCGGTGTGCTCGCTCTTCGTTTCGGAGAGGTGGACGTGCATCTGAAGACCGTATTTCCCGGCGAAGTCCGCCATCCAGGCCCACAGCTTGGGGTTGGAGGTGTACTCGCCGTGGATGCAGGCGTCGATCTTGATCTGCCCGTCGTTATAGTTGTGCCACGTTTCCGCCAGGGCCACGCTTTCGGCGCAGGCGGGATAGGTATGGGGGTCGAAATCATCGGTGAACACGGTGGCGCCCCGGGCGATGTTGGCGCTGATGCCGCTTTTCACCACCTCGGCGATGATGTCGTCGCAGAAGTAGTACATGTCGGACACCGATGTGATGCCGCAGGAGATGGCCTCGGCCAATGCCAGGGCTGTGCCGGCCCGGACGGCCCGGTTGTCCAGCTTGGCCTCCACGGGGAAGATGTAGTCGTTGAGCCAGGTCTGCAGGTCGTGGCCGCCGCCGTAGCCCCGCATCAGGGACATGGTCAGGTGGGTGTGGCAGTCCACAAAGCCGGGCATGAGCACCTTTCCGGTGCCGTTGATCTCCCGGTCCACGGCCTCCGCGGGGCGGATGGGACCCACATAGGCGATCTCCCGGCCCTTCACCAGCACAAAGCCGTCGGAAAGAACGGTGTTGGCCTCGTCCATGCACAGGACCGTCGCGTGGGAAATGAGGATATTCATTGCAAAGCCTTCTTTCGTTTTTCGCTCAAATTTTTGCAAGGCAGGCGCGCACCAGGGCGGAGAAGGGCTCCCGGGCGGCCTCGGCCGCGTCCAGCACCTCCTGCTCGCTGAGGGGCTGGTCCAGGATGCCCGCCGCCATGTTGGCGCAGAGGGTGAAGCCCAGGGTGCGCATGCCGCAGTGGGCCGCGGCGATGACTTCGGGCACCGTGCTCATGCCCGCCGCGTCGGCACCCAGGATCCGGGCGGCGCGGATCTCCGCCGGCGTTTCAAACTGGGGGCCGGGGAAGAACATGTAGACGCCCTCCTGCAGCGGCAGGCCCAGCTCCGCGGCGCAGGCGCGGGCGACGGCGCAGAATTCCGGGTCGTAGGCGCGGGTCATGTCGGGAAAGCGGGGGCCCAGCTCAGCCACGTTCGGCCCCGTCAGGGGGCTTCCGGCGAAGAGCTTGATGTGGTCGCGGATCATCATGATGTCGCCGGGGGCCAGATCCTCCCGGATGGCGCCGGCGGCGTTGGTGACGATCATCCTGTCGGCCCCCAGCAGGCGCGCGACGCCCACGGCGTAGGCTGCTTCCTCCATGGTGTAGCCCTCGTAGGTGTGGAGCCGCCCCTGCATGACGGCCACCCGCTTGCCGGCGAGATGGCCGAACACGAAGCGGCCCTTGTGGCCGGGGGCGGTGGAGTGCTTGAAATAGGGGATGTCGGCGTAATCGACGAAAATGGGGTCCTCGGCCTCGTCGCCGAGGAAGCCCAGGCCGCTGCCCAGGATCATCAGCACCTCCGGGGAGAAGTCCCCCAGCTTTTCGCGCAGGAAATCGGCGCTGGCGCGGTAGGCGCCGTAGGGCAGATGGGCGCCGGCGGACAGGTTGGCGCGCACGGTCTCCGCTGCGCCGGCGGCGGCGCGGCCCAGCTGCTGCGCGCCCTCCGCCGCCCATTCCCGGGCGGCGTCCATCGTTTTCCAGAACTGCATATTATCCATCTGCCCTGCTCCCTTCTCCGGCCCGATAGGATGCCATCAGGCCGCCCATGAATGTTTCGAAATGCTGCCGGTCGGCGCGGAGCTTTTCCGGCTTTTCCATGTATTCCTTGGCGAATTTACAGTTGAAGTACCGCTCGATGTATCCCCGGCGGGGGTCCACCATCTTTGTGGAGCCGCCGGCGCCCAGGGACAGGATGGTGTGCAGCTCCTCCATGATATAAATATTGTAGAGCCCCTCGGCCCCGGGCAGGCTCCAGCCCACATTTTCAAAATTGCCGGACATATATTTCTGGCGGTAGAGGTAATAGGGCGCGTAGCCCGCGGCGGTCAGGCGCTCTTCGGCGTAGTCCAGCATTTCCCTCACCGCCTCCGCCGGCGGCACGGCCAGGCCGTCCAGCAGGATGCGGGCCCCCTTTTTAAGGGCCAGGGTGTGGACGGTGATGTTGGCGGGCGCCAGGGCGATGCAGCTGTCGAGGGAGCGGCGGAAGCCCGCCGCCGTGTCCTCGGGCAGGCCAGCGATCAGGTCCATATTGATGTGGGGGATGCCGGATTTTTGGGCGATGTCCATGGCCCGCAGCACGTCCGCAGCGGTGTGGCGGCGTCCGATGGCCTGGAGCACCCGATCTTCCATGGTTTGGGGATTGATGCTGACGCGGCTGACGCCGTAGGCTTTCAGCACGGCCAGCTTTTCCGCCGTCACCGTGTCGGGCCGGCCGGCCTCCACCGTGTATTCGGCGAGGCTGGAAAGGTCAAAGTGGGTCTCCAGCGCGTTCAGCAGCCGCGCCATCAGGGGCGCGGGCAGGGTAGTGGGCGTGCCGCCGCCCATATAGACGGACTTGATGCGAAGACCCAGGCGGCGGACGCTTTCCCCCATCAGGGAGATCTCGCCGATCAGGGCATCCACATAGGGTTCCATCATGGAAAAGGTCTTTTCCACCGACGCGCTGACAAAGGAGCAGTAAGCGCAGCGGGTGGGACAGAAGGGGATGCCCACATAGAGAGAGATGTCCTCGGGCAGAAGGTCCGCCTCCGCCTTCCGGCTTGCCCGGGCGGTGGAGAGGCAGAGCCTTGCCCGCCGGGGGGAGACGAACAGTTCCCTGGTCATCTCCGCCACGGCCTGGCCCTCGGTCATGCCCCGCTGGAGCATCTGGGTGACCAGCCGCGCCGGGCGAATACCCGTCAGCGCGCCCCAGGGGGGGCGCTGGCCAGTGAGGGCCGCGGCGGCCTTGAAAAAGCTCAGCTTCACGATGCGCTGGCCCAGCCGGTCCCGGGCCAGGGCGTCCTCCTCCAGGCGGCAGGCCCGGACGCGGCTTTCGCCCCGGGTCTCTTTCCCCGCCCGGTGCAGGACCGTCACAGCCACGGCATAGGTCCCGCCCACGGACAGGCGGATGCGGGCCCAGTCCTCGTCCTCCGGCCCCACGGGGCCGTAAACGGGCTTTTCGCCGGGGAAGAGCACCGTCATGATCTGCTCGGCGGCATATTGATAATTGTGGCCGGTGAGTTCGAGTTTCATGCCCGGCCCAGCTGCATGGCAGAGCGCATGAAGGGGTTGCTCAGCCGTTCGGTCTCCAGGGTGCTGGTCCCCTCGTGGCCGGGATAGACCTGATAGTCGCCGGGCAGGTCCGCCAGGCGGCGCAGGCTGGCGCACATCTCGCCCCAGTCGCCGCCGGGGAAGTCCACCCGGCCGCAGCTGCCGGCGAAGAGGGTGTCGCCGGTGAACAGGGCGCGGCTGGCGCGGAAGACCACGCTGCCGGGGGTGTGGCCCGGCGTTTCCAGCACGGTGAACACGATGCTGCCCACGCTGATCAGGTCGCCGTCCTTGATGTGCTTCATAGCGGGCAGGGCCGCGCACTGGTAAAAGGCGGGATTGCCGCCGCGGCACACGTCGGCGTCGTGGATATAGACGGGCGCGGCGGGGAAAGCCGCGCTGACGGCCGCAAGGCCGGTGGTGTGGTCATAGTGGCCGTGGGTCAGCAGGATGGCGTCGCAGGCGTAGCCGAATTTTTGCCATTCCTGGACCAGGCGCTCGCCCTCGTCGCCGGGGTCGATGATGCAGCCGCGCTTTGTGGCCTCGTCGCCCACGAAATAGCAGTTTGTGCCGATGGGGCCCACCTGAAACCGTTTCACTTCCATAAAAGTCGTCCTCCTTCGATCGTTCGCTCGTTCCTTCAGCTGCCGAAAACGCGCACCCGGTATTCCGCGCCGGTTTCGGCGCAGACTTTCCGGCAGTCCTCGATCTCCGCGGGGCTGATGCAGTCCACCACGGAGAGGATCACCCGGGGCACATAGGTCTGGATCTCTTTGGCAAAAGCCAGCATGGCCTCGTAGCTGCCGGGGTAGTCCGGCGCGCAGCGCGTTTCATAAGTCGCGGCGTCCCGGGCGTTGAGGGAGATGGACACGGTGTCGAACCGGCCCTGAAAAAGGGGCGCCACGTCCTCACCCCAGATCAGGTTCGCGTGGCCATTGGTGTCCATGCGGATGGGGATGGCGGAAACTTCCTTCACCCGGTCGCAGACCCAGAGAATGTCGTGCAGGCGGTAGGAAGGTTCGCCGTAGCCGCAGAACACCAGCTCCTTATATTGGGAGAGGTCCCGCTTTTGAATGTCGGCAAGGATCTCCTCCCGGGTGGGTTCCCGCTCGAGCCAGAGGCTGTCGGCTTCTCCCACCCCGTCGCCGCTTTGGCGCAGGCAGAAATCGCAGTGCATATCGCAGCGGTTGGTGGTGTTGACGTAGAGATTCGTTCCATAACTGTAGGTAATGGTCATTGTTTGCACTTCCCGTATCGTAAAAGGTGTTCCGGCTGCCGCCGGAAGCGTCCGCCGTCCCGGGGGATGGCAATACATTATTTATTATAGCACGAAGACGGCGGCGGAGTAAAGCCGCAGATCGCAATATAAAAAAATCGTCAAAATTTTCTTCTCCCGCCCGCCCTGCCTTTCTTTACAGCGGAAACTTGTTTTGCTATACTATGATAAATTATCAACAAAGTTTTGTCCCCTCCGGGGCATAAAGGAGCGGCGGACCATGGAACTGGAATTCGGATACGATACGACGGTGCAGCACGTGACGGTGCCGGAAGAGCGGCTGCTGGCCGTGCTGGAGCCCCAGGGCGCCGCTGCGCCGGCGGCGGGCGCAGAGGAGGATATCGTCCGCGCCGCCCTGGCAAACCCCATCGGCGCGCCGGCTCTGCGCGCCGTGGTCCGGCCCGGGGAGAAGATCGCCATCGTCACCTCGGACGTTTCCCGCCCCATGCCTACCTGGAAGGTGCTGCCGGCGGTGCTGGAGGAGCTGTGGGCCGCCGGGGCCGCGCCGGAGGACGTGACGCTGGTGTTCGCCCGGGGCGTCCACCGCGCCCACACGGAGGAGGAGCGCCGCCGTCTGGCCGGCGAAGCAGCCTGGGGGAAGATCGCCTGCGTCGATTCCGATCCGGAGGACACCGTCACCGTTGGCGTCACCCGCCGGGGCACGCCCGTGGAGATCATGCGCGCCGTGGCAGAGGCCGACCGGCGCATCCTGCTGGGCAATATCGAGTTTCATTATTTCGCCGGTTTCAGCGGCGGGGCCAAGGCCCTGATGCCCGGCGTTTCCACCCGGGCGGCCATCCGCTGCAACCACAGCCACATGGCCGAGCCCGGTGCGAAAGCCGGCGTGCTGGAGGGCAACCCCGTGCGGGAGGATCTGGAGGAGGCCGCGGCCATCGTGGGGGCGGACTACATCGTCAACGTGGTGCTGGACGCCCACAAGCACATCGTCCACGCCGTGGCCGGCGATGTGACGCAGGCCCACCGGGCAGGCTGCGCGTTTCTGGAGAAGTTCTACCGCGCCCCCATCCCCGCCAAGGCGGACATCGTCCTGGTGAGCCAGGGCGGCGCGCCCAAGGACGCGAACCTCTATCAGCTGCAGAAGGCCCTGGACAACGCGGCTCATGCCGTGAAGGATGGCGGCGTCATCGTGCTCATCGGCTGCGCCAAGGAGGGCTTCGGCGAGGCCGTGTTCGAGGAGTGGTTCCGGACGGCGAAAAGCCCCCGCGCCCTCATCGAGCGCCTGCGGGCCGACTTTACCCTGGGCGGCCACAAGGCTGCGGCCATCGCTCTGGTGGAGGAGCGCTGTGACATTTACCTCGTCAGCGACTGGAAAGACGCGGATGTGCGCGGCCTTTTCATGACGCCCTTCCCCTCGGCTCAGGCGGCGCTGGACGCGGCCCTTGCAAAATGCGGGCCGGAAGCCGCGGTGCTGGCCATGCCCTATGGCGGCAGCACCCTGCCCTGCGTGCAGCCCTGAGGGCATGCAGCGAAACAAATTCCCGAAAGGATCTTTTTTGCCATGAGTCATCAGAAGAAAACGAAACAGAGCGCCCGGGCGCAGCAGACGGAGGCAAAGACGGCCCAGACCGCCGCCGCGCCGGAGGAATCGGCCCAAAAGGCGGCGCTGCGCCGCATCTGGGATGCGACGGGCTATATCATCGTGCCCATCGTGACCATGTGTCTGCTGCTGGGCGTCATTTTTTCCGCGGCCTGGGTGCCGTCGTCGTCCATGGAGCCCACGCTGCCCAAAGGCTCCGGTTTTCTGGGCTGGCGGCTGCCCTATTTCTTCGGCGATCCCACCCCGGACCGTGGGAACATCGTCATGTTCTACAGCGACCAGTTTGGCGATTTGATGGTCAAGCGGGTCATCGGCCTGCCCGGCGACGTGGTCACCCTGGAGGGCGGCTACGTCTATGTCAACGGCGAAGCGCTGGAGGAGGATTATCTCCAGCCGGAAATGCAGGGCTGCACCTATGTCACCGGCATGAGCGACCGGTTCGAGGTGCCCGAGGGGTGCATTTTCGTGATGGGCGACAACCGCACCAATTCCCAGGACAGCCGGGCCTGGGCGGACCCCTATGTGCCCGTGGAAAAGATCCGCTCCCGGGCCATTGTGGCTGCGGCCGTTCTGCCGGACTGCACCTGGCGGGGCGTGCGCCTTTTGACCTGAGGGTGAATGGAAAAGAGAGAGCAGCAAAAGAGGGAGGCAGGCTTTATGACGGAGAAAAAGCCGTATCGTGGGGCGAAGATCCCTTCGCCGGACAACAGCATTCGCGTCCGCCGCACGGTGTGCGACATTTGCAGCGCCGGGTGCAATATCGACGTGTATATCGAAAACGGGAAAGTCATCAAGGTGACGGGCTGCAAGGACCCGGCCTTCGGCAACGGGTATCTCTGTGCCCGGGGCCATGCCAACCGACCCTATATCTACCATGAAGAGCGCATCAAAACGCCCCTGCGGCGCTGCGGCGGCCGGGGCGAAGGGAAGTTCGAGCCCATCTCCTGGGAGGAGGCTCTGGACGAGGTCGGCAAGCGCCTGCTGGGGTGCCGCCGGCGCTACGACGGCAGCGCCGTGGCCTTCACCAGCGGCGGCAACCCCTGGAACCGGGCGGTGCTGCAGCGCATGGCCCGGTCCTTTGGCAGCGTGAATTACGGCAGCAGCTGGCAGTGCCAGCGCGCCGGAGTGGCCATCGCATCCCAGGCGGCGGCGGGCTGCACCTGCCGGCCGGACATCGAGCATGCCGGCGTGGTGATCATGTGGGGCTGCAACCCCTACAACAAGGGCAACACCGTGGTCAACCCGGTGCTCACCCAAAAGCGGGGCGCCAAGGTCATCGCCGTGGACCCCCGGGTCACCGTCAGCACCTGCCGTCTGGCGGACCTGCACCTGCGTCCCCGCCCGGGGACCGACGCTGCCCTGGCGTGCGGCCTGGGCCGCATCTTCATCGAAAACGGCTGGGTGGACAAAAATTATGTGGAACAGCATGTCCAGGGCTATTTTGAATACCGCGCCTATGTCAGCGATTTTACCCCCGAGCGGGTGGAGGAGCTGACGGGGGTCAGCGCCCAGCAGCTGGAGGCGGCGGCCCACATGATCATGCGCAACGGCCCGCTGGCTATGATCGTGTCCGAGGGAGCCTTTTCCCAGATGCGCGGCGGCGTGCAGACCTGCCGGGCCATCGAGGCGCTGTGCGTCATCACCGGCAATTACGATGTGCGCGGCGGCATGCTGCCCCAGATGCGCCCCGCCCTGGAGGACCGGGTGCTGCGGAAATTTGTCAGCGGCTATGCCGAGGGCGCGCCCGGCGAGGGCGCCCGCGCCCCGGCGGGGGCGGGCCATTACCCCTTGTTCACCCGCTTCACCGGCCAGTGCCACATGGCGGACCTGCCCCGCCAGATCCGCCAGGGGACGCCGTACCCTATCCGCGCCCTGTGCGCCCTGGGCCTCAATATGAGCGAATTTCCCAACGACGGCAGCTGGGCCGACGCCCTGCAGTCGCTGGATTTCTTCGTGGACGTGGATCTGTTCATGACCCGCACGGCAAAGTATGCCGACATCGTGCTGCCGGCCTGCTCCTCGTTCGAGCGGGAGATGCTCCATGTCACACCGGAGCACAAAATCTATTACACTCCCGCGGTGATCGCCCCCCTGGGCGACGCCCGCAGCGATCTGGACATCCTCTGTGCGCTGGCCCGCCGCATCACGCCGGAGGACCGGCTGCTGTGCGCCGGACCGTCCCATCTTTACGACGAGTGGCTCTCCCGGATGGACCTGTCCCTGGATATTCTGAAAAACGCCCCTGAGCCCATTCAGCTGGCCCAGGAGCCCTACATTCCCGGCGAGTATACCGCCGCCGGCTTCCATACGCCCAGCGGCCGCTATGAGCTGCGCTCCACGCTGATGAGCCGGGCAGGCTTTGATGCGCTGCCGGAGTATGTCCCGCCCCGGAGCGCTGGGGAGAGTCGGGACTGGCCCTTCCTGCTGTCGGTGGGCAACCGCCAGACCTTCGGCTTCCATTCCCGCACCCACCGCATCGCCTGGATCCGGGCTATGCAGCCCGCCCCGGCGGTGGAACTGCACCCCGACGACGCCAAGGTCCTGGGCATCGCTCAGGGCGACATGGTGGAGATCCGCACGCCCCTGGGGGCCGTGCAGATGCTGGCCCAGCTGACCCGCAGCATCCAGCGGGGCATGGCGGCGGTGCTGCCGGATTACGAGGAGGCGGACATCTGTGCCATCCTGCCGGAAAACGTTGTCGATCCCTGCTCCGGCATCCCGGCCCTGCGGGCCATGAGCTGCCGGATCAGCAAAGCGTAAGGAGGTGTTTCTATGGGCATTCACTGCGAGGTGCGCAAATGCACCGGCTGCGGCGCCTGCGCCGTGGCCTGCATGGATGAAAAGGACATCCAGCCGCCCCTGCTGCGCAAGATCGTGCGCAAGGAGCGCGTGGAGGGCGGCGAGCTGCAGCTGGACTTCAACTCCCAGAGCTGCTTCCACTGCGTCACCACCCGCTGCGCCACCGTCTGTCCCACGGGCAGCATCCTGCGGGATACGGAAACGGGCATCGTCATCCACGACAACGCCCCCTGCATCGGCTGCGGAAAGTGCGCGGCGGCCTGCCCCTTCGGCGCTGTGTTTTTCGATGTGAACCACGTCATCCAGAAGTGCGACGGCTGCATCGACCGGGTGCGCCGGGGTCTGGTGCCCGTGTGCGTGGAATCCTGCCCCCAGCAGGCGCTGGAGTGGGAGCCGAACTGACGTTTTCAAAAAAGCGGGGTTTTCATGGAAAAAAAGCCTCGATTTCGCAAGCGAAATTGTCGGCCCGTTTTTTATGCAGGGAGTCATTTCCGAGGCCCATGTCCTTGAAAATGACGGATTTTAATTGATTCCGCCGCCTGCGGGCGGCGGAATTTTTTGTTGACGCATTTCTTTGGGGGGAGGATAAAAAGACCTCGCCGCGCAAAAGCGCGGCGAGGTCTTTTCAATCGTTTTAAGGGCTGTCCCCACCCTTTTGTCTGCCTGGGACGGAGGATTTGACGCGCATGGTGGACGAAATTTTGATGGAAATTTGATGCAGAAAGGCGGATGGAGCAGGAAAATAAGTTCGATTCTGCATAATTCGTCAAAAATGCAGGGATAGGTTCGTCAAAACGTGCAAAATTTGCAATTTTGGGATGTTAGTGTTGCAGAATGCGATTTAGTATGGTAAACTATGAAATAACATGCGGCGTCCGGCGGAGCCGGGTGCGGAAAAATGATGTATCCGCCGCGCAGGAAGCGCGGCGGTTTGCGAAAAAACAGCCGGGAATTGCCCGGCACAAACTGAAAGGAGACGATACGATTGAGCGAGCATCCGATCAAGAAAGTTTTGGTGGCCAACCGCGGCGAGATCGCCATCCGCGTGTTCCGCGCCTGCGCGGACCTGGATCTGCGCACTGTGGCGATGTATTCCAAAGAGGATACCTACAGCCTGTTCCGCACCAAGGCCGACGAATCCTACCAGATGAGTGAAAAACTGGGCCCCCTGGGCGCCTATCTGAATATTCCCGCTATCATCGATCTGGCCAAGCGCCGCCATGTGGACGCCATCCACCCCGGCTACGGCTTTTTGTCTGAAAACGCCGAGTTTGCCCGCGCCTGCGAGGAAAACGGCATCGTCTTCGTGGGCCCGCCCTCCCATGTGCTGGCCCAGATGGGCGACAAGCTGGCGGCCAAGGAAATGGCCATCCGCTGCGGTGTGCCCATCATCCCCGGCAGCACTGAACCTCTCAAGAACGGCGAGGAAGCGCTGGAAAAAGCGAGGGAATACGGCTTCCCCATCATGCTCAAGGCAGCCGCCGGCGGCGGCGGCCGCGGCATGCGCCGCTGCGACAGCGAGGAGGAGGTCATCCCCGCCTTCAACCTGGTCCAGGGCGAGGCCGCCAAAGCCTTCGGCAACGCCGACATCTTCATTGAAAAATTCCTGGAGCGGCCCAAGCACATCGAGGTGCAGATCCTGGCCGACCAGTACGGCAATGTGGTCCACCTTCACGAGCGCGACTGCTCCCTGCAGCGCCGCTTCCAGAAGGTGGTGGAGTTCACCCCCGCCTTCTCCGTGGATGAAAAGGTGCGCCAGGCCCTCTGCGCCGACGCGGTGAAGATCGCCAAGGCCGTGGACTATGTCAATGCCGGCACCGTGGAGTTCCTGGTGGACAATCAGGGCCACCACTATTTCATCGAGATGAATCCCCGCATCCAGGTGGAGCACACCGTCACCGAAATGGTCACCGGCGTGGACCTGGTGCGCGCCCAGCTGCTCATCGCCTCCGGCAAGCCCCTCAGCGATCCGGAGATCGGCATCACCTGCCAGGAGGATGTGCGTCCCCGGGGCTACGCCATCCAGTGCCGCGTGACCACCGAGGACCCGGCCAACAACTTTGCCCCCGACACCGGCAAGATCACGGCCTACCGCTCCTCCGGCGGCTACGGCATCCGTCTCGACGGCGGCAACGGTTACTCCGGCGCTTACATCTCTCCCTATTACGATTCCCTGCTGGTGAAGATCACCTGCTGCGACAACACCTTCATCGGCGCCTGCCACAAGGCCCTGCGCGCCCTGAGCGAGACCCGCGTGCGCGGCGTGAAGACCAACATTGCCTTCATCGCCAATATCCTGACGAACCCCGTCTTCCAGGCCGGCAAGTGCTACACGAAATTCATCGACGAAACGCCGGAGCTGTTCGACATTTCCGAGTCCCGCAACCGGGCCAACAAGCTGCTGGAATACATCGGCAACCTGGTGGTCAACGACCCCGTGGCCGGTGCGAAAATGTATGAGCCCGCCCGGGTGCCCTATGTGGAGGGCGAAATCCCCGCAGGCTTCAAGCAGTATCTGGATCAGAACGGCCCCGAGGCCCTGTCCAAGCTGGTGATGAACGAAAAGCGCCTGCTGATCTGCGACACCACCATGCGCGACGCCCATCAGTCTCTGCTGGCCACCCGGGTGCGCACCCGCGATATGATGCGCGCCGCCGACGGTACGGCCAAGATCCTCAGCGGCTGCTTCTCCCTGGAAATGTGGGGCGGCGCCACCTTCGACGTGGCCTACCGCTTTCTCCACGAGTCCCCCTGGGAACGGCTGGACGTGCTGCGCAAAGCGATTCCCAATATCCCCTTCCAGATGCTGCTGCGCGGCGCCAACGCCGTGGGCTACACCAACTACCCCGACAACGTCATCCGCGAATTCGTGCGTCTGGCGGCCCAGGGTGGCATCGACGTGTTCCGCGTCTTTGACTCTCTAAACTGGATGCCCGGCATGGAGGTGGCGCTGGACGAGGTCGTCAAGCAGGGCAAGTTCGCCGAAGGCACCATCTGCTACACCGGCGACGTGTCCGACACCAGCCGCGAAAAGTACACGCTGAAATATTATGTGGACATGGCCAAGGAGCTGCAGAGACGCGGCTGCCACGCCGTGGCCATCAAGGATATGGCGGGCCTGCTGAAGCCCTACGCTGCCCGGGAGCTGGTCAAGGCCCTGAAGGACGCCCTGGATATCCCCATCCAGCTCCACACCCACGATACCTCCGGCAATCAGGTGGCCGCCCTGCTCATGGCCGCCGAGGAGGGCGTGGACATCGTGGACGCCGCCATCTCCTCCATGTCTTCCCTGACGAGTCAGCCTTCCCTCAACGC
>CAJFFX010000005.1 GCA_904374485.1 Candidatus Pseudoscillospira falkowii | reverse complement strand
ATATACCAATCCACCTGTTGCTGCTGTGTTTCTCAGGCAGGAAACCAGGAATTTATAATCCGCTTCGCTCCAATCGTCAATAAACGGATCATCTTTGATGATCCATTTTCTTTTCGCCAACATTGAACAACGGTTTGACGCCGCACAAAATGTCCAAATAGCTCTCGACTTATCTCATTCTCTTGCAAATTTTTATATATAATCTTCATTTCCATGATTCACGCAGCTCCGTTTGGCGTTTACTTTATGTTCAAATTCTGGACCCCAATAAATGCCGATCTGATCGAACGCAAAATGATTTATCAGGTCTCTCCAAATATCTGATTTTTATATTAACTGTTTCTGTTCCAAATCGTAAACATACATCCTCGTCAAATCCACCTCGCCATCGCCCTGCGCCATGCACAGGAACTTCCATCCGTAGCGCTCATAGAAGCCTGTGTGGTCTGTAATGAGATACAAGGTTTTCATGCCAAACGAGCGCATATCCCCGCAGGCAAAATCAAGCAATTTCCCGGCAATGCCCTGGCAGCGATAATTTTCCTCTACATACACTGCGCAGACATTCGGCGTCAAATCCTTGCGGTTATGGAAATCGTTTTCGATGACTCCAATACCGCCGATGATCTTTTTATTCTCGACTGCAACATACCACTGAGGGACGCTCTTTCCGGTCAAACATTCCTGTATGCTTCCCGCATATTCTTCGACTGGAATATCCCACTTGGAATGAAACCATGCTGCGGCTTCCGATGCCAGTTCACTGTGTTCCCTGAGTTTCAGAATTTCCATAGCGTATCATTCCTCCTCATTTGATTTCATCATTCCCGTCTTTTTAGAACGGCTCTTACAGACATTATACTGGTTCTTGCACCGCGGATTTCTCCCATAAGCGAAAGAATCATCTGAAAACAAGTCACTCAGGTTACATTCACTCGTTTATGCAGGAGGACGGGGGCACTTGCCATGTTCAGGCCTGACACAAAGAAGAAGTACCACAATCACAGGTTACAAACAACGGAACTATAACAGCAGTATATACAGGATGCGCCGAAAGCGCAAGAAAGAGAGATCCTATGGCAGATAAAAATGCCGTGTTTCTGACCTGGCACATTGGGCAACACCACCTATAAAGTTCGTGCCTGCCTCAGCGAAACCGCCGAGAAACCGATGGAAGATAAAATTCTACGGCTGATCCGCAGCGACAGGCTGACAAATCAGCCGGAATGCGGTATAGCGGAACCGCCACAGCTGGGCCGTTCGTCTGAAAGGAGCGTCTGCTCCGCGGCGATGACCTCCCGGGCGACGATCAGACTGTGGAACGGCAAAGAAAAGGCAGGACGGCATGACCTTTCAGCCATGCCGTCCTGCGGCAATCAAAGTACTTCCTTATGGGGGCGCGCCTTTTGGCAGTCGCTGTTTCTTATCGAGTAGGGATAGGAGACTCTCCTGCGTCTTTTGTAACTCAGTCGATGCCCAGCTGCGCACGGACCTTGGCGCCGTCGAAAGCGGGGATGCCCAGCATCTCGCGGGCCTCGGCGGGAGTGGCGGGGGTGTTGCCCACGGCCTTGACCACGTTCACGGCGCGCTCCACCAGCATGTGGTTGGTGGCCATGACCTTTTCGCCGTTGTCCTTCACTTCGAAGACCACGTTGTCCTCCATACCCACGCGGATATGGCCGCCCAGAGCCAGGGCTGCCAGCATGATCGGCACATGGCCCTTGCCGATGCCGAAGGCGGACCAGGTGGAGCCGGCGGGGATGTGGTTGACCAGATACATCAGGTTCTCCACGGTGGCAGGCATACCGCCCAGCACGCCCAGGCAGAACTGATAGTGACAGGGAGAGGACAGGTGGCCCTTCTTCACGAAGTAGTTGGCCACGCCCAGCATGCCGGCGTCAAAGATCTCCAGCTCGGGCTTGATGCCCTTCTCCATGTACAGGTCGCCCAGCTTCTGCAGGAACTGGGGGCTGTTCATGAACACGCCGCCGGGCATCCAGTTGAAGGAACCGGCGTCGTAAGAACCCATTTCGATGCCGTGGAGTTCCTTGTGATGGGCCATGCGTTCGTCATCGGTGGCGGGATGCTCGGGAGATGCGCCGGAGGAGGTGCAGTTGATGACCACGTCGCAGTCCTTGTGGCTGCGGATCAGCTTGATGGTCTCGCGGAACTTCTCCTTGTCCATGGCGCCCAGGCCGTCGTCGGCGCGCATGTGCAGATGGACGATGGCGGCGCCGGTCTTCCAGGCGTCATAGGCCTCGTCGGCGATCTGCTGGGGGGTCTCGGGGATCTTGTAGCCTGCGGGGGTCACTGCGCCGGTCAGAGCGGCGGTAATGATGGTTTTTGCCATAATGATTCGCTCCTTTTCTCAGATGGCCGCCAAGCCGCCGGGAATTCCGGCGGCCTGGCAGCGGTTTGTTGAACGCACCGCTTGCAGCGGCGAAATTATTTGTCTGCGGGCTCGGGACGATAGGGCTTCACAGGACGGTTGGGATCGAAGGGGTTGACCTCTTCGCCGGCCTTGACCTTCTCGAACCACTCGATGGGCTTGGTGCGGAAGCCGGCCCAGCTTTCGCGCGTGGGGGGCTGCTGCATCCAGTCGTGGCAGTAACGCCAGTCGTTGGTCATGCTGATGTACTTCTCATCCTGCTGAGCGGCATTGCGGTCGCCCATGTCGCCGGCGGCGATGCGCAGCAGAGAAGCGTACTGCTCGGAAACGGTGTGCAGCTTCAGGTCCTCCACCAGCAGCTTCTTCAGAGGACGCTTGGCCAGGTTGGACATGATGGTGCGGTTCTCATAAGGCATGGTCTTCAGCATGCGGGCGATCTCCCAGGCGCGGGGCAGGACCTGATCCTTGGCCACGACCTCGCTGACCATACCCCAATCCAGCATCTGCTGGGCAGTCCACTGACGGGAGGTCATCATGTAGTAGTTGCCGCGCTTGGTGCCGAAGAAGTGCTGTGCCATCAGGCCCATGCCGTCGCCGGGGACCAGACCGCCGTGGGCGTGGGGCACTTCGATCCAGGTGTCTTCGGAAGCGATGGTGATGTCGCTCAGCATGGCGGAATCCCAGTGGAAGCCGGGGCCGGGCAGGCAGCCGATGGTGGGCACATCCAGATCGAAGATCATGTTCTTGATCAGGTTGGTGTCATCGAAATACTGATGCTGGAAGCGCTCGGTGGGCAGCTTGGAATAGGTCTCCCAGCCGTTGGGGTCGGACTCGGTCATCCAGCTGTCGCCGATGTGGGTGAAGATGATGATCTCATTCTGATAGTCCAGAGACAGGACGCGGACCAGCTGGCTGATGGCCCGGTGGGACATGCCGCTGTGCTGCATGGGACCATCCAGGGTCTTCCAGGTGACCTGCAGGATACCGTCTTCACGGTACAGGTCTGCAAAGTCCTTGAACCACTCTTTGTACTCGTCCAGCTGGGGCAGTTTTACGTAATCAGCTAAAGGTTTACCCATGATCATTTTCCTCCAAAAATATAATCTTTTATCATTTTGTTCCCGTTTCCGGGATAAACAAACAGGTTTTGCAGGCTTATTCCGCCTTGAAGATGCCGGCTGCGCCCATACCGCCGGCAATGCACATGGTCACCAGGGCATACTTGCCGCCGGTGCGGCGCAGCTCGCTGATGGCCTTGCAGCTCAGCACTGCGCCGGTGGCGCCCAGGGGGTGGCCCAGAGCCATGGCGCCGCCGTTGGGGTTGACCTTCTCGGGGTTCAGGCCCAGCTCCTTGATGCAGGGGCTGACCTGGGCCGCAAAGGCCTCGTTCAGTTCGATGACGTCCATATCGTCCACGGTGAGACCGGTGTACTCCATGACCTTCGGCACGGCGTAGATGGGGCCGAGGCCCATGTAGGCGGGATCCAGGCCGCCCACGCAGAAGCCCAGGAAGGAGGCCAGAGGCTTGATGCCGAGTTCCGCGGCCTTGTCGCGGCTCATGAGCACCAGGAAAGCGGCGCCGTCGCTGGTCTGGGAGGAGGTGGCGGCGGTGACGCGGCCGTTCTCGCGGAAGCAGGGCTTCATGGAAGCCATCTTCTCCAGGGTAGTGTCGCGGCGGATGCCCTGATCCTTATCAAAGACGATCTCGTTGCCCTCGGCATCCACGCCGGGCAGGGGGATGATCTGCTCGTCGAAATAACCGGCGTCCTGGGCATGGGCAGCCTTCTTGTGGCTCTCCAGGGCCAGGCGGTCCATTTCCTCGCGGGTGACGCCGTATTTCTCGGCCACGTTTTCGGCGGTGTCGCCGTTGGAGATGTACTGGTCGGGATCATGCTCCACCAGCCAGGGGTCCCGATCGCCGCTGCGGTCCAGGGTCATGGGCAGGGCGGTCATGGATTCAATGCCGCCGGCCACGATGCAGTCGGCCTGGCCGGCTTCGATCTGCCAGGCGGCCAGGGCCACAGCCTGCAGAGAAGAGGAGCAGAAGCGGTCCACGGTGAGGCCGCAGGCGGTGTAGGGCAGGCCGGCGCGGGCAGCCACCAGGCGGGCGGGGTTCAGGCCCTGCTTAGCCTCGGGGATGGCGCAGCCCAGGATCACGTCCTCCACCAGGTTGGGGTCCAGCTGGGGGATCTTTTCCATAACGCCCTTGAGCACCAGGCCGCCCATATCGATGGGATGCAGGTTGCGCAGAGCGCCCTTCTTGCCGGATTTTGCCACGGCGGAGCGGCCATAGGCCACCACCACCGTCTTGCTCAGCGGTTTTGCCATATCAATCTTCCTCCATTTCAATCAGATCCGGCGCGACGATCAGCTCCGGCTCCACAGCCGCCTGGATCTCCTCCACGGTGTGGCCCTTGCGGATCTCGGAGAGCACCAGGCCCTCCTTCGTCACGTCGATAACGCAGCGTTCGGTGACCACATGGTCCACGCAGTGGACAGCGGTCAGCGGGAAGCTGCACTCGTTCACGATTTTCGGCTTGCCGTCCTTCGTGGTCAGTTCCATGGCCACGATGACCTTGCGGGCGCCGTTGCACAGGTCCATGGCGCCGCCCATGCCGAAAGCGCGGCCGGGGGTGGACCAGTTGGCCAGGTCGCCGTTGGCGGCGACCTGCAGGCCGCCCAGCACCGTGGCGGCCAGACGGCCGCAGCGGATCACGCCGAAGGACATGGCCACGTCAAAGGCGCTGCTGCCGGGCACGGGAATGAAGTTGATGCCGCCGGCGTTGGCATAACGCTCGGTGACCATCAGGCCGTCGGCCTTGGGGCCGATGCCGATAAAGCCGTTTTCACTCTGGAACAGCACGCCGTCCACGGCGTAGCTGCCGCAGAGACTGGGGATGCCGATGCCTAGATTCACCACGTCGCCGGGCTTGAAATAGGCGGCGGCGCGCTTGGCGATAAAGTTTCTGTTATCCATCATGGCTCTCCCCTCCTTATGCCAGAATCATGTCGACGAACATACCGGGCACCTTGACCTCGTCGGGCCCGATCTCGCCCAGGTCGCAGAAGTGGTCGCACTCCACGATGGACAGGTCCGCGCAGGTGGCGATCACCGGATGGGACGCATGGCCGCTGCTGCCGGAGTAGGTCAGGTTGCCGATGGGGTCTGCCCGGCGGCAGCGGGTCAGGGCCACGTCGGCGTGGAGGGCGGTCTCCAGCAGGTACTTCTCGCCCTTGACTTCGATGACCTGCTTGCCCTTTTCCACCACGGTGCCGATGCCGGTCTTGGTGAGCACGCCGCCCAGGCCCATGCCGCCGCAGCGGATGCGCTCAATGAAGGTGCCCATGGGGTTGAATTCCACTTCCAGCTTGCCGGACTGGATACGTTCGTTGGTCAGGGGATTGGTGCCGACGTGCGTGGTGATCATCCGGTCCACACGGCCGTTCTGCAGCAGCAGGCTGACGCCGTGGTCGGGATCGCTGGAGTCGATGGAGTAGACGGTCAGGTGCTTGGCGCCGCTTTCCAGCACACAGTCGATCAGGCGATCGGGCATGTACTGGTTCGTCTGGCCGCCGATGGCAAGGATCTGTCCGTCCTTGAACTGGGCGATGATCTCTTCTCTCGCCCGCACTTTACTCAGTTCCATATCGTTTTCCTTTCCGGTTGGGTTTCAGAAGGCGGGAGAGCACAAGGCCCACCGCCGCCAGGGCCGCCGCAGTGAGAAAGGCGCCGGAATAGCTCCCGCCCGCCGCATTCTTGAACTGCACGGCCAGGGCCGGCCCGATGAGGCTGGCCAGGCCAAACACCAGATACATGACGCCGTAGTTTTCGGTGATGTATCGGGGTCCGAACATTTTTGCGGTCAGCGGCGTCAGGACCGAGGCGAAGCCGCCGTAGCAGGAGGCGGCCAGGCCCATGGCGCATACCGCGATCACCGTGCTCCCCACCAGCGCCAGCGTCAGCATGGAGAGGATGCACAGGAGGAAGATCACCGCCACGGCGGTGAGAATGCCGATCTTATCCGACAGGCTGCCCCACAGGAAGCGGCCGGCCATGTTGCAGGCAGCGAACACGCTGACAAACAGCGCCGCCTGGGCCGCAGGGAAACTGTAAGCCTGCTGAAGGATGGGGGATGCCTGGCTGATGACGATGACGCCGGCCACCAGGCCGCAGGTGAACACCGCCAGCATCAGATAAAAGGCGGGGGTGCGGACCATCTGGCCCCGGTTCAGGTCGCGGCCGTCGCCGCTGGGGCCTTCCGCCGGCGCGGGGCACAGGGCTTCCCGGAAGCCCTCCGGCGGTTCCCGCACCAGCAGGGAGCCGATCAGAATGACCGCCAGGAACAAAATGCCCAGAATGCGAAAGGCTGTGCTCAGGGAAAAGCCTTCCATCAGCCCCACGGCCACGGGCGCCCACAGGATGGCGCCGGAGCCGTAAGCCGCCGTGCCCAGGCCGGAAGCCATGCCGGACCGGTCCGGGAACAGGCGCACCACATAAGCCATCATCGTGGGATAGATAAAGCCCACGCCCAGCCCTGAAAGCACGCCGTAGCAGAAGTACAGCTGCCACAGGCTAGTCATCATACCCGTACAGAACAGACCGCCGCCAAAAAGCACCGCGCCCAGAAGGATGCACCGGCGGGTTCCCAACCGGCGGATGAGGGGGGCAAAAAAGAGGGGCGCCATGGTGGAGCAAAGCACTGTCATGGTGTAGGCCAGGGCTACCTGGCCGTCCGGCCAGCCGTGGGCAGCGACGATCGGGGATTGGATCACGCTCCACGCGTAACCGAAGCCGGCGCAGACGCAGATGATCATGGCGGCCAGCAGGCACAGCCATCGGGTCCGCTGGAAAGCGTCCCCTCCGGCGATGGCCAAAGTTTGTTCTGTTTTCAAACGGGTACCTCCCTTGGTTTCAGAAGATGATTTGAAAAAGCGCCGGGCGCTTTACAGTTTGCGGTGGAGCTTCAGCAGCTCGATGAGCATCTGGTCGCGGTAAGCGGCGCACTCCTCGTTGGTGTGGCCGATGTAGTCGGGGAAGTTCTTCATTTCCTCGTCCACGCCGGGCTGAGCCACTTCCGCCCAGTCGTCGGGCTGATGGGTCCAGGAGGCCATGTCCTTCAGCCACACATCGCCGGAGTTGCCCAGCATCTTCACCATGCCGGTCAGGCCGCCGGGGTTGCCCAGCTGCATGATCATGTTGTGGCCGAAGATGGCCCAGCGCAGGCCGGGGCCGTAAACCAGGGCCTTATCCGCATCCTCCACGGAGCAGACACCGCGCATGACCAGATCCTGGATCTCGCGGTACAGGGCCAGCTGCAGGCGGTTGGCGATGAAGCCGGGGCACTCTCTGCGCAGGAGGACGGCCTCCTTGCCGATGGACTGATAAAAGTCATAGGCCAGCTGCAGAACGGCGGGGTCGGTCTTGTCGCCGGAGGTGATCTCCACCAGGGGGATCAGGTGCGGCGGATTGTAGGGATGGGCGCCCACGCAGCGCTCGGGATGGGCCGCCTTGGCGGCGATGTCGGAAATGAGCAGGCCGGAGGTAGAGCTGGCGTAGATCGCATCGTCCGCGGCGGCGGCCTCGACCTGGGCCAGGATGGACTGCTTGATCTCCAGGCGCTCAGGGCCGCTTTCCTGGATGAACTGGGCGTCCTTGACAGCCTCTTCCATCGACGTGGTCAGGCGGATCTTGGAAACGATCTCCGCGCGGCGCTCCGGCGTGATGGCCTTGAAGTTCTCCAGAGCGTCCAGGCTCTTGTGCATCTGCGTTTCGCTCTTTTTCAGCTGCTCGTCATTGATGTCGTACAGCGTCACATCCAGGCCGCGCATGGCGAACTGGATCGCCCAGCTGGAGCCGATGACGCCGCCGCCCACGCAGGCGGTGCGCTTGATGTCTTTAATTTCCATTTCGTTTTTCTCTCCTTTTGGTCTCCGTTTGGGTCGTTCCCTGCCCCGGCGGCGTTTCCGCCGGGGCAGGGAGAGCGGTCAGCCGTGATAGCGCTGGGCGGTGGCGGTGCGGACCATCTCGTCCCAGCTGCCGAAGCGGGTGCTTTCCTTCACGAAAGCGTCCAGCAGCAGCGGGGCGTATACGATGGTCTCCGCCTGCCAGTTGACCATCACCGCGCTGGAAAACTTGAAGCCGTCGAAATCATCGAAGCGGCTGTTCTCCTGCATGAATGCATCGGTGAACACGTCTTCCAGCAGTTTCATCAGTTCCTGGGCATTGGGCAGGAACACATAACCTTCCGTCGGGTCTTTGACCGGGACTTCGGTTTTCTCAGGGATTGTCCGTTCCATAGAACTTCTCGGCCTCTTTCTCAACATAGCCGCGCCATGCGGGAGCGTCGTCTTCCATGCGCTGGCGGATCCAGGGCATCAGCTCCTGCTGGCCGGTGACGGCTTCCTTGCGGACGACGGTCATGTACAGGGAACCTTCCCCGGGAGGGCAGCCGGGCAGGAAGTAGGCGTTGGGATGCTCCTTCAGGTGCTTGCGGGTACAGTTGCCGTGGAGGATGATCTTCTCGTCGGGGGTCTCGGGATCCAGCTTATTGTCGCAGCCGGCCACGATGGTCATGCCCTTGTTCTCGTCATAGATGCCGATGGCCTTCAGGGTCTCCATGTTCAGGGTCAGCAGAGCCTGGCAACTGGAGCAGGCGCCGTCGCAGTGGACGTCGTACTCGGGCCAGCGGTTGTGGATGTCCTCCAGATAGGGGACCCACATCTTCTTGTAGCAGTCTTCGACCTTGTCGCCGACCACTTCGATGTCAGCCTGGTTGGTGGTGCCCAGACCGGCCTCGTCAGCCACCTTGAAGTAGCTCACGCCGTCGGGATCGATGCCGGTCAGCTCGCAGGCGATACGGTCCAGAGCCACGGGGTCCTTGGAACCCATGACGCAGTCCAGCTCGATGGGCGTGGGGGTGTGGGGAGAATAGCCGCTGGCGGCGTGCATGACGTCCATGATGTTGATGTCGGGACGGCAGACGCTCCACACGTCCATCATGGCCATGGTCAGGTTCTGACGGTGCATGGTGGTGTGGACCTGATCCTGCACAACGCCCTTGATGTTCTTCAGCGCGCCGGAGAACACCATGCTGGCGTGGGCCTTCAGGATGGGCATATTGATGATGTGCTCAGCTTCCAGCAGGAGCTTGGGCAGCTTCACATGGGTGATGTTGGAGCGATAGTCGCGCACGGCCACATTGATGAGGTCCTTCTCGCGCTTGATATCGTACAGCTCCACGCCTTCTTCACGAGCCATTTCGGCGATGCCGCAGGCCTCGTAGCACTCCATGGTGTCGCAGCCCACGGCGGCGGACTCGGCGATCACGATGCGCTTGGGGTTGGCCTTGCGCACCTCATGGATGACGGCACGGACGGTTTCGGGATGGGTGCAGACGGCGAAGTCCGCAGGAGCGGCGTGGCCGGCGTTGGGCTTGAGCACCACGGTGGTGTTGGGCTTGATCAGGTTGGTGACACCGCCCATCATGTCAAAGACGCGGGTAACGTTTTCCTGAACGTCTTTGCCATGAGCCAACGCGACGAGAGACTTTTTGCTCATGATGTTTCCTCCTTCTTGTTTTCCAATCTTCTTAAACTGGATTTACCAACAGCTGCTCAGTTCTTGTGCGCAGCCATATAGTCCTGGTCATACTTGTGATCCTGGATGGCGAGGATCAGCAGCAGGGAGACGAGCGCCATCACAGCGAACACGATATACACCGCGCTGATGCTGCCGAACGCTTTCTGGACAACGCCGTTGACGGCGAAGTTGCACATATAGATCATGCTGGTGATGGGGAAGACCACGCTGTTGACCTTGGCATAGCCCAGGCGGCCGAACACAGAGCCGGGGATGGAGTTCATCAGGTTGGGAGCCGCGGCGCCCAGGAAACCGATGATCACCAGGGACACCCACACCAGGGGCATGATGCCGCTGATATTGCACAGCAGAGCGACGATGTACAGGATGCAGACCATCACGCCGGCTTTCTTGATGCCCATCTTGAACACGATGCCGCCGATGATGACGGAACCGATGATGCCGATAACGGCGATGGCGCTCATCACGCCGGTGGCCATGGCCTGGTTCATGCCCACTTCCATGTTGCGGGCGACCAGCTGGGTCATGATGCCCATCTGGATCAGCATCAGAAGACCGGTGGACAGCACGCACAGCCAGGTCTCCTTGGTGGCCAGCAGCTTGCCGGTGGTCCAGCCGTGGGGATCCTCTTCCGGCGCGGCGGAGGCATAGCTGGCCTCGAACTCTTCCTTCGTGACGTTATCGGGATACAGGCCGCGCTCCTGAGGCGTATTGCGCAGCATGACCGCGCCGATCAGGCCGACCACCACTGCCACAGCGCCGCAGATGATGGAGCTGGTGGCGATGCCGATGCTGCCCACCAGGACGGTCAGCAGCGGGACAAACAGCATGGTGCCGAAGTTGGAACCCATGGCCACAACGCTCATGGCCTGGCCCTGCTTGCGGGGGAACCACATGGCCACCAGGGTGCCGATACCGACGAAGGAGCCGGCGCTCAGGCCGCCGCCCACGCAGCACATGGCGATCAGGTACATGGCAACGCTCGTGGCGTTGCCGGTGGCGATATGGCCGAGACCTGCCAGGATCAGGCAGCCGGCGGCCACCTTGGCGGGGCCGATGCGGCGGTTGACCTGACCGGCGATGATGGCGATGACCACGCCGATGATGCCGGCCACGGAGTTCATGTTCAGGATGACCGTCCGGTCAACGCCCAGCCGCTCCGCCACAGCAGGGGCAATGACGTTGGTACCGTCGGCGAAGAAGCCGCCGTTGCTGAAGAAAATCAGCAGACCGAAGATCAGCAGGAACCAACCCCAGGCGCCGAAGCCTTTTTTGCTCTGTTGCATAATAATCACATTCCTCCTAAGTGGGACGTTCTTCGTCCCTCCCAAAAAATGGCTTGAACCATTGCACCGCGGAAAATTTTTACAGTTTCTCTCTCCCGCGACATGCTTGACACTCCGGAATGTCTTTTCGCGAATTTAGTATAACCTTTACAAACTTTGTTGAAAAATATATAATATGACTAGCGGTATAAACAATTTTAATATCCACCGGGAGGGATTTTGGCATGGAACTTTCACAACTGCGCTATTTCATTGCCGTGGCCGAATTGGGAAATATGTCCAAGGCCGCCGAAACTCTTTTTGTGTCCCAGCCAAACCTGAGCACCAGCATCTCCCGCCTGGAGGAAGAGGTCGGCGCTCCCCTGTTCGAACGCCGGCGCGGCAAGATCTCCCTCAACCAGAACGGCGCTTTGCTGCTCAAGAACGTGAAAAAGGCCGTGGCGATCCTGGACGCCGGCGTCCAGGCCGTCCGGGAGCAGAGCGCCGGCCAGGAAGACGCCCTGTCCCTCGCCTGCATGATCGACGATACCGAGCTTCTCGAGCGTTTCGTTCTGGAAAACCCCGATATCAGCCTGCGCCAGCTGCGGGCGGACCTGCCCGCCATCACGACCATGCTGGAACACGGCGACGTGGACCTGGCCCTGACGGTGCTGCCGCCCCCGTCGGAGGAGGTGGCCTACGAGCGCGTCTACCACTGCCCCTTCGTCCTGGTGATGAGCGAGGACCATCCCCTGGCCCAGGAAAAGACCGTCACCCGCCGCCAGCTGGCAAACCAGCGCCTGGCCATCGACGGCTCCCGCGTCAACCGGGACACGTTCTACGCCGCTGAAACCACCAAGTTCAGCTTCAGCCCCAACATCGACTACGATGTGCGCCACATGGGGCTGCTGCTCTCCCTGGTGGCGTCCAAACGCTGCATCTCCATCCTGCCCCTGGTCAAGTATAAAGAGCTCTGCCTCCAGGGCCGCACCCAGGGCCTGGTCTATCGGGAATACGCCGAGGGCTCGCCGGACGCCTATTGGGGCATCGCCTATAACAAGCGCTATCCCCTGAACGATCAGGGCCGGCGCTTCCGGTTCTTCCTCCGGCATTATTACGAGCACATCGACAACACCTACGCCGCCCGGCACCCCTGAACCGCCCCCCGAAAAATTTTTCACCCCCCATAGCTATGCTATGGGGGGTGCGTCCTTTCCCGGCAAAAAAGCCCTTGCCATTTGCCGAAGACTTTGCTATAATCGGGCCTATTCACACATTTTTACCGCTGAAAAGGAATAACGCCCCCATGAGTCGAAACGCAGTCGTGCTGTTCTCCGTCTGGACCTCCCTGCTCTCCGCCATTTTTTATTTCTTTTACGGTTTCACCCCTTTCGGCGTGCCCTGGGTGATGTTCGTCTGCCTGGCTATTTTCTTCGGCATGGGCGGAAGCATGAAGGACGTGCCTGCCATGGTCCTGAGCGCCCTGGCCGGCTGCGTCTGGGGCAAGGTGGACTTTCTGCTGATGGACGCCTTCCAGCAGCTGGGCCTCAATCTGGCGGCCGCCAGCTTTGTGTCCATCACCCTGGGCACCGCCGTCACCATGGTGCTCCACATCCATGTGCTGAAAAAGACGCCCCTGCGCCACATGCCCTTTATTTTCGCCGGCGTGTGCCTGACCTTCTCCCAGAACAACGGCAACACCCTGGGCCTGGCCGCCACGCTGGTCATCGGCATCGTTCTGGCCGCCCTGTGCTCCCTGGGAATGCAGTACGCCATGAAGCGCTTTCCCCTGCCCGCCGGCGAAGACGGCGCGCCGGGCGAAAACTGAGCGCCGCCGCACGGCACCTTTCGCCGGAAAAAGCGCTCCGGGCGGGCACCTTTCGGTGTCCGCCCGGAGCGCTTTTTGTGTCTGAGATTGAGGTAAGTATCAGGTAAAAGCGGGTAAAATCAAATAGTGGCGCCGTGATCCACCACCAGGGTCTCGCCGTTGACGGCCTTGGACTCGTCGCTGGCAAAGAAGAGGATGGCGTTGGCCTGATCCTCGGGCTGGGTGCGGGGCAGGGACCGGTCGAAGTGGCGGGCGCACAGTTCGGAAAATTCCTGATCGAAAGTGGCCGCATTCGCTGGGTCGAAGATCGGCGTTTCGGTGGGGCCGGGGCAAACCGCGTTGCAGCGGATACCGGTGCCGGCCACCTGGATGGCCACGTTCTTCGTCATGCCGATGACGGCCATCTTGGCCGCGGTGTAGGAAATACCGGCATTGGAGCGGGTGGCGCCGATGGAGGAGATGTTGACGATGGATCCGCTGCCGTTCTTTTCCATATAGGGCAGGGTCTCTTTCATCATATAATAAACGGAATCCTGGTCGGTGGCGATCACCTTGTTCCACAAGTCGTGGTCGCAGTTGGTGATGGACATGCCCTTGTCGTCGATACCGGCGTTGTTGACGAGGATATCGATGCGGCCAAAGGCCTGAATGGCGGCCTCCACCAGTTTGCGGCAGTCTTCGCTGCGGCTCACGTCGGTGGGGACGGACACGGCCCGCACGCCCTGTTCCTTGGCATATTTTTCCACTTCCTGCAGCTTGTCCAGCCGACGGGCGGCCAGCACCAGGTCTGCGCCCTCCCGGGCAAACAGCTCCGCCGTGGCCTTGCCGATGCCGGAGTTGGCGCCGGTGATGATCGCGATCTTTCCTTCCAAACGTTTCATGGAATCCGCACTCCTTCTGCATTCAGTATTTTTTATGTTCAAGTACTGGTTATAGTATAATTTCCCCGCCCCCGCTCTGGAAAATATGGATTTTTTCTATCGGTATTCAGAAAATTGATAAGCCGAACAAACCAGGGGGACGCTCCGGACCATGTCCGGGGCGTCCCCCCTGTCATTTATGTCTCTCCCTGATTGGTTCGTGGGGATAGGGGTTTTCCTTCAAAAGCCCCAGCCGCCGCGTTCCTGCCGCCATTTTACCGCTGTCCGCCCGCCGCGCCGGTAAAGCGCTGTATCCGGCGAAACGGGCGCTGTCAAGTGCAGGCGCCGCTTGCACAAACGCCGCCGCTGGTGTATGATATAAAGAATCCATAAAGTTCTTTGATTTTCAACAAAAAACACAAGGAGGCGGGCAGGATGACACACGAACTGCGGCGGCAAAGCCGCCCTTTGGGGCCGTATCTCCTGGCGGTACTGATCGCCGTGGAGCTGCTGATGTCCTTCTCCTTCCTCGGCTACATCCATATTGAGCCCATCTCCATCACCACCGCCTATGTGCCGGTCCTTCTGGCCGGTGCGCTGCTGGGGCCCGCCGAGGCGGCCGCTGTTGGCGCGGTGTTCGGCCTGGCCAGCATGTGGAAGGCTTCCGCCGGCTATGTCATGGCCGCCGACCAGCTGTTCTCCCCGCTGTTCAGCGGCAGCCCCCTGGGCAGCATCCTGCTCAGCGTCGGCAGCCGCATCCTGTTCGGCCTGGCTGTGGGGCTTTTGTATCTGGCCCTGCGGCGGCTGCGGCCCCATTGGCTCTGGGTCGCCCTCGTGTCGTTTTTCGGGCGGACGATCCATTCCCTCATGGTCTACAGCGTCATGGGCCTCTTCTTCCCGGAGGCGGGCTATGGCCCCGCCAGCGCTTTTTCCGGCTTTTTCTCCTTCCGGAGTCTCCTTTCCAGCGCAATCACCGCCGCCGTGGTGCTGCTTTTCTGGCGCCTGGTCAATTCCGCCGCCTGGAACCGCTTTGAGCGCCGGCTGGAGCTTTCCAGGACACTGCAGTTCCGCGAACAGTACCATCACCTCTCCCTGGCGGTCGTCATTGTATTGACGCTGCTGTCTGCGCTGGCGGTGACGTTTTACTTCATGCACCGCATCGCCTATGTGCTGCAGGTGAACGGCATCGAGCTGACCGACGCCGGCTATTCCGACGTGCTCCACCTGCAGATCCAGTTCCTGTTCGGCATCATCTCTTTGATGGTGCTGGTGATTTTGTTCCTGATCCTGAACCGGCGCTACAGCTCCTATATGGCCCTGGAGGGCCGGCTGGACTCCCTGACAGGCACGATGACGCGCAAAGCCTTCTTCACGGCCTGCGCCCAGGCGCTCAAGGCCCAGGGCGGCGCGCCCTGTTATTTCATCATGGTGGATCTGGACCATTTCAAGGCCATCAACGATACCTACGGCCACCCCGAAGGGGACCGGGCCCTGAAGGATGCGGCCCGGTGCCTGCGGGAGGCTTTCAGCCGCGACGCCCTCATCGGCCGCATGGGCGGCGACGAATTCGCCCTGCTGGTGTGCGCGGAAATGCTGCCGGCGGAACTGGAAGTAGCCCTGCGCCATTTCCTCGGCGCCGTGCGCAGAACGGCCTGGGAAGGCCGGCAGCTGACGTGCAGCATCGGCGCGCTGCAGGTGCAGGCCTCCCAGACGCCGGAAGAGCTGTATTTGGAGACCGACAAGCTGCTCTACGCCGCCAAGTCCCGGGGGCGCAACCGGTATGTGATCGGCCGCCAGGGCGAAGCGCCCGGGGCGGAGATCTGCGGCGGCGCAGATCTGTGAGTTTCCCAGCCGCACAACATATAAATATAGAAAACGGCAGGCGCTGCAATGCAGCGCCTGCCGTTTTTCTCATGGCATCGTTCACCGGCCGCGGTCGGGGGACTGCTTCCGGCCGCCGTAAAAGGCGGCCTTCGCCTCGTACATCAGCCGGTCCGCCTCGTCCGCCTGCCGGCGGGCGTCGCAGCCGCCCTCCCGCCAGGAAATGCCAGCGGACACGCTGATGTGCTCCCGCTCCAGGGCCTTTTCCACCCGGCGCACCGCCGCGCGGAAGTCCGCTTCCTCCCGCTCGTCGTCCAGCACCAGAAACTCGTCCCCGCCCAGGCGGTAAGCCTTGCCGGGGAATACCGCGGCGATGACCTCCCCCGCCCTGCGGATCAGCGCGTCGCCGGCGCTGTGGCCGTAGCGGTCGTTCCATCCCTTGAGACCGTTGAGGTCGAAGCAGGCCGCGCCCAGGCGGCAGGGCGGCTCGCACCGGAACCGCGCCATGGTCTCGTTGAAGGAATTGCGGTTATAAAGCCCCGTCAGGGGATCCTCCAGGCTCAGGCGCTTGAGGGCCTGTTCCAGCCGGACGCGCTCGGTGACGTCGTAGGTCAGGCGCTGGATGACGTCCCCCTCCGGCTCCCGGCTGATAAAGTCGTTGTCGCTGTGGAGGTAGACCACGCGGCCTTTGCCGGTGCGGATCTGATAATCCGCGCCGGAACGGTCCCCCGGCGCTTTCAGCCCGTCCAGAGAGGCGCGCAGGCGCTGGATATCCTCCACGACGGCGGCGTCCGCGCCGAAGCCCTGGGACCAATCCATGGCGGCCACATCCTCCTCGGTCCGGTCCATGAGGGCGGCCAGGGCGCGGTTGAAGGTCAAGAGACGGTATTCGCCCGCCGGCGTGCGCAGCAGGCGCAGGATGCCGCAGGAAACGGTGTTGTAGATATCCGTCAGTTCCGCGCCCTGCCGGGCGATCTTCTGCTTCTGCTCCTCCAGCTGGCGGCGCATATATTCCCGGGACTGCTCCGCCATCTCCGTGGGGAAGCCCACGTCGTCCTCGGTCATCTCCACATAGGGGTTGGAGAGATGGAGCATACAGAGCCTGGGCTTTTCCTCTTTCCATCGCACGCAGGTGGTGATCCGCTGATGGACCCGGAGAAACACGCCTGTAGACGGGTCCGTTGCCACCCAGAGCCGGCCAGCCACCATACATACATCCGGGGCGATCATGACAGCATGGAAGTCCTCCTCCGTCAAATTACACCGCGGCACTTGCCCCACAAATCGGCGGAACAGACCGACGACCTCTTCACGATCGACCGAAAACTCCTGTTCAGCGGCGCCGAACCAGAAAAACGGTTCGTCAAAGATACTTTCATCCGCCGCGGCATTGCTCTCCCGGTAGTGCTTCCGAAGCAGGAACCGGGTCAGCCCGACGGCCTCTTCCTCCCGGGTGCAGCCCGGGACCGGCGTCCATTTCTCTGCCATAGGTCAGCCTCCTTTCAGGGGATCCAAGGGGGGTTTACCTGTTGGATCACAATGTCCCTTCCGAGGATTTTTGTCCGTCCTCCGCAGACGTCCGGTCATCCTGGAAGGCGCCGAGGGAATCGATGATGGTGATGACCAGGCCGCGGATATTGTTTTCCGTGGTGCGGTAGGGGGCGATGCGCAGGGTATAACACCGGCCGTTCATGGCCGTGACCTCCCGGTCGATGGAGATCAGGTCCTTGAGCACCGTGCGGCAGTCCTCCCCGATGGCTTCGTCGGGGAAGCTGTGGGCGAAGATCTGGATATTGCGGCCCACGTCGTGCTCCATCAGCTGGAACTCCCGGCCCACATATTCGGTGAATTTGCGGATGTTCAGGTTGCTGTCCACAAACAAAATGCCGATCATGGTGGAGGACAGGAAGTTGGACAGGTCGTTTGTCATCATGGTCAGCTCGTCCAGCTTCAGCTGGTGCTCGGTGTTGACGGTGTAGAGTTCCTCGTTCACCGACTGCAGCTCCTCGGTGGAGCTCTGCAGTTCTTCATTGGCAGTGAGCAGTTCCTCGTTGGCGGCCTGCAGTTCGCCGTTCACCGTTTCCAGGCGCTGGATCGTGGCGCGCAGGTCGCTCTGGGACACCTGGAACTCCCGCTCCAGATCGGCGATGCGGCGGGCAGCGGTGGCGTCCAGGTCGTATTTTTCCACCACGCCGCCGACCTTGGGCGCGGCGTTCTCCTGGAAGAGGACGGCCGCCAGCCCGCTTTCCCCGTCCTGTTCGTCGGGGATGGGCTCCACGGTCAGGTCGATGACCTTGCGGCCGGAGGGGGTGTCCACGGCGATGTCGGTATAGGTGATGGCGGTGCGCTCGGTGCGGCAGCGGCTCAGGGCCGTGGAGGCCACCAGGGCCAGGTCCTTGCAGATCATGTGAAAGAAATTCAGCGACGCCTTCCCAGGCCCCAATGTCAGATAATCGCTGTAGTTGCCGAAGAAATGGAGCACCGTGTCATCCTGGCCGACGACCACGGAGGCCGGCAGGTGGCTTTCCAGAAAATGGGTATAGCGGTTTTCCATGGCGGCGTCGCTGCTCTGGCTCAGGCCGGCGTGGATATTCTTCAGGGAGATGTTCTGGATGTTGGGGATATTGAACGTCGGGGGCGCCAGATCTTCCACCTTGCCCTCGGCCTTGTGGACATAGATCTTCTCCGCCGAGCAGACGGGCTTGAAAAGGCTGATGTACTCCCCGGCGGTCTCGCTCTTGCCCAGGAAGAGGAAGGCCCCGTTTTTCAGCGCCGAGTGGAAAATGGCGAAGAGGCCCCGGCGCATCACCGGCTGGAAATAGATCATCACGTTGCGGCAGCTGATCAGATCCAGCTTGCCGAAGGGCGGGTCGGAGAACATGTTGTGGGTGGCGAAGACAATCATCCGCCGGATGGACTTGGAGATGTGATACTGGTCGTTCTGCTTGATGAAATACTTGGCCAGCCGGTCGGGGGACACGTCGTCGATGATGTTTTCGGAGAAAATGCCCTTGCCCGCCTGTTCGATGGCCCGGCTGTCCACGTCGGTGGCAAAGATCTTCACGTCCCGCTTCACCTGCATCTCCTCCATGACCTCCTGGAAGAGGATGGCGATGGAGTAGGCCTCCTCGCCGGTGGAGCAGCCGGCGCTCCAGACGCGAATGGGCTCGTTTTCCTTGGCCCGCTCCACGATCTTGTAGATGGCGTTGTACTTGAGCTTTTCAAAGAACGCCGGGTCCCGGAAGAAGTTGGTCACGCCGATGAGGATCTCCTTGACCAGGATGTTGACCTCGTCGGGGCTGTCGCCCAGCAGGCGGGCAAACTCCGAGAGGCTGCTGGTGTGGGTGACCAGCATGCGCCGCTCGATGCGCCGCAGGATGGTGGAGCGCTTGTAATAGGTAAAGTCGATGCCGCTGGCGTTTTTCAGAATGGTGTAGATATGGCTGAGAGTCTCCTCCTCGGAAAAGAGCATGTCCTCATCCGGGAGCACGCTGTCGCTCTTGGGTGCGCGGAGGAGCACCGGCGTGTTGGAGAAATTCAGGATCTCCTCGGCGATCTCCTCCGGGGAGAGGACGAAGTCCGCCAGGCCCGTGTTGATGACACTGCGGGGCATGCCGTCGAACTTGGCGCTTTCCGGCGCCTGGGCGATGACCAGGCCGCCCACCTCCTTGACCGCCTTCACGCCGTTGGTGCCGTCGGAGCCGGTGCCGGAGAGGACCACGGCGATGGCGTGTTCCCTCTTCTCCTCCGCCAGGGAGGCGAAGAAGGCGTCGATGGGGTGATTCAATGTGCCAGGGGACTCGGACAGGAGCAGTTTCCCATCCTTGACGGTCATGTACTTTTTCGGCGGGATCAGATAGACGGTGTCCGGTTCGACGGGCATTTTGTTTTCCGCCTGGCAGACTGTCATCTCCGTATGTTTGCCCAGAATGTCGGCCATCAGGCTCTTATAATCCGGGGACAGGTGCTGCACCACCGCAAAACTCAGCCCGCTGTTGGCCGGCATATAGCTGAAGAACTGCTGCAGCGCCTCCAGCCCGCCCGCAGACGCGCCGATGCCGATGATCAGGGGCGGCTGCTGGGTCAGGAGCTCCTCCCGACCGGATGCTGCTTTTTCCGTTGCGCTCATATACGCTCCTCCTTGCTGATCGTTTTTTGTTCTGCGGCGTTTCGCAGGTAGGTTTTCTCAAATTCCTCCGCCGGCACGGGCCGACCGTAATAAAATCCCTGGGCATAGATGCAGCCCATATCCCGCAGCGCAGCGACCTGCTCTTCGGTCTCCACGCCCTCGGCCACACAGGTTATGCCGTAGGCGCGGCAGATCTGCACCAGGTCCCGCACCAGGGCGCGGTTGATGGGGTTGGCGCCCAACTCCGCGATCAGGCTGCGGTCCAGCTTCACCGTTTCAAATTTCACATTGGTGAACAGGGACAGGTTTGCGTACTGGGAGCCGAAATCGTCCAGGCTGATGTGCAGGCCGCAGGCGCGGAACCGGTCCACGATCTCCCGGAACTCGTCGGTTTTGATGCGGTCGCCCCGTTCGGTGACCTCCAGCTCCAGCGCCTCCGCCGGGATTCCGGGAAAACGGCTCTGGATGGCCAGCAGGGAGGCCAGGGTGGAAGGATGCGCCAGAGTGATCCGGGAAATGTTCACCGCCAGGGACGGCGTTCCGTATCCGGCCGCCCGCCACCGCTCCGCCTGGGCCAGGGCCTGTTCCAGCACGTAGAGGTCCAGGTCGCGGATGGAGCCGTCCTCCTCCAGAAATTCGATGAAGCGGGCGGGCATCGCCACGGAGCCGTCGTCCGCCACAGCCCGCACCAGCGCCTCCGCGCCTGCCAGAGCGCCGGTGCGCATGTCGATCTGCGGCTGATAATAGAGGACGAAGCGCCCGGCCCGGGTGGCCTCCGCCACGGAGGAATAATCCTCCGGCTGCAGGGGGAAGGGCTCCTCGCCGGCGAGGGCGGCAGCCTCCGCCCGCATGGCGGCCTTCGCCTCCACCGTCAGGCGCTTTCCGCTGAACACGCCCTCGGCCCAGGCCCGGCCGATGCGCACCTGCTTGGGATAGCGCCGCTGCAGGATGGAGCGCAGGCGGCCGCACCGGCCCAGAAAGACCTCCCGGGTGGTGTTGGGATAAAAGACGATGAATTCCGCCTCCCCGGTGCGGAACAGCAGGGCGCCGCCGAAGAGGTCCGTCAGCGTTTTTGCTGTGTACCAGAGCATTTTGCTCCCGTACTCAAAGCCGTGGCTGCTGTTGACGGCGCCGAAATGCGGGATATCGATGCACACGGCGCCCATGGATGTATAGTATTCCGAAGTGAGGGTGTAGACCGTTTGGGTATAGGCCCGCAGGTCGGGCAGACCCATCAGCTGTTCCATCGTTCCCGTGGGGCGCTCCTCGGTGTTGAAGCGCTCCCGCTGCATCACCATAAAGGGGATCAGCGTGCCGAACAGGGCTGCGTCCTCAGGGTGCTCCCGGGCGTTTTCGATGCAGAGGAAGCCCTCCACCTCCCGCTCCCGGATCAGGGGGAAGGCCGAGAAATACCAGGGCCGCTTTTCCTTTTCCCCGCCGTCCAGGTCGATGGGCTCCTGCCGGCTGAGAAACACCGGTGCGCGCTCCTCCATACATTTTTTAAGCAGCGGGAAGCGTTCCATCTGTGTGCCGGAAACCACCTGCTGGATGCTGCACTTGCCCGCGCCGGTCCACTCAAAGGTCATCACCAGCGCGTGCCGGTTTTCCACCAGCATCATCGTGTAGACCCGGTCGGCGCGATAATACTCGCCGACGGTCCGCAGAACGCCCTGGAGGGACGCGTCCAGCGTCCGGGCAGTGAGCATGGCAGAAACGCAGTCCAGCGCCACGTTCTTTTCCGATTCTGACAGGGGCTGGGCCGCATTCACGGTCCGAACGTTCACCCGATCTCCCTGTTCCGGGGGCAGATGGAACCACGCCCAGTCCTCCGCGCCCTCGGCAAAGGCCACGGTGTCCGCCGCCGCATTCCACCAGAAGGCCCCCGCGCGGACCGCCCGGGAAAGCATCGCGCTGTACACCGCGGCGGCCGCGGGCAGCACAGGCTGATCCCAGCGACAAAACGCAGGGCGTCGGCACCGGGCTCCGCCGCCAGCACGCGGCGCAGGAAAGCGATCGTCTCCTCCATACGGCGGCGCAGCTCCTCCTTCTCCGTGACGGAGGGGATGACGATGAGGAATTGATGGGCGCTGTACTGGCCCAGAACACATCCGCCGCCCAGGGCAAGGGCCAGCGCCGCGGCGACGGCGTAGCGCAGGCGCTCCGTATCCTGCCCGGCGTATTCGCCCTGCCCCATCAGGCCGTTGACCTGCAGCACCGCCACGGCCCGGTTGCCGCCGCGCCGGTCGGAAAACAGGGTCTCCGCCATCTGCCGGACCGTTTCCCGGTCGAACAGGCGGGTGACGGCGTCCCGCCGCGCACCCCGCTGGATCGCGTATTCCAGCCGGCGGTCGGGGTCCAGGCGGAGGAGATAAACAAAGAGATAGATCTGGCGGGACACGGGGTCCTCCGCCAGGTACAGCACATGGCGGACCCAGCGGATATTCCCGCTGCCGTCCACCCGCCGGTACTCGGCGCACAGCCAGTGCTGCCCGGCGCGGTACAGCGCCAGCAGGCGCTCCCGGTCGAAATGGTCGGGGAATTCCGTCTGCTCGCCCCGGCAAAAGATCTTCTGCCGCTCCAGCTGCAGGATCTGGGAGCACCGCGTTTCCTGCACCTGGCCGCTCAGGTCGGTGCCCTCGACCCAAAGCAGCTCCACCGTGTCCAGGTCCAGATTGGCCCGCATCCGCACGATCAGGTCGGCGACGAGCTCCTCCGGCATCGGATGCTGGTCGGGCGGCCAGCCACCCTGGCCGCCGAGGCCCCGGGGCAGCTCTTCCAGCACGCCCACAGCCCGCACCGCCCGGCCCACATCGTCAAACAGCGTCCGGTACGAGACCGACACCCAGCTGTAGTAGCCGGTGTCCTTGCTGCGGACGGCAAAATTGCCGAAATCCTGGGCGCGCCCGCCCAGAAGCTCCCGGGCAAAGGTGCGGAAGCGGGCGACGGAATTGGGATGGACCCAGCCGCCCTCGATCAGGTTGTCGGGAAACGGCGTTTTGCCCTCCCCCAATTCCCGGTATTTCCCGTCCCGGGTGTAGGCGCAGAATCTTCCGGTGCGCAGGTCCACCTCCCACATGCGCTTGGACGTCTGGTCCAGGGCCGTCCGGAGCTGCCGGATCTGCTCCTCCTGCTGCCGCTCCGTATCCTTGAAGCCGGAAACGTCCACCGCCGTGATCAGCATCACCGGATTGGGGTTGTCGTACTCCATCCGGATGCCCCGGATATGCCACCAGTGCCAGCTGCGCCCGCCATCGGCGGAGATGCGGTGGACATGCTCCGCCGGCGTCTTTTTCTCCAGCGCATTTCGCAGTGTCTGTTCCAGCGCGGCCAGATCGTCCGGGTGGATCAGTTCAGAAAGGGCCTTCGGCAGGGCAAAGGCGCCCATGTCGACCCCGAGGATCCGGCAGTAGCTGGCGCTGACATAGATCACCCGGGGCGTGCTCCCCATTTCCAGCAGCGCTACGCCGCTGTCCATTTTTTCCAGCAGATTGCTCAGGGAGATCGCGTTCACCGGGCGGAAGACCTCCTCCGGCTCGTTTTGATAGCCGCCGCGGTTCTTCATGCAGAAACGGTTTTTGCCGGCTTTTTTCGCCTTGTAAAGGGCCAGGTCCGCCGCCTGGTACAGCCCCTCGAAGCTCTGCCCCTTGGCGGACAGGTACGCGCCCACGCTGGCGGTGAGATTCACCACTTCCCGGTCCCCCAGGACCAGGTGCAGTTTCTCGCAGATCTCGGCGGCCCGGCGGCGCACCAGTTCCTCGCTGGGCGCGCCGCAGAGGAACGCGACAAATTCGTCTCCCCCCAGGCGGCCGACGATGTCGCTGGCGCGGAAAATGGAGGAGAGGATCTGTCCCGTCCGGCGGATAGCCTGGTCGCCCGCCTGGTGGCCCAGGGTGTCATTGACCTGTTTGAAGTCATCCAGATCGATGATGAACAGCGCGCAGGTCTCCTGCGGTGCCATGGCCTGCAGCCGCTCCCGGATGCACCGCTCCACGGTCGCCCGGTTCAGAAGGCCCGACAGGGCGTCCTTCGCCGCGCGTCGGCGCAGTTCTTCCAGCGTCTGCTTCTGCAGCTCCTTATCCTCCGGCACGGCCGGCAGTTTCTCTTTCATGGTTGATCCCTCAGCTTCCCGGGACAGATCCTGTCCCCTTTCGGGCCGCAAACGAGGCAGCCCGTTTCTTTACGGTTTCTGCAGCAACCGCTCCAGCGTCTGCCGCAGCGCCCCGAAATCGATGGGCTTGGAGATATGGCCGTTCATGCCCGCCGCCGCGGTGGCGGCGATGTCCTCGGCAAAGGCGTTGGCGGTCACCGCCACGATCGGCACCGTCTGCGCGTCCGGCCGGTCCAGCGCCCGGATGCGCCGGGCCGCTTCGCAGCCGTCCATCACCGGCATCTGCATATCCATCAGCACGGCGTCGAAGGTGAAAGGCGCCGCTTCCTGAAAGCGCGCCACCGCTTCTTCCCCGTTCCAGGCCTGGGTGACGAGCACGCCCTGGCTGCTCAGCAGTTCGGTGGTGATCTCCATATTGATCTCGTTGTCCTCGGCCAGCAGGATGTGCAGCCCCTGCAGGGAGAAGTCGCCGCCGCTGCGGCCGCGCGTTTCTCCCGGGGCGGGCTCGTCCTCCGCCGCCGCCAGCGGCAGGACCACCGTGAAAACGCTGCCCTGCCCCGGCGTGCTCTCCACCTGGATCTCGCCGTCCATCTGGGAGACCAGGCTCTTGGTGATGGACATGCCCAGGCCCGTGCCGGCGGCCTGGCGGTCGCTGAAGCGCATCTCCCGGGCATAGGGCTCGAAAATCCGCTGGAGAAACTCCGCCGACATGCCGATGCCCGTGTCCGCCACCACAAATTTGTATTTTCCGTGCTCCCCCCGCGCCAGTTCCTCCACGCTGAGGGAGATGGTCCCTCCCGCCGGCGTGAATTTGAGGGCGTTGGAGAGCAGGTTGTTCAGGATCTGCTGAATGCGCAGGGAATCGCCCAGCAGACGGGCGTGCCCGATGCGGAAGTCCCCCTTCAGGGTCTTTCCGCCCTGCTCCGCCGGCAGGCGGAAGGTCTCCAGGCAGTCCTCCGCGCACTGGCGCAGGTCAAAGCTGTGCAGGTCCAGGGAGATCGCGCCCTGCTCCATGCGGGCCATGTCCAGAATGTCGTTGATCAGGTCCAGCAGGTAGCGGCTGGAGGAGCGGATCTTTTTCAGATACCCCGCCAGGCGCGGCGCGTCCTCCGGATGCTGGGCCGCCAACTCGCTCAGGCCCAGAATGGCGTTGAGGGGCGTGCGCATATCGTGGGACATATTGCGGAAAAATGCCTGCTTGGACGCCTCGTTTTTCTGGGCCAGTTCCAGGGAATCCTCCAGCAGCCGGCGCTCTCTGAGCTGGCGCTGCTTTTCCTGCTCCACTTCCTTAAAGCAGAGCACCACTTCCTCCGGCGCCAGGGACTCGTCAAAAAGCACCCGCACGCTGACCCAACGGTACTCCTCGCCGAAGCGGCGCAGGAATTCGCCGCCGAAATCCCGCACCCGCCGGCACACCAGGGAGCGGATGTTGTCGCAGGAAAAGCTCTCGGTGAATTCCCGGAAGGCGTTGGCCTCGATCACTTCCCCGGCCGTGTGCAGCAGGTCGGTATAGGCCCCGGCGGGCGGGATCCTGCTGGCCACGTATTCCGAACCCTTGATCATTTCGTAAGTTTCCTTTGCGTAATTTACGCGGTAGAGGGCGTAATAAGTGTTGCCCAGCACCCGCACCGTTTCCTGGGCCCGCTCCACCCGCGCGTTCAGGCGCAGTTCCTGCCAGGTCAAAACGGCCATAGGCAGCAGCGCGGCCAGGATGAACAGCACCAGCGCCGCAACAAAGCCCCGCAGCTCGTCCAGGATGCTGGAATAGGGCATCGTGACGATGGAATACCAGCCGTTGTCCATGCGCGCGTAGTACACGCCCCGGCGGTGGCCGTCCAAGTCCACGACGGAATCGCTGGGGCCGCCCAGGGTCCCGTCGGCAATGCGCGCCATGATGCCGCTGATATAGCCCTGGATCTCTGCGTGGGAAAGGGGCAGTTCCGTTTTCTGATAAATGATGGTGCCCCGGCTGTCACACAGATAGAAGGAACTCCCTTCTTCCAGCTCGGCGGTGTCGAACTTGAAATGCTCCGGCAAGATGTCAAAAGCCACTACCATGTTGCTGCGGCGGCACTTCTGGGCCGCGGTGATCACCGGCTGCCCGGTGATCGCGTCCTCATACAGATCCGTGAAGATCACCGGCCCGCCCGCGGCCATGGCCTTGCGGTACCAGGGCGTGCTCTCCACGTCGTAATCCGCATCCCCTTCCCAGGGATGGGCCGCCACGATCTCCCCCGTTTCCGTCACCACATAGGGGTCCACCACGCCGCTGCCCAGCACCAGGTCCAGCCGCTCGAAATAGGGCGTCATCCAGGCTGACAGATTGGCCTCCTCCCCGCTGTCGGTCAGCCAGTCCGCCGTGGACGTGCCGAAGGCCAGCAGCGTCCGGTACACGGCCAGGTTGCCGCTCTGTTCGGCGGCATAGCTGTGGGCCATGGCCGTGCCCGCGTCGTAGGCGCTCCGCAGCAGGGCGGCGCGGACCAGAACGATGCCGGTGACCGCCAGGGCCGCCAGGATCGCCAGGATCGCCAGCGCCAGGCGCAGCCGCCGCAGCACCGCCCGGGCGCGGCCGCGTTTTGCGCCCTCAGCCCTGCTCATAGTCCGAAATGGCTTCCCGCGCCCGCGCATAGGCGGGCCGGATCTCTTCCATCAGCGCCGCGGCGGCCGTCCAGTCGCCGGCGCGCAGGGCCTCCACCTGGCGGGTAAAGAGGGAAAACAGCGCCGGCATGGAGAGATTTCCGCACACGCCCTTGAGGGTGTGGGACGCCGCCACGGCGTCCTCCTGCCGCTTTTCATCCAGGGCGGTGCAGAGCTTTTGATAATTTTCGTCCTCCAGGAATTTCCCCAGCAGGCGCTCCAGCAGGGCCTCGCTGCCCATCATGCGCTCCAGGGCGTCGTCCACGTCGACGCCGGCCTCCTGCAGCCGGTTTCTGCGGCGTTCATCCATTGGCGTTCTTTCCTTTCTGATACAGGCGGGAAAGCTCCTCTTCCACGGAGAAGAAGCACTCCAGCAGGTGGGGATTGAAGACGCCGCACGCCCCGGTGCGGATCATGTTCAGCACCTGTTCGCGGGGAAAGGCGTCTTTATAGACCCGCTTGCAGCTGAGGGCGTCGTAAACGTCCGCGATGGACACCACCTGGGCCGGGATGGAGATCTCGCCGCCCTTGAGACCGTCGGGATAGAACCGGTCGTCCCACCGCTCGTGGTGGTGGCGGGCGATGTCCCGGGCGTAGCGGTAGGCGGGGTGCTCGTGGAGCTGGGGGATGCGGTCCAGCAGGGCCGCGCCCTGTACCGTGTGGGTCTTCATGATCTCGAATTCTTCCGGCGTCAGGCGGCCGGGCTTGTTCAAAATAGCGTCCGGCACGGCGATCTTCCCCACGTCGTGGAGAATGGAGGCCAGGGCGATGTGATGCACCGTTTCCGCGCTCATCCCCTGTCCCAGCGCCGTATGGGCGAGGAGGCAGACTGTGATATCGTGGATCCGGCGGACATGGTCCCCGGATTCCTCGCTGCGGAACTCGATGGCGGCGGCCAGGGATTCGATCATCCCCTGGCTGAGGGTGACCATGCGGTTGGCCTGCTCCAAAAGGCGCTCCTGCTGGTTTTCCACCGTGCGGCTCAGCCGCCGCCGGGGGCGGGCGGAAGCGCCGCTGAAGGGGCGGCGCGGCAGTTGCAGAGGGCGGCGCTTTATGATACAATAGGGCCGATTTCTCTGCGGCGGCCGCAGATAAAACGCGGCGCACCGGGGGGCATAATCATGTCGCAACTTGTCGAAAAGGGCGGTATCAACACGTTTATTCACAGTTTCCACAAGATTTTGCACATTGTTTATGTAAACTCATTTCCCTGCTGGTTCACTTTTGATCGGAGGTGTTTTCTTTGAAACGGAAAACTGCTGTGCGCATCGTCGCCATCGCCATTGCGGCGGTGCTGGCGCTCTCGCTGCTGCTGCTTCCCATGGCGGCTTACGGCGCGGAACCTGCTGCGGAGGAGGACGGGATCACCGTCCTCCTCTCCCTTGACCAGCCCGATCGGGTGCTGGCGGAAAACAGCGTATCCTTCCCCGCCCCGGATACCATGAGCACCGCCGAAGGCGACGCCGGCTTCGGCGATCTGATAGCCGACGCCTATCGCTATGCCGCCCTCCGGACCAGCGCGGGAAGCCAGGCCCCGGCCACCATCGCCGTGGTGTCCCAAAGCGTGATCCGCGCCGCCCTGCCGGCGGGCACGCTCACCGTGGAAGACGCTTTCCGCGTTTTGCCCGGCAGCGGAGAGGAGGCCGGGCAGGGCGACCCCCTGATCATGATGTATCTCACGGGCCGGGAACTGGAAAATGTGGCGGAGATCGACGCTTCCTTCGGCTCTTCCGACGGCGCCGCCGCGCTCCACTTTTCCGGCATCGTTTACACCTGCAACCCCAGCCGCATCCCCATGGACTGCGTGACCGATCTGAAGCTGGCCCGCGCAGACGGCCAGACCGCCTGGACCGACGGCGACGCCCTTTACTGCGTGGTCACCGACCGCGCTTCCCTCCAGGCCCTCATCGCCGCCCGGGGCAGCGCCCACGGCTTTTTGAAATTCGTCCCCAAGGACGCCGGCGGAAACGAGATCACCGACTGGGACAGCGCGATCCTCCGTGATGAGACCGGCGCGCCGGTCATGGCCTGGCAGGGCCTGGCGCTGTATCTCGCCTCCTTCGCGCCGGACGCGGAGCACGTTGGCGTCGTACCGGCAGCGTATGCCCAGGGCGACGGCCGCAAAACCGTGGTCCACGACAACAGCGTGGGCGCCATTCTGGAAAACCCCGGCACGACCACCGTCGCGGTCCTCGTCTGCATCGCCGTGATCCTGGTGGCGGCAGTGCTGCTGACCCGCCGGACCGTCCGCCGCTTGAGCCGGGCCGAAGGGCCGGACCGCCTGGACCAGATGTGAGCCGCACAAAAATAAAACCGCCGAAAAGGCCGCCCGGCAGCGCCAAGCGCTGCCGGGCGGCCTTCCTTTTTTCCGCGCCGGCGTGATTTTCCCGCAAAAACAAGGGGGCGCAGACGGCGTTTTGCCGTCTGCGCCCCTGTTTTTCGTTTTCACAGCACCGCGTCCAGGAGGGATCTGGTGTAGTCGGTGCGGGGGGCGGCGATCACGTCGGCGGCGTTTCCCGCCTCCACGATCTTTCCCGCGCGCATCACCAGCACCCGGTCGCAGAAGGACTGCACCAGGGCCAGGTTGTGGCAGATAAACAGGATGGAAAGGCCGTCCCGGCGCAGTTCGCCCAGCAGTTCCAGGATCTGCTGCTGCACCGTCACGTCCAGGGCGGAGGTGGCTTCGTCGCAGATCAAAAGCCGGGGCTCCGCCGCCAGGGCCCGGGCAATGGCCGCCCGCTGGCACTGGCCGCCGCTGACCTCATGGGGATAGCGCCCGGCAAAGTCCGCCGGCAGGCCGCAGCGCTCCAGGAGCTGCGCTGTGCGCGCCTGCCGCTCTCCGCGGGAAAGGCCCCGGTTTTCGAGGCTTTCGGCGATGCCGTGGCCCAGGGTCCGGCGGGGATCGAAGGAACCCGCCGGGGACTGGAACACCATCTGCATTTTCCGGTAAACGGGGCGCAGCGCCCGGCGGCGCAGCTTTGTGATCTCCTCCCCCTCCAGAAACACCGCCCCGGCGGTGGGCTCCAGCAGGCGGGCGATCATCCGGGCCAGAGTGCTTTTGCCGCAGCCGGATTCGCCCACCAGGCCCAGGGCTTCCCCCGCCCGGAGGGAAAAGGTCACATGATCCGCCGCGGTGACGGGGCGGCCGCCCCCCGCGCCGAAGATCTTTGTCAAATCCTGTACTTCCAGCAGGTTCTCCATGGTTCACGCCCTCCGCAGTTTCGGCGCCGCGTCCAGCAGCCGCCGGGTGTAATCCGTCCGGGGCGCGTTCAGCACCTGCACCGCCGGCCCCATCTCCACGATCCGGCCGTCTTTCAGCACCAGCACCGTGTCTGCCATGGCCCGCGCCACGCCGATGTCGTGGGTCACCAGGATCATGGCCGTGCCAAAAAGCTCCCGCAGTCGCAGCAGCTCCTCCACCACCTGCTTCTGCACCAGCACGTCCAGCGCGCTGGTGGGCTCGTCGCACAAAAGCACCGCCGGGGAGGGCAGCATGGCGGCGGCGATGGCCGCGCGCTGGCACTGGCCGCCGGACAGCGCAAAGGGATAGCTGTCCCAGATGCGCGCTCCGTCGGGAAAGCGCAGCTTTTCAAACAGGGCCAGGGCCTTTTCCCGCGCCGCCGGGCGGGAGATCTTCCCGTGGGCCGCCAGGCTCTCGCAGATCTGTGCACCGATGGTGCGGATGGGGCACAGCGACGCGCCGGCGTCCTGAAAGATCATGCCGATCTGCGCGCCCCGGATCTTCTGCAGCTCCCGCTCGGAAAGCGCCGTCAGGTCCTGTCCCCGGAAGCGGATGCGCCCGCCGCTCACCGCGCCGCCGGGCCCCAGCAGGCCCAGGGCGGCGCGCAGCAGAGAGCTTTTGCCGCTGCCCGATTCGCCCACGATCCCCAGGATCTCCCCGGCGCCAAGGGCGAAGCGCACATCGCGGACCACCGCCCGGCGGCCAAAGGAGATCTCCACCGATTCATATTCCAGCAGCGGTGCCACAGTCCTTCCTCCTTTCCGTCCTCCGGCGGGTATTACGCGGCAGGCCGCAGGTCCGCCGTGATCTCATAAAAATCGCAGGGGTGGGCCGTGAGGCCGGCCACGTCCGCGCGGGAGATCATGGTCATCTGCAGATGGGAGCAAAACACGAAGGCGTCGTCGTCCAGAATGGTCTGCTGCATCGCCACGGCCAGCTCCGCCCGCTGCGCCGGATCGAAGGCGCCGTCCAGCGCGGCGGCCTGGGCCTCCAGCGCGTCGCTGTGGTAATGGCCGTTGTTGACGGCAGAATCGTCCAGGCAGTGGGTGGTGAAGAAGTAGGCCGGGTCGCCGGTGGGGGCGGTGACCATGGCGCTGGCGTACACGTCCCAGGCCCCGGGGTCCACCCGGATGCTGTTGTGGTCCGCCGTGACGTTGACGACCACCTCGATGCCGATGTCCCCCAGGCTGGCCTGGATCGCCTCGGCCAGCAGCGGCAGCTCCTGGCGGCTGGGATAGGTGAGATAGCGAATCGTCAGCTTCTGCCCGTCCTTTTCCCGGATGCCGTCGCCGTCCGTATCCACCCAGCCAGCCTGCTCTAGCAGGGCCTTCGCCCCCTCCGGGTCATAGTCCCGGTCCGTCACGGCGCCGCCGCCGAAGGAAAAGCTGTCGGGGAAGGGGCCGGCGGCAACGTAGCCGTTGCCGTCCAGCAGGTCCTCCACAAAGCGCTCCTTGTCGACGCCCATGGCGATGGCCCGGCGCACGGCGTCGTCCTGAATGACGGCGCTTTCAAAATTCATGTGCAGGAAAAAAGTCCGGCTGGTGGCGCAGCTGGAAATGGTGTAGTCTTCGTTTTCAAAAAGGGGATAGCTGGCGTAGGGCAGGCCGTAGGCCGCGTCGATCTGGCCGGACTGGAGGGCCATGGTCAGGGTGTCGCCGTCGGTGATGGTCAGCACCTTGATCCTGTCGTAGCCCGGCGTGCCGCCCCAGTAGGTCTCGTTTTTCACCAGATCCAGCTCCTCGCCGCTTTTCAGGGATGTGACGACGTAGGGTCCGGTTCCCACCACGACACCCTCCTCCGTGACGCCGGCCTCCATGTCGATGATGCAGCCATAGGGATCGCTGAGGTAATTGAGCAGCGTGGGCCGGGGCTCCGCCGTGGTGATGGTCACGGTCTGGCCCTCGGCGGCGATGCTTTCGATCATCAGATCGCCCCGGGCCCGGTCGTGGGTCTCCACCAGATGGGTGAGGCACGCCTGCACCGCCTGGCCGTCCAAGGGGCGGCCGCTGGAAAAGGTCACGCCGTCGCGCAGTGTGATGACCCAGGTGTACTCGTCCGTCCGCTCATAGCCCGTGGCCAGCCAGGGCTCGATCTCCATGGAATCGGACCAGCGGAACAGCGTTTCGCCCACGCCGTAGCGGATGCAGGCCCAGCCGGAATAGGCGTTGTGGGGGTTCACATCCGGCTCTTCGTTTTCGGCGTTAAAAGTGGTGTCGCCCAGCACGAAGGCGCCGTCCGTCTCTTCGCTGCCGCCGTCGCCGCCGCAGCCCGCCAGCAGTGCGGCGCTCAGGCAGGCCGCCGCCAGAAGCGCCAGAACTCTTTTTCTTCGTTTCATGGTGTTTCCCTCGCTGTTTCGTTTGTTCTGCCCGGGCTTTCGCCCCGGGCGCTGTTTTTGGGGTCCAGCCAATCCCGCAGCGCGTCGCCCAGCAGGTTGAACACCGCCACGGCGACAAAAATGGCGACGCCCGGCGCCAGCACGACCCAGGGATAGGTCTGGAGCATGCTCCGCCCGTCGCTCATCATGCTGCCCAGCTCCGCCGTGGGCGGCATGGCGCCCAGGCCCAAAAAGCTCAGGCCCGCCAACTCCATCATCATGGTGCCGATGTCCAGCACGGCGGTGACCAGGATGGGACCCAGGATATTGGGCAGGAGGTGGCGCAGGATGATCTGCCCGTTCGTATCCCCCGCCAGGCGGGCCGCCGCGATGAAGTCGGCGTTCTCCAGAGCCAGGACCTGGCTTCGGGCGATGCGGGCGTATTTCGGCCAGCCGATGACGGCCAAAGCCAGAACGGCGTTGTGCAGTCCGCCGCCCAGCAGCGCCGCCACGCCCAGGGCGAACACCAGGCTGGGAAAGGCCAGGCAAACGTCGGAAACGCGCATCAGCAGCCCGTCCGCCGCGCCGCCCAGAACACCGCAGAGCACGCCCACGGCGGTGCCCGCCGCGGTCACGGCGGCCACCAGGAAAAGCGTCGCCAGCACGCTGGTGCGCAGGCCCATCAGGATGCGGGACAGGAGGTCCCGCCCCAGCCGGTCCGTACCGGCGAGATGCTCTGCGCTGGGCGGCAGGAGCGTTTCAAAGACCTGGGCGTTGGGGTCATAGGGGCAAAGCTGGCGGGCGAAGAGCACCGTCAGCAGCAACAGGACCGCCAGGGCGAGAAAGAACACCAGGCGGCCGGCGCGGCGGCTGCACAATGGGGCGCGCATTCTCACGGCCGCTCACCTCCCAGCCGGATGCGGGGGTCCAGCGCCCGGTAGGACAGGTCCGCCGCCAGATTCACAAATACATAAATGATGGCCATCCACATCACATAGGCCTGGATCATGGGATAGTCGCGCATATTGATGGCGTCCACTGCCAGCTTGCCCACGCCGTCCCACATGAAAATGGATTCCACGATGGCCGTGCCCCCCAGCAGGCTGCCGATGGACAGGGCCAGGAGGGTGAGGATGGTGGTCATGCAGGCGCGCAGGACGCTCTTTGTCAGCGTGACGCGGAAGGGCACGCCCCGGGCCCGCGCGCCCATGACATAATCCCTGCTCAGCTCATCCAGCACCGCGGCGCGCACCTGGCGCAGATATTTGGCAGACATGGCGATGGCGAGGGTCAGGGCCGGCAGGAGCACATTCGGCAGCGTGACCTCCCGGGAGATCACCGGAAGCCACCCCAGGCGGATGGCGAACACATACATCAGCAGCAGCGCCACAAAAAAATTCGGCAGGCTGTTGCCCACAAAGCTGGCGGCGCGGATCAGCGCATCGGTCAGCCGGTTCTGCCGCACCGCCGCCAGCACCCCCAGCGGGATGGACACGGCGACGGTCATGGCCAGGGAGACCGCCGTCAAAAGCAGCGTGGCCGGCAGCTTGGAGAGAAATGTGGGCAGCACCGCCCGGCCGGAGATATAGCTCACGCCCATATCCCCCTGCAAAAGGTTCCCCAGCCACACGAAATACTGGGTCAGAAAGGGCTTGTCCAGCCCCAGCTCCGCCCGGGCCGCGTCGATGACGTCCTGGGAGAGGACCATGCCGGTATTTTCCATTTTCTGCAGCACCGCGTCGCTGCCTGCCAGACGCATCATGGCAAAGGACAAAAAGGTGATGGCCAGCAGGATCGGGATCAGCTGCAGCAGCCGTTTTGCAATATATCTTTTCAAAAGAACCCCTCCCCCCGGCCGCGCGGGGTATTCCGCATCCGCTTACTGCGCCGCGGCGCGGCATTCGGGCTTGACGGCCCGGACCAAGAACATTGGGGTGGAGGCGTTGTTGACGCGTTCCTCCCGGGTCCAGACCCGCCGCCAGATCTCCTCGTCGGCCCGAACGTCCATGCCCAGCTGCCGCAGGGCCGCGACGTCCCAGGCGGGGCGGCTGCGGCGGGACAGGGGCGCCTGGCGGGCGATGGCCTCCATGGCGTCCACGTCGGTGCCCGCCGTGTCGTCGGCCACGCCGAGCTTTTCCACATTGGCCCGGTCCGTCAGATGGGCGGCGCGGGCCTGCTCATCATAGAGATAGGCGTACCACCCGGCGTCGAAATTCAGCAACAGGCCGCCGGGCCGGAGCACCCGGTGCCACTGGCGGTAAGCCGCCGTGGGATCGGGCAGGTTCCATGTCACGTTCCGGGAGAGCACCACGTCGAAGCTTTCGTCCGGAAAGGTCAGCTGCTCGGCGTTCATCTTGAGAAAGCGGATGCGCTCCGCCAGCGCCCCGGCGTTGCGCCGGGCTTCACGGAGCATGTTGTCGGTGTAGTCCACCGCCGTCACGCGGCAGCCCAGCTCCGCCAGCACAATGGCGAAAAAGCCGGGGCCGGTGCCCACATCCAGAACGCGCACCTCTTCCATCCGCCGCCCGGGATGGCAGACGGCGATCTGTTCGGCCAGCACGCCGCGCCAGACGCGGCGCTGCGCCGTGGCCAATTCCTCCCGGTTCACGTCGGAATAGCCGCCGGCGCGGCCGTTCCAGTAGGCAATATTCTCTTCTTCATAGCTTGCATAGCGCTGCATGACACCCTTCTCCTTTCAGGCCCGGGCGGAAATGGCGAAAATGGGCGTGGGATTGTAAAATTCGTCCATGCGGGCGTAGATCCGCCGCCACACGGCGGTGTCCACATGGATATCCCGGAAGCCCGCCTGGCGCAGCAGCGTGTCCCAGGCCGGGCGCGGATGCTGCAGGGGGCGCAGGGCGTCCTTGATGCCCTCGTACTCCTGCCAGAGATCCGCGCCGATCTTCTTGTGGGCGTGGTTCTCCGGGAGCACGGCCGGCTCGTGCTCCTGGCAGTAGTCGGCGTCGAAATTGATCAGCACGCCGCCGGGCTTGAGCAGATCGTGCCAGGCTTCATAGGCCTTGCACAGATGAGGCAGGGTCCAGGTCAGGTTGCGGGTGACCAGGGCGTCGAAACTGCCCTTGGGAAAGGCGGGGCGCTCAGCGTCCATCACATAAAAATCCGCCGGGATGCCGAGAAGGGCCGAAGTGCGCCGGGCCTCGCCGATCATGTCCGGCGTCAGGTCGATGCCGGTGACGCAGTGCCCCTCGGCGGAGAGCAGGAAAGCGAAAAAGCCCGTGCCGGTGCCCAGGTCCAGGATGCGCAGGCCCTTTTTCTCCGGCAGATATTTCCGGAATTCCGCCAGCCAGAGATCGTGCTTTTCCCCGGCAAATTCCCGCAGGCGCTGGGCCGCAAAGCCCTCGGCCCGCTGCGTCCAGTAATTCGAAATGCGCTGTTTGACTTCCATAGCGAATCCTCCCCTGTTGTGCCGGCGGCGCCAAAAAGGCAAAAAAAGCCCGCTGCCCGCGCCTTCTGGCGCTTGCAGCGGACTTCGGTCCACCGGTATGCCGTTTGCGGACAGGCTGCCGCACCCCGTCGTTTCCGCGGCGCGCTTCGGATCAGGGGGAGGGGCTTCTGCCGCTCCGGCGGCGCTTCGGCGCCGCGGTTTTTGGGTTCGCGCTCTGCAGAGGATGCGGACGGTTTTTGTCCGTTTCATTTTTTGTTTGATTATTGTACACTATACCAAAGGGCGCCCCGCTCCGGAAGCCCCCCGGGGGGATATTTTTCCCGCGCCGCGCCGCCGGCGCAGCCTTGACAAGGGCCGCCCCGGGCCGTACAATGGCGGCAGGAGGCGATCCCATGAACGCACAGGAACACAGACATGACCCGGCCCAGGCCGGCGGCTGCGCTCATTCTCATACCCACACCCATCCCCACGAGCACGCGCATCAAAAAGCCGTGCTGAACCGGCTGTCCCGAGCCATCGGTCATCTGGAATCGGTGAAAAAAATGGTGGAGCGGGGCGAAGACTGCGCCGACGTGCTCATTCAGCTGGCCGCCGTGCGCGCGGCGCTGAACAGCACCGGCAAGATCATTCTGAAGGACCATATCGAGCACTGCCTGGTGGACGCCGTGGAGACCGGCGACCAGGAAACCGTGGAGCGCCTGAACCGTGCCATCGACCAGTTCGTAAAATAAATCGCCGGCGGCGTTCCCGCCGACGGGCCTACCTATCCGGGGCACCACAACGTGGGGCCCCGTAAGTGCGCCGTGGCAAGCGTTTGGGGCAATTCATTTGCCCCAAACTAAAATAAAAGCGGTAACCAGGGAAAGAAGGACACGGCCTTATGGCCGTGTCCTTCTTTCCCTGGTGGAGACTTTGCGTCCAAATCCAAACCCTGGATATCATCTAAAGTGACGGTTGCGGTGCCGCCCTCTGAACAGCAAAACCGGCTGACAAGTCACAAAACTGTCAGTCGGTTATTTATCGTCGTTTTCAGATACTAAGGCGTCCATGCTTATATTCAACGCCATAGAAATTTTATAGGGGGAGATCAAAGAACCATGGTTCCGGTCCTTTTCACTCTCGATTTGCCGAAGATAATCATGCCCCAGCCCTGCTTTTTCCGCAAGCTGGTCGGCGGTCAATCCCTGCTCTGTTCGGCAGCGCTTGATATTCTTTCTGATTCTTTCGCAGAAACTCTCATTGTCAAAATGCAAATGTTTCATCCTATCACCACATTAGGAAGTATAGGCAGGAACATCTAAAATACATGTGCGCCAATGGCATACAAAATTGCTTGTCAACAAAACATGATGGTGTTAAAATCTAAGTACCGTCTACATTTTGAGGAGGGAATACAATGAAAAAACTATTATCTTTGACGTTGGTCCTGGCACTATGTATGGGGCTGGCAGTTCCCGCGGCGGCAGCAGATAATCTCACCGCAGGGGAGTACCTGTCCGTCTCTTGCGGAGACCGCATGACCGCCGCCATCGACACGGACGGTGTCCTGTGGACCTGGGGAAGCAATCAATACGGGCTCCTGGGCACCGGCACGGAGGCTGTCTCCTCGGACACCCCTGTGAGGGTCATGGACGACGTGGTGTCTGTGGTCTGCGGCAGCAACCACATCGCCGCTCTCCGGGGCGACGGCTCCCTCTGGATATGGGGCAGTAATCAATGCGGCCAGCTTGGAAACGGCGGAACGGGAAACGCTGGCGATTATCCGTCCGACTACCAGACCGTCCCCATCAAGGTTATGGAGGACGTGGCTGCCGTGGACTGCAACATCACCTACACCGCCGCGCTGAAAACCGACGGCACCCTCTGGACCTGGGGCAACATTACCCACGGAAATCTGGGCAACGGTTATACCTGGAACGCCACACGGGGCACCGCGGCCTGCCAGACCGTCCCAGTGAAAATCATGGACGATGTGAAGCTGATGCGCTGCGGCCCTGACCACATGGCAGCCATCAAGACCGATGGTTCCCTTTGGATGTGGGGGGACAATGATACCGGCGCACTGGGCAACAACGGGGAATACGACCGGACAATTCCCCAGGTCTATCCGCTGGCGGACGCCAAGGTGCAGACCGTCCCTGTAAAAATCATGGACGGCGTGGAAGATGTGTGGTGCCCTGCTGATTATACGGTCATCGAGAAAACAGATGGTTCCATCTGGTGCTGTGGCAGGGTCTACGACAGTCCCTTCAATGAGGTCCTGCGGGAGGGGACCGATGTTCCGGTTCAGACCTCCCTGCGGAATATCGTTGCCTTTGGCGGCCAGGCCTACCTGACCGAAAACGGCGAGTTGTGGATGTGGGGGCGTCCAGTCAGCCAGATGACCCCCGTCAAGGTGCTGGACCATGTGGTTGGTTACAGTGGCGGCCTGGGTGGAAACGCCCACTATATGGTGGTGCGGGACGACCACACTCTGTGGGCCTGGGGCAACAACGACGAGGGACAGCTAAACATACAGGGGATGCCTTGGTGGCTCGAGCAGAAAGAGCCGGTTCAGGTGCTGGACAATATAGCTGGCGCTCAGGCGGCTCCCGCCCCTTCCTCCCCCACTGTGGCCGGATTCTCAGATGTATTTGATTCTGATTATTACGCCGAAGCAGTTGAATGGGCCAAGGAGAGCGGCGTTACCAGCGGCACCTCTGCTACCACCTTCTCCCCCAGCACAACCGTCACCCGCGCCCAGGCTGTGACCTTCCTGTGGCGGGCCGCAGGATCTCCGCAGCCGTCCTCAACAGTGTCCCCGTTCAGCGATGTGTCCGACCCCAGCGCCTACTATTACAATGCGGTGCTGTGGGCGGCGGAGCAGGGCATTACCAACGGCGTCACCGCTACCACCTTCGGCACCGGCAGCCCCGTGGCCTATGACCAAATGCTGGCTTTTTTGGCCCGTTCCTCCGGTGCTGACACCAGCGGCGGCAGTTGGTCCCAGGCGGCCATTGATTGGGCTGCGGACAACGGCCTCACCGACGGGCTGGCCTTCACGGCCAAGGACAACTGCCCCCGCGCCGATGTGGTCTATTGCCTGTGGAAACAGCTTGCATAACAGCTATCATTATAAATTTCTCTCTCCACATTTGAACCGCCCCATTTTGGCGGACAGTACAAAACGGGGCGGTTCAGTCAGCGGGCCTGCATATCCGGGCCCCGCGCATTTTCGTCTCTGGCGAAAACCTTGCGTTTGGGGCAATTCACTGGCCCCAAATAAAAATGGAAGTCGGTAAGCAGAAAAAGAAAGACACGGCTATAAGCCGTGTCTTTCTTTTTCTGGTGGAGACTACGGGACTCGAACCTGTGACCTCTTGCGTGTGAAGCAAGCGCTCTAACCAGCTGAGCTAAGCCTCCGGATAAACCCTGGGAGGAGATCCTCACAGGGTGATTTTGTTGGTGACCCGTACGGGACTCGAACCCATGTTACAGCCGTGAAAGGGCCGTGTCTTAACCACTTGACCAACGGGCCATCTGGTTCCCGCGGAGCGGCTGCTCCGCGGGAAATGGTAGCGGCACCTGGATTTGAACCGGGGACACTGCGGGTATGAACCGCATGCTCTAGCCAACTGAGCTATGCCGCCAAATCGCCCTACCATCCGACAGAGCAGTTATTATTATACGCAGGCAGGTCCCATTTGTCAATAGAAAATTTTCTCTTTTTTCTCCTTTTCTGCAAACGGGTCTTTCCGCCCGCGGCGCGGCGTTTCACGGGCGGCACAGCCGGTCGATGATGTCCTCCAGAAGATAGGCGATCTCCTTGAAGGGGCGGCCGCGATCGTTGTCGATCCACTCCCGCACCAGATGATAGGCGCCGTTGACCAGGAAAATGTACAGATAGTTCTGCTGCTCGGCGTCCGCCGCCGGGTCCAGGCGCGCCAGGATCATGTCCCGCACCTGGGGCATGCCGAAGAGTTTGCGGGGAAATTCCGGGTCCACATTGTTGCTCACCATCACCCGGACGGAGTCCATGTGCTGCTCGAAATAGGCGCAGATGGCCTCCAGGGTCTCCCGGTCCGTGGCGCTGGGCGCCTGCTGCAGCAAAGCCCCCACATCTCCCAGCACCTGCTCCTCCATTTCGGCGAGCACGTCGTACTGGCTGCCGTAATAGCGATAGAACGTGGAGCGGTTGATGCCCGCCCCCTCACACAGGGCCCGCACGGAGATCTTGTGAATGCTCTCGGTTTTCAAAAGCTCCATCAGGCCTTCCCGGATCAGCCGCCGGGTCAGCATCACCCGCTGGTTTTCCTGCCGCGCCATGACCGCTTTCCCTCCCATTTCTGTCGATTTTTCATAAATTTCCAAAAATTCTACGCAATATTTTACCGCTTTTTGGCTGTGAATACAACACTTTGTCTTATTTTTTCTCTTTTGAAACACCTGGCCGGAATGTGTCGGTTGTACTTTCCCGGCGGGATTGGTATGCTTAAGCTACAAAAATCTGCGGAAGGGGGCGGCAGCATGGACGGGATCCGGGCAGAGCATCTGACGCGCAGCTATCAAATGGGCGAAACGGTGATCCGCGCCGTGGACGACATCAGCTTCGCCATCCCCCCGGGGAAATACACCATCATCCTCGGCGCCAGCGGCGCGGGCAAATCCACGGTGCTGAATCTGATCGGCGGCATGGACTCCCCCACCGGCGGCAAGCTGTGGGTGGCGGGCCAGGAGATCTCCGGCTACGACAAGCGAAGGCTGACGGAGTACCGCCGCAACAGCATCGGCTTTGTGTTTCAGTTCTACAACCTGATGGCCAACCTCAATATGCTGGAAAACGTGGAACTGGCCAGCCAGATCTGCAAAGACCCCCTGGACGCCAAAGAGGTGCTGGAAATGGTGGGCCTGGGGGACCGGATGTACAATTTCCCCGCCCAGTGCTCCGGCGGCGAACAGCAGCGCGGCGCCATCGCCCGCGCCCTGGCCAAAAATCCGGATATTCTGCTGTGCGACGAGCCCACCGGCGCGCTGGACTACAAAACCGGCAAAGCCATCCTGGCGCTGCTGTACGAGCTGTGCCGCAAGAGCGGCAAGACCGTGGTGGTCGTGACCCACAACGGCGCCCTGGCCCCCACCGCCGACGTGCTGATGCGCATGAAGAGCGGGAAGATCGAATCCTTCACCGAAAATCCCGCTCCCGTGCCCGTGCAGGAACTGGAGTGGTGAGGCGATGCTGTGGCTGAATTTTCTGCGGGCGCTGAAGGGCACCCTGCCCCGGCTGGTCTCGGTGATCCTCATCACCGCCATCGCCGTCACCGTTTACGCCGCCCTGGGCGGCATCACCTACAATGTCCGCCGGATCTGCGACCAGTACTATACCGAGCAGAACGTGGCCGATTACTGGATCACCGGCACGAATCTGGACCGGGCCGACTGCCGCACCCTCCTGGCCCTGCCCGGCGTCACCGGCGTGCAGCCCCGGGTGTCTCTGGAGGTCCAGGAAAAGGGTGACAGCGCCATCACCCTGGCTCTCTACGCCGTGCCGGACACCTATGAGATGAACACCCCCTACCTCATCGCCGGCAGCCTGCCCCAAAGCGACCGGGAAATGGTGGTCAGCGACGAGTTCGCCCGGGCCAACGGCCTGGCCGTCGGCGACTGGTACGACATGACCTTTCCCGCCTCCGGCGCCGAACTCCATCTGCAGATCAGCGGCCTCGTCAAAAGTCCGGAACTGATCCGCAATATCAACGCCGCTACTCCCTCCGCCGATCTGGCCCGCCACGGCTTCGCCTACTGCAGCGACACCGCCGCCGCGGTGCTCATGGGAGAAAACCGCTACAACCAGATCTGCCTGACCGTGGACGGCAGCTGCAGCGACGAGGAACTGCGCCGCAGCATCGACGGCGCCCTGGGCGACAAGGTGGTCAACATCCTCGCCCTGGAGGACAACCTGCCCGCCTATTCCTTCCAGGGCACCACAAACGACCTGCAGCCCATCCTGCGGCTGTTCCCGATGCTGTTCTTCCTGTGCGCCATTTTGCTGATGGTCAGCAATATGAGCCGCCTGATCGAGGGCGCCCGCCAGGAGATCGGCACCTTCAAAGCCCTGGGCTATCAGGATGGCACCATCCTGCTCTATTATCTGATGAACGCCGTGCTGGTGGTGCTGGTGGGCTTCCCCCTGGGCCTTGCCCCCACGGTGCCGCTGATCCGCCTGATCGTGGACACCCTGGCCACCGGCTGCGACCTGCCGCCCTTCACCATCGCCAACGACTACGCTTCCTGGCTCCAGGCCCTGGTGCTGACGGCGGTGTGCTGCGTCGGCAGCGCCTATCTCGTCAGCCGCTCGCTGCTCCAGGAGTCCCCCGCCGCCTGTATGCGGCCCAAACCGCCCAAAAATACAAAGCCTGTGTTCCTCGAAGCCGTCGGCCCCCTGTGGCGGCGTCTCAGCTTCAATCAGAAATACATCATCCGCAACACCCTGCGCAATAAGGCCCGCATGCTCACGTGCATCATCGGCATCGCCTTCTGCATGGCCCTGGTGGTAACGGCCTTCGGCCTGCGGGATTCCATCCTGCGCTATGCCGACGCCCTGACCCGCAACCAGAACCGCTACGACCTGATGGTCTCCCTGAACACCGGCGTGCAGCAGGACCAGTGGGAGCGCCTGGCCCACGTCCCCGGCGTGACGGCGGCGGAATTTGAGATGTCCACGGCCTGCTGGATCTATTCCGCGGATCAGCTGACCACCGCCGCACTGACCGTGGCGGAGGACACGCCCGCCCTCCGGCTTTTCGATCCCTACGCCGACGCCGTCCGCTCCCTGCCGGAGGACGGCATCGTGCTGGAGGAAGCCGCAGCCAAGGACCTGGGCGTTTCCGAGGGCGACACCGTGACGCTGCGCTTCAGCGGCGATCCCCGACTGTACCCCGTGCAGGTCTCCGCGATCGAGCGCACCGTGTCCGGCGCCTATCTCTCCAGGAGTCTCTGGCGCTCCATGGGGCAGGCATACGCCCCCTCCGCCGCCTATCTCTGCGCCGACGATCCGGCAGCCCTGGAAACGGAGCTGGACCGCTACGACTTCGTCAGCAGCTGGCAGACCCGCCAGGCCGCCACTGACGCCGCCGCGGAAAACCTGTCCAGCGCGTCGCTGGTGGTGTATATCCTGATCCTCTTCGGCGGCGGCCTGGCCTGCGTCGTCATCTACAACCTGGGCATCATGAGCTTCTTTGAACAGATCCGCGCCCTGGCCACGCTGATGGTCCTGGGCTTCCACGACCGGGAGATCCGGGTACTGCAGCTGAGCGAGAACATTATCTTCTCCGTGGGCGGCATGATCCTGGGTCTGCCGGCGGGCCTTGCTCTGACCCACTTTTTCGTGGCGGTCCTGAAGGACCTGCCCCTGACCGTATCCACAAAGCCCCTGTCCTACCTGCTCTCCTGCCTGACGACGCTGCTGTTCACCCTGGCGGTGAATTTCGTCATCGGCCGGAAAATGAAGGACATCGATATGCTCGGCGCGCTGAAGAGCGTGGAGTGACCCATGACAGAAGGTGAAAAGATGAAAAGAAAGCATTATCTCGTGCTCCCCCTGGCCCTGGCGGTACTGCTGGGCGCGGCGGGCTGCCAGAAACAAAGCGGCGCGCCGACCGCCGCCGCGGAATACGGCAGCATTGAATCCCTGGTGGAGGACAGCGGCACCGTCGTCCATCGGGACCCCTACTCCATTTACGCCCTCGTCAGCGCAAAGATCACCGCCTGCCATTTTGAAGAGGGCGACGCCGTGCAGGAGGGCGATATCCTCTACGAGCTGGACGCCTCGGACCTGGAGGACCAGATCGATCAGGCGGAGGTGTCCCTGAAAAGCGCCCGGCAGAGCTATGACCAGGCCGCTTCGGCCTGCGCCGACCTGACCGTCCGCGCCGAGGCCTCCGGCACCGTGACGACGCTGTACCTCCACAAGGGCGACTTCGTCAGCGCCGGCACCCCCATCGCCGAGATCACGGACCGTACCGCCATGACGCTGACCGTGCCTTTCTCCCCGGATGAGGCGGCGCGCATCACCCCCGGCGCGGCGGCGGAAATCATCTTCCTGTCCTACTCCGGCAGCGTCAGCGGCACCGTGGCGCGGGTATACGACACGCCCTCCGCCCTGAGCGGCGGCCGGGAAGGCGTCTATGTGGAGATCTCCTTCAAAAATCCCGGCGCCCTGGCCGGCGGTGAGACCGCCTCGGCCCGCATCGGCAGCGCCGCCTGCATGGAAAACGGCCAGGCTCAGGCCGCCACGTCCCAGACGCTCTATGCCACCCAGTCCGGCCAGGTGACCTCCCTGGCCATCGACACCGGCAGCGCTGTCTCCGTGGGCGAGGCGATCATGACCATCGAAAACGACTCCCTGACGGGAAGCCGGGACAGCGCCGCCATCGCCGTGGAAAACGCCGAAGTGGCACTGGACCAGCTCATCGCCCGCCGGGAGGACTATGTGCTCCGCGCCCCGGCCGACGGCATCATCCTCACCCGCACCGCCCGGGAAGGCGACTTTGCCTCCGCCGCCACGCCCCTGGCCACTCTGGCCGAGGAAAATTCCCTGGGCGTGGAGGTCTCCGTGGACGAGATCTATATCGACAAGCTCTTTACCGGCCAGGACGCCACCGTCTCCTTTACCGACGACAGCGGCCAGAGCCGCGAATACAGCGCCTCCGTGCGCCGCATCAGCCAGGCCGGCGTCACCAGCGGCGGCGTGACCAATTACACCGTGGAGCTGACGCTGGACGACACCGACGGCCTGCGCTCGGGTATGAACGTGTGGGTCTCCATCGTCACCGGAGCGCGGGAGCGCTGCCTGCGCGTTCCCAGCGAGGCCGTCAGCGGCGGCGTCGTCCAGGTGCAGCGCGGCGGAAAGACAGAGGAGGTAAGCGTCAAGACCGGCATCTCCGGCGGCGGCTACACCGAGATCCTCGAAGGTCTCGAAGAGGGCGACGTGGTGCTTCTGCCCGCATCGTAAGAAAAATCGTGCTCCCGTCCCCCGGTGCCAGAGGACGGGAGCACCGCATTTTTCCTTGCGCGAACAGGCAGGGACTGCTATACTGAATATATCTGATCTGATGGAAAGGGGCGCTTTTTATGAACCCATCTGTGGAAAAAACCATCCAAAACATGAAGAGCCGCGGCTTTGCGGTCACCTATTTTGAAACGGCCGCCGAGGCCGCCGATTACCTCGACCATGCCATCGACGGCCAGACCGTGGGCTTCGGCGGCTCGGTCACGCTCCACGATATGGGCGTATACGAGCGGCTGAGCCGCCACAACACCGTATATTGGCAGTGGTACAACGACGGCTCCGTGCCCCGGGAGGAACTCTATGCCAAGGCCGCCGGGGCCGACGTATACCTTTCCTCCGTCAACGCCATCGCCGAGACCGGCGAGCTCCTCAATATCGACGGCACCGGCAACCGCGTGGCCTCCACGCTCTACGGTCACAAAAAGCTCTACCTCGTCGCCGGCGTCAACAAGATCGCGCCGGACTACGACGCCGCCCTGTGGCGCGCCCGCAATATCGCCAGCCCCAAAAACGCCCAGCGCCTGCACAAGAACACCCCCTGCGCCGCCCGCGGCGACAAATGCTACGACTGCAGCAGCCCCGAGCGCATCTGCCGGGGCCTCGTGGTGCTCTGGGAGCCGCTGAACTCCATGGAGACCGAAGTGGTGCTGATCGGCGAAGCGCTGGGCTTCTGATGTCCGCTCCCGGCGGACGGCCGGCAGCCTCTTTGTTTTTCCGCTTCTGCCCGCCCGGCAGCCGCCGGGGCGTGGTTTTTTGTTCATTTTCTTGACATTCCCGGCAAAATTGCTATAATTGTAGCATCAAATTCAATCGTTTCAGAATCGAGGCCGCGTATGAAAAATCCCAAATTCCTCATCTGCGCCATCTTTGGCGTCCTCTTCATCGCCGCCGCCCTGCTCCTGTGGGGCACCGGCAACAATGAGGTGGTCTTCACCGCCATCCTGGTGGGCATCTTCCTGCTGATCGTTTCCTACCACATGTACAAGGAGCCGGAGCGCTACGCAGATGACGACGACGATGATGAATATTGAGCGATCCTGAAAAACGGCGCAAAAAAAGTCCCGACCAAATTGGTCGGGACATTTTTTTGCTTTCGCCGGCTACACCGCCAGCTCCAGCTCCTCCCAGGTGTACGCCTCCGCTTCGATGTCCGCCCAGGTGGGGAAGCGCGCTTCCAGCTCCACCCAGGTCAGATAGCGGAAATAGAACTCTGTTTCCAAATGGCAGGGGATGATATCGAGAATGATCCCCGCGATCTGGTCAAAGCCCTCAGGCACGCCGGCGGTGTCGGGAAAGGTGACGCGCACGCAGCCCGTCTCCTCCAGCTCCGCCACTTCCGCCTTGATGCCGCAGCCGCTGAGGGCGCGGTTGATGGCTTCCACGGTGAAGTCGTCCCCGCCGATCTGCAGCAGGGCGCACAGCGCCGCCCGGCGCAGTTCCAGGGTGGGGGAGACCGGGTGTTTTGCGAACAGGTCCTCCAGCTGCGCAAGGCCCCAGTCCTCCGCCGTGGGCACCAGTGCCTCCCGCTCCGCCTCTTCCAGCGCCGCCGAAACGCCGTCCAGCGCCGCGCCGGCCGCTTCCACTGCGCCGCCGCTGACGCTGCCATCGGTAAAGGTATAAATCCCCAGGGGCTCCAGCAGATCTCTCAGATATTGCGCATATCCCATAACCCGCACCCCCTCACGTCATGGCGCTAAGCTGCACCTGGCCCAGCACCGGCAGCGTGCCCACTGCAGCGGCCACATCCGCTGCCGGGGCCAGGATGTGGTAATTCTCCAGCCCCTCCACCTGGTGCAGCAGGGCGTGCAGCTCCGAGAGCAGCACCGCCTTGCCCAGGCGCTCGCCGGTAAAATACCCCTGCAGGGCCGTCTGAACCGCCGCGCTGGCGGCGGCATAATCCGCCGCTTCCAGCTCCGCCGTCACCGCCACGCTCACCGTGGTCGGCGCTTTCACCCGCAGGTCCACGGCGATCTCCCGCTTCTGCTCCAGGTCCGTCTCGATCTCCTGGAGCAGCGTCGTGTCCGGCACCCCCGCCGTGGTGGCCACGTACACGTCCACGGTGCCGATACCACGGGCACGCCCCACGGCCTGGGCCGCCGCCACGCCGGGATGCAGCAGGGCCTGGCTCTCGTAAAAAGCCGCGTTGGCCCCGTTGGGCAGGCGGCGGTAGCTGTCCAGGATCCGCGCGCGCAGGTCCTCGTCGCTCTCGGCGTCCTCGCCGCCGGTGAAGGCGGCGGGGTTCGTACAGCTCACGATGCCCGCCGGCGGCACGGACATGGACAGGATGGTGTCCGCCAGGCTGTTGCCTGCCGCACCGGCCTCCACGGCCTGCCCCGGCACATCCGCATACAGCGCGCCGGCAGCGATCTGGCCGTCCTCCGTCGTTTCATAGCGCACGCCCAGGGTGTTGACGCACACCGTCCCCGCAGGGATCGCCAGCGCCTCCTCCGGCGCCGTGCGCACGGAAAAGCGGATGACGCCCGCGGCCTTGACCGCGCTCCGGCGCGCAAGGCCCCGCATCTGGGCGTGGTCGTCCAGATGCTCCCCCTGGGCCGTCTGGGGAAAGCACTGCCGCTCCAGCCACTCCGTCTGGGCATACAGCGCCTGGACCTGGGCCGCCGCGGCGTACAGCCGCGCCGCCAGATCGCAGCCGCCCGACACGTCCCGGCCGATGCGGGCGCAGAAATCCGCCAGCATCTCCTGGTAAATCGCATCCACTGTTTTCACGCTCTCTCTCCTCTCATTGAATGGTCAGCGTCACGTCCAAGGACTGCCCCTGATACGTCAGGCATACCTGCAGGGTATAGAGCCCCTCGCCGGCGTCCGTCAGCGTCACCGCCGTGATCTCCAGATCCGTCTCGTCGCTCAGTGCTTCGCGCACGGCCTGCTCGGCGGCGCTGCCGCGCTCCCGGGCGGCGGTGCGGCCCAGGCGGTACAGTTCGCTGCCCAGCTCCGGGATGAAGGGGAACCCCTCCCGCCGGGCCGTCAGCTTATACAGCACCCGCTGCAGCAGTTCTGCGCTGCCCTCCAGCCGCTGCTGGGTACCGTCGGCACAAAGCACATAATCGCCGTTTTTGATCTTCAGCTCCATCTCACACACCCCCTGTCTCCGCACCGACGGCGGTGTCGCAGGTGCAGGGCTTGTACGCCTCGCCGTTGATGATCAGGCTGCCGCTGATGGACACGGTGCCGTCGTTTCTCAGCGTGACCGACGCCCCGTCGGCATACAGGCGGAGCTCCCCGTCGGCCAGGTCGGCGGCCGTTTCGTCCTCCGTGCCCAGAACAAAGGCCTCCTCGCCGCCAGGGCCGCCCTTGAGCACCACCACCCGGTCGCCGCTTTTGGGCCGCCAGAGCAGGCCCCCCGGCGTACACAATGCCAGGTCCCGCACTTCGCCGCGGGTGTACACCCCGGCCCGCTCGCCGCCGATGGTCGTCACGCCCAGGTCGGCGGCGGTCTCTTCCCCCGCCGCGCTTTCCCGCAGCCGTCTTGATAGCCACATCATTCCTCCAGCCTCCTCATGGTCAAAGTTGTTTTTCTTCCCTGATCGTCTGCCTCCAGGGTCGTTTCCTCCACATAAAAATCCCCTGAGATGCCGATGTCGCCGCGCTCCATGCGCACCACCCCGCCCGGCAGCGTCAAAAAGCGCCCCGGCAGCACCGCCGTCAGGAGCCGCGCACCTTTTTCCGATTCCGCGATCTGATAGGTCCCCGTATAGCGCATGGCCGTGGCCGTGGAGCGCCCCGGGGTATAGACCACCTTGCGGCAGCTGCCGCCGCAGCGGTCCATGCGGCTGTTTTTTACCCGCTCCGCCGTGCGGCGCACCTTGTCCACCACCAGCACCTCGGAATACACGCCGTAGCGTTTTTCCCGCCAGCGCAGTTCCATCAGCGGCGTATTTGCGCCGATCACGCGCCGCCGGCCGCTGTCCTTCCAGGGAAAGGGCTGCAGCACGCCGCCGGGGGTGATCCGGGGTATAAAGCCGCCGAAATAATTGGTAAAACCGCTGATGGCCTTCCACTGGCTGGACCCGCTGGCCACGGCGTAGCGGGCCGTGCCCCGCAGCGCCGCCGGCTCCTGCCAGGAAAGGCCGCAGGGCGCGGCGTGGTTGCGCAAAAGTTCCGACAGCAGCGGCGCGTCGTACTCCACCGCCTCGGCCTCGTTGTCCAGCAGCAGCGCCATCAGCCCCCGGCCGGACACGGTCATGATGCGCCCCCGGCTGTCCTGGGCGATCTCGTATTCGTCCACCGTCGCCCGCAGCGACACCTCGCCTTCCGTCAGCGTCATCCGCCACGCCCGCTCCATAGCCTCGGCCATGCCGCTGCCGTAGGGGCAGGTCAGGTAGAAGCTGTCGCAGGGCACGCCGCCGGTCAGCGTCACCGACCAGCTCAGAAGCAGCGGCAGGACATAGGTCCCGCCGCCGTAGATCTCCACCGCCGCCTGCATCACGCCACCCGCACTTTCTGCCCGGCATAGATCAGGTTGGGGTTTTTGATGGACGGGTTCAGCGCCAGCAGCTGCTCCACCGTCGAGCCGCTGCTGCGGGCGATGGCCCACAGGCTGTCGCCCCGGCACACCACGACATAGCGGGGCACGGCGCTGTCCGCCGCTGCAGCCGCTGCAGCCGCGCCGCCGCTGCTGCCGCTGCCGGCGGCAGCAGCGGCGGCGTCCACCTCCTTCAGCTCCGTGTCGTAGCCGTCGTACAGTTCCCGAAACTCGAAGGTATAGGCCACATAGTCCGGCCTGGGCTCCTGCCGCAGGGACAGGGCCGTGAACAGCACATGGGCCGACTGCCAGCAGGGGTGGACCAGAATGCCCTCGCCGCCGGTGTAGTAAACCGTGGCCAGGCGCTTGAATTCCTCGTAAGCGTCCGGCCCCACGAATTCTCCGCTGCCCGTCATCACCCGGCAGGTCCGCCCCAGGCTTTCCATGGCATACAGGCCGTAGGGGATGTCGTACATCCCCACCCGGCGGCGGTAGGTGATGGTATAGGTCTCGGGGTTATGGGGCCAGACGTAATCCTTATAGCGCATCGGCTGTAAAATCGCCATATACTCCCTCCTCAATACAGCGGATGGCCGCCGTCGTAGCGGCGGGCATCCTGCTCAAAATAGGTCGACCAGTCCGCGGCGCCCGCCATGCGGGCCGCCGGTTCCTCCGGCAGGGCCGGCCCCTGCCGCGGCGGCGCCGGCTGGGCCGCGGCGGAGGCGGCAAAGGCGGCGCTGTGCCCCGCCCGGCGCAGCTGTGCCCACAAGTCCGCCGCGCCGCTTTCGGCATGAACCGGGGCAGGCGCTGCTGCCTGCCGTCCTTCCGCCGCCGGAAGGGGCGCCGCAAAAGCGGCCGTCTCTTTCCGCGCCGTCTTTTCCGTCTGCCGCGCCGCTTCCGCCCGCCGGGCTGCCGCTTCGCTGTCCGCCTGCGCCGCCGCTTCTGCCGCCGGACGTTTCCGTCCGGCGGCGTTTTCTGCTATGCCGCCGGCGGAGGCGGACGCCTGCCCGCCCCGTTCCTCCGGCGTCTCCTGCGCCGCCCCCGCCGGGGACGGCGCAGACTCTATGTCAACCGGCCTGCCCTCCGCGCCGCGCCGCGGCGCAAACAGGGCCTGCCAGAGAGTGATGCTGCGGTTTTCCAACGCTTTCCAATACTTCATTTCTGTGCGCTCCCCTTTTTCAGTCTGCGATAACGTTCCATATCAAACGCCGTATTTTCCGTTCTCTCCTCCGCCGGAAGGGGCGCGCCGCACACGGTGCAGCGCCGCTGCATCGCCCGCGCGCGGCACGCCGGGCACAGTCCCTCCAGCGTCTCCTCTTCGTCCAGCCACTGCTGCACCGCGCAGTAGAGGTAGTCGCGCCGGCTCATCCGCGCCGCCCGCTCCTCGCCGGGCAGCACGTGAAACGCCTTCAGCACGCGCCACCGCAGCCGTTCTTCCGGCGCGTGCTTCAGTCTTTTTTTAGCGCCTGGATCTCCTCCCCGGCGCTGTCAAAGCCCGGGTCCGCTTCCCGGCTCCAGGCTTCATAGGCCGCCACGGCGCCGTTGATCTCCTCAGCCGAAAGCGCCTCCAGAACCGCCCTGCCGTTTTCAAACAGCGGCGCGCCGTCCTTTTGAAGGCACCTGGCCACAAGATCCGCGCCCATGCGCAGCGCCCGGACAAAGGCGTCCCCTTCACCGGCGCATGCGGCGCGCAGCTCCAGGAGCTGCGCCGCCGGCAGCAACGTCATCGTCACCGTTTCGCCCCGCAGACAGAAGGGCCTTTCGCGCTTTCCGTACAACAGGGTCAGCAGCGCTTCCTCCATCAGGCCGTCACCTCAATGCGCTTGGACGCCAGCACCGTGACGCTTTCCAGCACCATGGCGCCGATCTGCCCCTCTTCGGAGATATCGCTCCACTGGCAGCCGCTGTAGATGACCTTGCGGTCCGGCTTGCAGATCACCAGGGAAAAATCCTCCAGGTCGTAAAAATTCAGCCCGTCGCTGATGGCCTCATCGGTGGCGTACAGGCGCTGCAGCTGCAGCGTGTAGGTATTCTGCCCGGGGATAATGGCCACGGGCTCGCGCTCGCCGAAGGCCTCCACCGTCTGGCTGGTCTTGCTGGCGCGGGCCGTATAGCTCTGCACCACGGCCACCTTTTTCCCGTCCACTTCCAGATAAATGTCGCTGCTGGTGGGAAATCCTGAAACTTCCATTCTGCTCCCTCCTTACACCGTAATGTGGGCCGTCAGATAGATCTGATTCAGGCCGTGGGCCACCGCGAAGGAGAACGTCACCTCGCACACCGAGGCGTCCTCCGCCGAGGCCTGGACCGTCACATCGGAAAAATCGTCGATGATTTCGGCGCTGCGCTTATTCTCCAGCTCCACGATCACCTGGGAGCGGATGGCGCTGCGGGTCTGGGCCGTGTTTTTTGTCCGGGCAAACTTGCTGCGCAGCGCGTCGCGCAGCTGGGGGATCACGTCGTCCACGATCAGGATCGTGGTCAGCTCCCGCCAGGTGCTGTCCGCCGCGCCGCCGGTGGTAGTGCGGGTGGTGATGCCGCGCACTGCACTGACCGCGCCGCCGCGGCTCTCCAGGGGCGTGACGCCGCCGCGCACCAAAAGATCGATCTCGCTGTCGCTCCAATTCTGT